>JAKIXW010000337.1 GCA_022708865.1 Acidobacteriota bacterium
GTCGGCTGTGCGCCGCCGCCGCGGTGCTGTTGATCGTCGTGCCGCTGGTGACCTTCGGGATGGCCTACGCGATCGTCGACGTACCCAAGCCGGGGGACATCCGGACCAACCAGGTGTCGACCATCCTCTTCAGCGACGGCTCCGAACTGGCGAAGATCGTTCCGCCGGAGGGCAATCGGGTCGATGTAGGCATCGACAAGATCCCGGTGCAGCTCCGCAACGCCGTGATGGCCGCCGAGGACCGGGACTTCTACACCAATCCGGGCTTCTCCTTCACCGGGTTCCTGCGCGCGTTCAAGAACAACATCTTCGGCGGTGATCTGCAGGGCGGGTCGACCATCACCCAGCAGTACGTCAAGAACGCCCTCGTCGGTGATCAGCGGACCGGGCTGGGCGGTTTGATCCGTAAGGCCAAGGAGCTGGTCATCTCGACGAAGATGTCCCGCGAATGGTCCAAGGACCAGGTGCTCGAGTCCTACTTGAACATCATCTATTTCGGCCGGGGGTCCTACGGGGTCTCGGCCGCGGCCAAGGCCTACTTCGACAAACCGGTCGACCAGTTGACCGTCGCCGAGGGCGCGCTGCTGGCCGCGCTGATCCAGCGGCCGTCGACCCTGGATCCCGCGGTGGATCCCGAAGGTGCCGCGGCGCGGTGGAATTGGGTGCTCGACGGCATGGTGTCCATGGGTGCCCTGTCGCCGCAGGAGCGCGCGGCCCAGGTGTTCCCGGCAACCGTCTCGCCGGATCAGGCCCAGGACCAGAACCAGCCCAGCGGACCCAACGGTCTGATCGAGCGCCAGGTCACCAAGGAACTGCTCGACCTGTTCAACATCGATGAGCAGCAACTGAACACCGAGGGCCTGCAGGTCACCACCACCATCGACCCGCAGGCGCAGAAGGCGGCCGAGGATGCCGTCACCGATACCCTCGAGGGTCAGGATCCGGACATGCGTTCCGCGGTGGTCTCGATCGACCCGAAGACCGGGGCGGTCAAGGCCTACTTCGGCGGCACCGACGCCAATGGCTTCGACTTCGCCCAGGCGGGTCTGCCGACCGGTTCGTCGTTCAAGGTGTTCGCACTCATCGCCGCGCTCGAGCAAGGCATGGGGCTGGGCTACATGGTGGACAGCTCGCCCCTGACCGTCAACAACGTCAAGATCACCAACGTCGAGGGCGAGGGTTGCGGAACCTGTAACATCGCCGAGGCGCTCAAGCGCTCGCTGAACACCAGCTACTACCGGTTGATGCTGAAGCTGAAGAACGGACCCGTCGACGTGGCGGACGCCGCGCACCGCGCGGGTATTGCCAAGAGCTTCCCGGGTGTCGACCACACGCTGTCCGAGGACGGGCAGGGCGGCCCGCCCGGCAACGGAATCGTGTTGGGCCAGTACCAGACCCGTGTCCTGGACATGGCTTCCGCGTATGCGACCATCGCCGCCTCCGGGGTCTACCGCGCCCCGCACTTCGTGCAGAAGGTCGTCAACGCCAAGGGTGAGGTCCTGTTCGATGCGAGCACCCAGGACAACAGCGGGGAGCAGCGGATATCCAAGGCGGTGGCCGACAACGTGACCGCCGCGATGCAGCCGATCGCGGGCTGGTCCAACGGGCACAACCTGTCCGGCGGCCGGCCGTCGGCGGCCAAGACCGGTACCAACCAGCTCGGCGACACTGATGCCAACCGGGACGCGTGGATGGTGGGATTCACGCCCTCGCTGTCCACCGCGGTGTGGGTCGGCACGGTCAATGGCGACAAGCCGTTGGTGAACCAGTGGGGCGGACCGGTCTACGGATCGGGACTGCCGTCGAACATCTGGAAGGCCACCATGGACGGCGCCCTGCAGGGCACCGACTCGGAATCGTTCCCCAAGCCGTCCGAAGTCGGTGGGTATGCGGGCGTGCCGCAGCCGGTGTACGTGCCGCCGCCCGCGCCATCCACGACGCCGCCGCCACCACCGCCCGATGGGCTGCCGCCGGCACCGGTGCCGGGAAGCGTGATCCAGCCGAGCATCGTGGTGGCACCTGGTATCACCATCCCGCTCGGGCCGCCGACGACGGTGCCGTTCCCCGAACCGCCACCCGCCCCGCCACCGCCTCCTCCGCCGCCGGCACCCGGGCCGCCCGCCGAGCAGCCACTGGGTCCGCCGCCGGGTGATCCGAACGCGGTCGTGCCGGCCCCGGCACCGTGACGGTAGAGAACATCTCGCCGGAGCCGTTGGCGACGGATCTGCGCAGCGCTGACGATCGGGATCGCCCGAGCCGCAATGACGTTCTGGTGGCCGGACTTTCGGATATCGTCGGCGGTCCGGTGGGACGGCACGCCCTGATCGGACGGCAACGGTTCCTCACCCCGCTGCGGGTGATGTTCATCATCGCCCTCGTGGCGCTCGCACTGGGCTGGACCACCAAGTCGCCGTGTCTGCAGTCGGTGGGCAATGGCGGACCGGACCAGAAGGTGGCCAACTGGGCCGGGCAGCGCGCGTACTTCGAGCTCTGCTACTCCGACACCGTGCCGCTCTACGGGGCGGAACTACTCAGCGAGGGCAAGTTCCCGTACAAGTCGAGCTGGCGCGAGACGGACGCCACCGGGAAACAGCGGATCCAGTACGACGGCACGCCCGCCGTGCGCTACATGGAGTATCCGGTGCTCACCGGGGTCTATCAGTACACCGCGATGGCGTTGGCCAAGACCTATACCGCAGTGACGAAAAGCATTGCGGCGGTGCCGGTTGTCGCCGAGGTCGTGATGTTCTTCGACATCGCCGCGTTCGGTCTGGCACTGGCGTGGCTGGTGACGGTCTGGGCCGCCGCGGGCCTGTCCGGGCGCCGGGTGTGGGATGCCGCACTGGTGGCTGGCTCGCCGATCTTGATCTTCCAGGCGTTCACCAATTTCGACGCGCTGGCAACGGCTTTCGCGACGGCGGGCATGCTGGCGTGGGCACGGCGGCGGCCGGTGCTGGCAGGGGTGCTGATCGGTCTGGGTATTTCGGCCAAGTTGTATCCCCTCCTGCTGCTGGGGCCGTTGCTGGTCCTGGGTCTGCGGACGAGTCGGCTCGCCGACTTCGTGCGGACCGGGCTGGCCGCCGGGCTGGCCTGGTTCGCGGTGAATCTTCCGGTCATGCTGATGTACCCGCGCGGCTGGTCGGAGTTCTTCCGGCTCAATGCTCGCCGCGGCGACGACATGGATTCGCTGTA
>JAKIXW010000338.1 GCA_022708865.1 Acidobacteriota bacterium
CAGGTCGTCGTGGTGGCAGACGGTCGGGAACGGGCGACGCACCAGGCCCGCGGACTCGGTCGGGACCAGGATGACGCTGATGCCCTTGTGCTTGGGGACGTCGGGGTCCGTCCGCACGAAGGTCAGGATCACGTCGGCGTCGTGCGCCCCGGAGGTCCACACCTTCTGCCCGTTGATGACGAAGTGATCGCCGTCGTGAACGGCCTTGGTGCGCAGGGAGGCCAGGTCCGAACCGGCACCGGGCTCGCTCATGCCGACCGATGCGGTCATCTCCCCGCGCAGGATGGGCACGGCCCAGCGCTGCTTCTGCTCATCGGTGCCGAACGAGAGGATCGACGCGGCGACGATGCCGACGCCCTGCGGGTTGAAGCTGTGATAGATCCGGCGTCGCGAGAGCTCCTCGCGGTGCACGTACTGCTGCAGCACCGATGCGTTGCGGCCGCCGAACTCGGGAGGGTTGCCCGGCAGCAGCCAGCCGTGGTCGAACTGCAGGGCCTGCCACCGTCGCGCCCACTCCGGGATGTGCGAGCAGGACTGCGTCCGCTCCGTGGTCTCGTACCCGGGCGGCAGGTGCTCGTCGAGGAAGGCGCTGAACTCCGCGCGGAACTGTTCGACATCGCTGTCAAAGGTCAACTGCACGGGTGCCCTCCAGCCCTATTTACCGTGTTCAACAGCGAGAATAGCATTCTTCAATATCAACAATCGAAATCTCGCACCGAGGCGCGAAGAGTTGAGAATTCCATTCTTGCTCGCGAAGAACGGCGTTGTACTATGAACCTCATGTCGAGCCGTCCGAGTACGTCATGATCGAGCACAGCGACGGCCAGAAGACGCCCGTCATCGACGCCAGCGTGCACATCTTCTTCGGGTCCAACAAGGACCTGCGGGAGAACTTCATGCAGGAACCGTTCCGCAGCCGCGGCTTCCCCGACTACGAGATGGACTGGTACGGCGCGCCCGGCGGCGAGTACGCCAAGGGCACCAAGGGACCCGACGGCCAGTACCCCGGTTCCGACATCGACGTGGTCGCCGGGCACCTGTTCGACGACCGCGGGGTGGACATCGCGGTGCTGCACCCGATGACCCGCGGGATCATGCCCGACCGCCACCTGGGCACCGCGATCGCGTCGGCGCACAACGACATGATGGTGAAGCGCTGGCTGGAGCATCCCGAATTCGGCGACCGGTTCCGCGGCACCATCAGGGTGGACCCCGACGACATCGCCGGATCGCTGCGCGAGATCGCCAAGTACAAGGACCATCCGCGGGTGGTGCAGATCGGCATCCCGCTGCAATCCCGCGAGCTCTACGGCAAGCCCCAGTTCTGGCCGCTGTGGGAGGCCGCGGTCGAGGCGGGCCTTCCGGTGGCGGCGCACATCGAGGTGGGTGCCGGAATCGCCTTCCCGCCAACACCTTCCGGAAAGACGCTGACCTACGAGCAGTACCAGGGCTTCATGTCCCTGAACTACCTCTACCACCTGATGAACATGATCGCCGAAGGCGTCTTCGAACGGTACGACAGGCTGAAGTTCGTCTGGGCCGACGGCGCCGGCGACATGCTGACACCGTTCATCTGGCGGATGGACTGCTTCGGCCGCCCGCACCTCGAGCAGACCCCGTGGGCGCCGAAAATGCCCAGTGACTACTTGCCGGGCCATGTCTACTTCGTCCAGGGCGCCTTCGACGGGCCCGGCGATGTCGAGTTCGCCGGCGAGTGGTTCGGGTTCACCGGCAAGGACGACGCGACGATGTTCGGCTCGAGCTATCCGCACTGGAATCTCGCCGAGCTGAAGGTGCCCAGCGCATTCAGCGCCGAGCAACGGGACAAGTTCTGCTGGCGCAACGCCGCCGAGCTCTACGGGATAGAGGTTCCGGCCATCCCGGCCACCGCAGGAGGTTCACGATGACGGTCACCGCGAGCACGAACGCCACCGACCGGGTCACCCCGGCCGAACGCGTCCCGGTCCGCTGCGTCGATTCCGACGTCCATCCCACGCCGCGGCGCGGCGAGCTGGTCGACTACATCCCGGAGCCGTGGCGCACCGACTACTTCCGCAGTCACCGGGTCGGCGAGTCGATCTTCTACGACGCACCCGACTACGCGCACTCCTACGCCATGCGGGTGGACTCGTTCCCCGCCGACGGTGAATTCGCCTGCAGCGACCCGGATCTGGCGCTCAAGCAGCTGATCATGGAGGCCGGATCCGACATCGCGATCCTGGAACCGACGCACAGCGAAGCGCGTGTTCCGGAGGCCACCGCGGCCTTCTGCACCGCGATCAATCTGTGGCTGGCCAATCACTGGCTGGATCCGCACAACAACTGGCACCAGCGCTGGCGCGGATCGATCTGTGTCGCCATCGAGGAACCCACGTTGGCGGTCGCCGAGATCGAGAAGTGGGCCGAGCACCCGTACATGGCGCAGATCCTGATCCGGGCCGAACCGCGTCCGGCGTGGGGCCACCCGATGTACAACCCGATCTGGGCCGCGGCCACCAAGTACGACATCCCCGTGAGTTGCCACTTGGGACGCGGTCAGTTCGAGACGTTGCCCATCCCGCCGGTCGGGTTCCCCAGCTACAACCACGATTTCATGGTCACCTACTCACTACTGGCCGCCAACCAGGTGATGAGCATGATCTTCGACGGCCTCTTCGACCGCTTCCCCACCCTGCGCATCGTCTTCGTCGAACACGCCTTCACCTGGATCCTGCCCCTGATGTGGCGCATGGACGCCATCTACGAAGCCCGAAAGAGCCACACCAACCTCAAACGCAAACCCTCCGAATACGTCAAGGACCACATCAAATTCACCACCCAGCCCCTGGACTACCCCGAGGACAAGACCGAACTCATGCGGGCCTTCGAGTGGATGGAATGCGAAAAAATCCTACTCTTCTCCAGCGACTACCCCCACTGGACCTTCGACGACCCCCGCTGGCTGGTCAAACACCTCCCCGAACACGCCCGCGAAGCCGTCATGTTCCGCAACGGCATCAACACCTACCACCTCCCCGACACCGTCCCGGCCCTCGAGGGCCAAGTGCGGGTGTTCTGAGTTGACCGAGAACATTCCGACGACGGGCCAGAAGCAGCCCCGGTTGGCCCAGGGCCGCGAACACGTCGTCGCCACCATTGACGAAATCCCGCCCGGCACACACAAATTGGTGCCCATCGGCCGTCACGGC
>JAKIXW010000339.1 GCA_022708865.1 Acidobacteriota bacterium
TCCTGCTGTCCTTCGCGGCCGGTGTCGGGCTCGTGGTGGCCACGATGGTCCTGTGGATGATCCTCTCGGGGATGAACGTCTTCAACGACATCGACGGCCTGGTCCGCAGCCTGCAGCCCAACTCGGCGGATCCGTTCTCGATCATGGACTGGATCGGCTTCCCTCGAGTGACCTCGCTGTCGATGGTCATCGCGGTCATCGACGTCATCCTGCTCACGGCGCTCGGCACGCTCGGCGCCTACCTCTACAACATCTGCGCCTCGCTCGTCGGGGGCGTGCAGTTGACGTTGACCGACGACTGACGAGCTGCTCGGACGCCGGCCTGCTCGGTGGCAGCCGTGGCCTCGCCACGCGCGATCTGGGGTTACGCGCGGTGGTGAGCGGGCGGCATACATGGGCCGTTTTGATCGAGGTCGCGGCTGTGGGGTAGTCTGGCGCGTCGCGGCGGTGCTCCGCCGCACGATGGTGCAAGGGCCTATAGCTCAGACGGTTAGAGCGCTTCCCTGATAAGGAAGAGGCCACAGGTTCAAGTCCTGTTAGGCCCACCACCGTCGTTCTCCAAGCCGGGAGGTATGCCGTGCCCAAGAAGATCTGGGTAGCGCTCGCGGCCGCGGCGCTCGCCGCCTTGGCGATGCGCAAGTCCGTGGCCGATCAGCAGGCCGAGCGTGACTTGTGGGCCGAGGCGACCGACGACGTCCGGTCGAGCGACGAGCCGGGCCGCTGACCGTCCCGGCTGTTTCGGGGCCATGGCGCAATTGGTAGCGCACCTGCTTTGCAAGCAGGGGTTGGATTCCTCGAGTCAGTGGGCGCAGTCACGTTTTCGCAGGTCACAGCCCTTGACGCGGGTCCTGCTGCCCGCTCAGGAGCCGGATCGTCGGGGGCATGGGGGAAGTGTGGGGGAAACGGACCCTAAGATGTGGGGAACGAGAACGTTGGGCTCCGCCGCTGAGTAGAACTGTGATCACCGTTGGCTCCGATGTCCTCGTTGGTCCGGGAGAACTGACTTCTTCCGGGACGCTTGCCGCGGCCGCTGGGTCGTGACCAGGGGAAGTGGCGCAATTGGTAGCGCACCGCTTTTGCAAGGCGGGGGTTGCGGGTTCGAGTCCCGTCTTCTCCACTGGGGGTCACCCCAAGTCCGAGATCTCGCCAGCACCGTTGGTTGGGCGCGGTTGGTGCCGCTGGCGCGTTGCGGGGTCCGGTGATCGCGTCTGACCCCTCGTGTTGGGCATGTGGGACCCGCCGCCACCAAGAAACGGCTATAGATCGCGGGTGCTTGTGGGCGGCGGGCCCTGACCGGCTGTCGCACTGGAAGAGAACGCGAGACTGTGCAAGAATCGTGGCGTAGCCGATTCCATCGAGGTGAGAATCGGAAGTGAGCTCCAGGACTTCCTGCCGGACGACAGGGCCTGGGGCTCGCGTCGTTCGTCAGACTAATTGATCTCGTGCAGCGTGGTCGTTGAGGCGATCAGTTCGTAGTTCTCTCCGTTGCCGCACCGGAACTCGACGATGGACCCACACACGGCGTCTGGCACCCACAGCATCGGTTCGACCCTCCCGCGTACGTGGTTCACGTGGATGCGACGCGGTAGCGTCCTAGCCCGACGCATGCTGTCAAGCATTGCCGCGTCCCGTCTGTCATCCGCCTTTCCCCGCGACTCGAACACAGCCTCGTCGACGCCCAGCTGAGTCAACTCCCAGATGAGCCGTTCGAAACACTTCCTGCGCGCTCGCTCGGGGTCGTGGGGCAGCAAGAGTGGCGTGCTGCGAACAACCACGAAGTTGTGGGCCGGGACGGTCGCCACGGTTGTCGCGATCCTGCGTCGGCGCCGCGCATCCTCGTCCCGCCAGTGAAGCTTCTCCTGGCCGGGCAGCCGCATGGAGCGCATCGTCCTGCGCACTTCATCCTCGAGGGCGGTCTCGAGAACTACGGCGGCCAGGATGTAGGTGCCAGGATCTTGAGCGGGGTCGGATCCGGACTCATCGACCCACGCCCGCTTCTCCAGTGGCTCAGATGCTGACATGAGTCACGTCCTCGTCATGGGACGGCGCCCCTGTTGAGGCCACCTGCCTGCGGGTCAGAGCGTGGGCTGCCTTGGCGTCTGTGATGCTGTCTCGGTCGAAGGGGTGCTGCAGTTTGTAGATGTTGCGGGTCGACAGCCCCGTGGGGGATAGCGGGTTGGGGAACCGCTCGTGGACCACGTGCAGCAGGCCGGTTTCACGCAATTCGTTGAAACCGCGCTCGGCGGTATCCGCAGACCAGCCGTACCAAGCCGGCATATGCTCGGTGGGGAGGGTGAACTCGGGCTTCTCTTTGAGTGCGACGAGAAGCATCGCGATCGCCGGCAGGCTCAAGGTTTGATCCCAATCGCCGGTCCAGAACTCAGTGGTCAACCGCAGGAACCTATCTTCCACAGACTTCCCCTGTGGTCGCGTGTACGGTGTGTTGGTGCCATCACCCTTGAGCAGGGTGATGGTCACCGCTCTCTGACGACCGGAACGGCGCCGCATCACGAGTTTGCGATCGACGAGGCGACCGAGGATCTTCGTGGCTGCCGACGACGCAGCGCTCGCCTCGGCCGTCTCCACCGTGCCGAGAGCCCGCGCCCAGAGCCGAAGGTCGAGCGTGGAAGACCAGCCGTCGCCGTGGTCGCCGCTGCTGATGATGGTGTGCAGGAAAAGGAAGGCGAGTAGACCGCGCTTGTCACCGTTGCGGACGAACTCGGCCAGAGGGCCCGGCTTAGACCCACTACTGGTCGGGGTCTGGATGAACACGCTGGGAATCGGGGCGAATGGGCGCCCTGCCCGAAGGATCAAGTGGTCCCGTGTGTCACGAGCCGTGGCAGGGATGGTCTCGCTCCCACTCTCTGATGCCGATATCGTCTTGCTCACGTGCCCTTTATAGCGCATTAAAGAGGTCCAACAACAATCAGTTGACTAGGGATGAACTGCCGTTACAGCGGGTGTCTGAAAGAACATGCTACGACCAAGTGCAAGGACCGCTGCAAGGCCCATGTGTAAGCGCTACAGCCAATTGCCGGTGTAGGAATCCACATCGCACGCCCACTCCTACGTTCGCGGTGGTTGGAAAGTGGCCACGCTGCCGATTCACCCACGCCCGGATTGGGAGGAATTCGAATGCGGACGCCGACGCATCAGTCACCGGGCCAGCAGGGC
>JAKIXW010000033.1:0-14644 GCA_022708865.1 Acidobacteriota bacterium
TGTTGGCGGACAAGGGTATTGCGTTCATGGACGCGGGCGTATCCGGCGGCGTCTGGGGCCTCGAGGAAGGCTACGGATTGATGGTCGGCGGTGCCGACGAAGACGTCGCGCGCGCCATGCCGATCTTCGAAACTTTGCGGCCGCCGGGTGAGCCCGCGGACGGTTTTGTGCACGCCGGACCGGTCGGGGCGGGCCATTACGCCAAGATGGTCCACAACGGCATCGAGTACGGACTGATGACGGCCTACGCCGAGGGCTACGAACTCTTGGCGGCGGAGCCGCTGATCACCGATGTCCAGGCGGTCATCCAGGCGTGGACCAACGGGACCGTTGTGCGGTCCTGGTTGCAGCAACTGCTCGCGAAGGCACTGAAGGAAGACCCGGGTCTGGCCGGCATCTCTGGTTACACCGACGATTCCGGTGAAGGCCGCTGGACCGTCGAGGAAGCGATCAATCACCGGGTCCCCACACCAGTGATCGCGGCGTCACTGTTCGCCAGATTTGCTTCCAGACAAGAAGATTCACCGACAATGAAGGCCGTTGCCGCGTTACGCAACCAGTTCGGCGGACACGCGGTCAAGCGGACTCCGCTCTCGGGCTGATCGGCGGTGTACGTCCGTAGGCTCGGACTGCGCGACTTCCGGTCGTGGCAATCCGTCGACATCGACCTCGACCCTGGGGCGACGGTCTTCGTCGGGCGCAACGGTTTCGGCAAGACCAATCTGATTGAAGCCCTGTGGTATTGCGCCACTTTGGGATCACACCGGGTCGGTACCGACGCGCCGCTGATCAGATCCGGCGAGAGCAGAGCGGTCATCTCGACGATCGTGGTCAGTGAGGGCCGCGAACTGGCGATAGATCTGGAGGTGGTCGCCGGTCGGGCCAACAAGGCTCTCCTGAATCGCTCGCCCGTCCGCAGTACCCGGGAGATCCTGGGGGTGCTGCGGGCGGTGCTGTTCGCGCCCGAGGATCTGGCGCTGGTCCGGGGCGATCCCAGTGAGCGACGGCGATACCTCGACGAACTGGCCACCCTGCGTCGGCCGCGGATCGCAGCGATTCGCGCCGACTATGAAAAGGTCGTCAAGCAGCGCACCGCGCTGCTGAAAAACGTTGTGACGGCCCGGTTCCGGGGCGACAGCGGCGCCCTGGAAACCCTCGAGGTGTGGGATGGCCACCTGGCGGCACACGGAGCGCAACTGATGGCGGCGCGACTGGAACTCGTCGAAATCCTCGCCCCGGAGGTGGAGAAGGCGTACGCAGTGCTGGCACCGGCGTCGCGGCCCGCGGCAATCCGGTATTGCAGCAGTGTCGACGAGGTCCTTGGTACTTCGGCCGACGGTGCGGATCTCGAGGCTGCGTTGCTCGAAGGTCTGGCGCGTCGACGGTCCGCGGAGCTGGAACGCGGCCTATGTCTGGTCGGTCCACATCGTGACGATCTGGAGTTGATCCTGGGCGATCAGCCGGCGAAAGGCTTTGCCAGCCACGGTGAATCATGGTCGATGGCACTGGCGCTGCGATTGGCGGCGTTCGAGTTGCTCAAGGCCGACGGAGCGACGCCGGTGCTGCTTCTCGACGATGTGTTCGCCGAACTCGATACCGCGCGACGTGCCGCGTTGGCGGGAGTCGCCGAAACGGCGGAACAGGTCCTGGTCACGGCCGCGGTGCCGGAGGACATCCCCGGCAACTGGGCGCCCAAGCGGATCACCATCGACATGGCCGACCGGTTGTCGGTGCTGATGTCATGACCGGGCCGCACAATGGATCCATGGAACCCGAGGAGGACGGAGGCCCGTCGGCGGGCCCGCCCGAGCATCTCGCGGGGCTCGCAGGCATCGATCTGGTGCGCCGTGCGCTCGAGGAGGCCCGCGGCGCCGCGCGCGCCGAGGGCAAGGACGTCGGCCGCGGCCGGAGCTCTCCCCCGGTCGGCCGGGTCCGGGGTACCGGGCGCCGCCGTCGGTGGTCGGGCCCGGGTCCGGACAGCCGTGACCCGCAACCGCTCGCCGCGGCCACCCGGGATCTGGCCAAGACCCGGGGCTGGAACAGGCGGGTGTCCGAGGGTGCGGTCTTCGGACAGTGGCCCAGCGTGGTCGGCGACCAGATCGCTGATCACGCCACCCCCACCGGATTGACGGACGGGGTGCTGAGCATCACCGCCGAATCGACGGCATGGGCTACCCAGTTGCGCATGGTGCAGGCACAGCTGCTCGCTAAGATCGCTGCGGCGGTCGGAGACGGCGTGGTGACGGCGCTGAAGATCACCGGCCCGGTCGGTCCGTCGTGGCGGAAGGGACCCCGGAGCGTCCCCGGCCGCGGACCGCGCGACACGTACGGCTGATCGACCCCGCATCCTACCGCCTCAGCGGCCCGGGAAGACGCTTTTCGGACCGCTCGAACGTCCGAACATTCCTTTGGTCGAGAAATTCTGTGCACGGCGCAGTCAGCCCCGTAGAAACGCGGCCTCAGATCCAGTCCTGTCATGCGTCACCGGTAGACTGCAAACAAGACTTGCGGCGGTGCTGTACCGCCCAGCACTTTCGAATCCGAGGAGAGCTCCCCGACCGTGGCTGCCCAGAAGAAGCAAGAAACGTACGGCGCTGATTCCATCAAGGTTCTCGAAGGGCTCGAAGCGGTTCGCAAGCGCCCGGGTATGTACATCGGTTCCACCGGTGAACGCGGTCTGCACCACCTGATCTGGGAAGTAGTGGACAACGCCGTCGACGAGGCGATGGCCGGGTTCGCCGACCGGGTCACCGTTCGACTGCTCGACGACGGCGGGG
Organism: Acidobacteriota bacterium; assembly: GCA_022708865.1. GTDB lineage: Bacteria > Actinomycetota > Actinomycetes > Mycobacteriales > Mycobacteriaceae > Mycobacterium. The sequence goes on from JAKIXW010000033.1 coordinate 2,778, forward strand.
TCGAGGTCACCGACAACGGCCGCGGTATCCCTGTTGCGATGCACGCCACGGGCATCCCGACCATCGACGTCGTGATGACGGTGCTGCACGCCGGCGGCAAATTCGAGGAGGGCGCCTACAGCGTCTCGGGTGGTCTGCACGGCGTCGGTGTCTCCGTGGTCAACGCTCTGTCGACGCGCCTGGAAGCCGATATCCGTACCGACGGATCCGAATGGTTCCAGACCTACGACAACTCTGTGCCGGGCACGCTGCGCCAGGGTGAGAAGACCAAGGCGACCGGCACCACCATCCGATTCTGGGCCGACCCGAACATCTTCGAGACCACCAATTACGACTTCGAGACCGTCGCGCGCCGACTGCAGGAGATGGCGTTCCTCAACAAGGGCCTCACCATCGAGCTGACCGACGAGCGGGTCACCCCGGCAGAGGTGGTGGACGAAGAGGTCAGCGACACCGCCGAAGCGCCCAAGACCGCCGAGGAGCAGGCCGCCGAGAAGGCCGCGCCGCACAAGGTCAAGCACCGCACCTTCCACTATCCCGGCGGTCTGGTCGACTTCGTCAAGCACATCAACCGGACCAAGAGCCCCATCCAGCCCAGCGTTATCGACTTCGACGGCAAGGGCGAGGGCCATGAGGTCGAGATCGCGATGCAGTGGAACGGTGGCTACTCGGAGTCGGTGCACACCTTCGCCAACACCATCAACACCCACGAGGGCGGCACCCATGAGGAAGGTTTCCGGGCGGCGCTGACGTCGGTGGTGAACAAATACGCCAAGGACAAGAAGCTACTCAAGGACAAGGATCCCAATCTCACCGGCGAGGACATCCGCGAAGGGCTGGCCGCGGTCATCTCGGTGAAGGTCAGCGACCCGCAGTTCGAGGGCCAGACCAAGACCAAGCTCGGCAACACCGAGGTCAAGTCGTTTGTGCAGAAGATCTGCAACGAACAGATCAGCCACTGGTTCGAGGCCAACCCCGCGGAGGCCAAAACCGTTGTGAACAAGGCTGTTTCGTCCGCGCAGGCCCGCGCGGCCGCGCGTAAGGCCCGCGATCTGGTGCGGCGCAAGAGCGCCACCGATATCGGCGGCCTGCCGGGCAAGTTGGCCGACTGCCGGTCCACCGACCCGAGCAAGTGCGAACTGTATGTGGTGGAGGGTGATTCGGCCGGTGGCTCGGCCAAGAGCGGCCGGGACTCGATGTTCCAGGCGATCCTGCCGCTGCGCGGCAAGATCATCAATGTCGAGAAGGCCCGCATCGACCGGGTGCTGAAGAACACCGAAGTGCAGGCGATCATCACCGCGCTGGGCACCGGTATCCACGACGAGTTCGACATCGCCAAACTGCGCTACCACAAGATCGTCCTGATGGCCGACGCCGATGTGGACGGCCAGCACATCTCCACCCTGCTGCTGACGCTGCTGTTCCGGTTCATGCGGCCGCTGATCGAGCACGGCCATGTGTTCCTGGCCCAGCCACCGCTGTACAAGCTGAAATGGCAACGCTCCGAACCGGAATTCGCCTACTCCGATCGCGAACGCGACGGACTGCTGAAGGCCGGCCGGGAGGCCGGTAAGAAGATCAACACGGACGACGGCATCCAGCGCTACAAGGGTCTGGGCGAGATGGACGCGAAGGAACTGTGGGAGACCACCATGGATCCCTCGGTGCGCGTGCTGCGCCAGATCACGCTCGACGATGCGGCCGCCGCCGACGAACTGTTCTCCATCCTGATGGGCGAGGACGTCGAGGCCCGCCGCAGCTTCATCACGCGCAACGCCAAAGACGTTCGATTCCTTGATGTTTAAGTCGTTCAAGACGTTCGGCTCCACGACGATCAACCCGATTACGAGGGACTCATGACCGACACCATGCCGCCGGAAGGCGACTCGCACGACCGCATCGAACCGGTCGACATCCAGCAGGAGATGCAGAACAGCTACATCGACTATGCGATGAGCGTGATCGTGGGCCGTGCGCTGCCCGAGGTCCGGGACGGCCTCAAGCCGGTCCACCGCCGGGTGCTCTACGCGATGTACGACTCGGGCTTCCGGCCGGATCGCTCGCACGCGAAGTCCGCACGGTCGGTCGCCGAGACGATGGGTAACTACCACCCGCACGGTGACGCCTCGATCTACGACACCCTGGTCCGGATGGCCCAGCCGTGGTCGTTGCGCTACCCACTGGTCGACGGGCAGGGCAACTTCGGCTCGCCGGGCAACGACCCGGCGGCGGCCATGAGGTACACCGAGGCCCGGCTGACGCCGCTGGCGATGGAGATGCTGCGCGAGATCGATGAGGAGACAGTCGATTTCGCGCCGAACTACGACGGGCGGGTGCAGGAGCCGACGGTTCTGCCGAGCCGGTTCCCGAACCTGCTGGCCAACGGGTCGGGCGGCATCGCGGTCGGCATGGCCACCAACATCCCGCCGCACAACCTGCGCGAGCTGGCCGAGGCCGTCTACTGGTGCCTGGAGAACCACGAGGCCGACGAGGAGTCCACCCTCGAGGCCGTCATGGAGCGGGTCAAGGGACCCGACTTCCCCACCCACGGTCTGATCGTCGGGTCGGCGGGCATCCAGGATGCCTACAAGACCGGACGCGGCTCGATCCGGATGCGCGGTGTCGTCGAGATCGAAGAGGACTCCAAAGGCCGTACCTCCCTGGTGATCACGGAGTTGCCGTACCAGGTCAACCACGACAACTTCATCACTTCGATCGCCGAGCAGGTGCGCGACGGCCGCCTCGGCGGCATCTCCAACATCGAGGATCAGTCCAGTGACCGGGTCGGCCTGCGCATCGTCGTCGAGCTCAAGCGCGATGCCGTGGCGAAGGTGGTGCTGAACAACCTCTACAAGCACACCCAGCTGCAGACCAGTTTCGGCGCCAACATGCTGTCCATCGTCGACGGGGTGCCGCGTACCCTGCGGCTGGACCAGATGATCCGCTACTACGTGGCGCATCAACTCGACGTCATCGTGCGGCGCACCACCTACCGGTTGCGCAAGGCCAACGAGCGGGCCCACATCCTGCGCGGTCTGGTCAAGGCCCTCGATGCGCTCGACGAGGTGATCGCTCTGATCCGCGCCTCGGAGAGCGCCGACGTCGCGCGCACGGGTCTGATGGAACTGCTCGACGTCGACGAGATCCAGGCCCAGGCCATCCTCGACATGCAGCTGCGCCGCCTGGCGGCGCTGGAACGGCAGCGCATCATCGACGATCTGGCCAAGATCGAACTCGAGATCGCCGACCTCGAGGACATCCTGGCCAAGCCGGAGCGGCAGCGGGCGATCGTCCGGGATGAGCTCGCGGAGATCGCCGACAAGCACGGCGACGACCGGCGAACCCGGATCATCGCCGCAGACGGCGACGTCACCGACGAGGACCTCATCCAGCGCGAGGATGTCGTCGTCACGATCACCGAGACCGGCTACGCCAAACGCACCAAGACCGACCTATACCGCAGCCAGAAGCGCGGCGGTAAGGGCGTGCAGGGTGCCGGTCTCAAGCAGGACGACATCGTCAACCACTTCTTCGTCTGCTCCACCCACGATTGGATCCTGTTCTTCACCACGCAGGGCCGGGTCTACCGGGCCAAGGCGTACGACCTGCCCGAGGCCTCCCGCACGGCGCGCGGCCAGCACGTCGCCAACCTGCTGGCGTTCCAGCCCGAGGAACGCATCGCCCAGGTCATCCAGATCAAGAGCTACGAGGATGCGCCGTATCTGGTGCTGGCCACCCGCAACGGTCTGGTGAAGAAGTCGAAGCTGTCCGATTTCGACTCGAACCGTTCGGGCGGCATCGTCGCGGTGAACCTGCGCGACGGCGACGAACTGGTCGGCGCGGTGCTGTGCTCGGCCCAGGACGACCTGCTGTTGGTCAGCGCCAACGGTCAGTCGATCCGGTTCTCGGCCACCGATGAGGCGCTGCGGCCGATGGGCCGCGCCACCTCCGGTGTGCAGGGCATGCGGTTCAACGCCGACGACCGGCTGCTGTCCCTCAATGTGGTCAGCGAGGGCACGTATCTGCTGGTGGCGACCTCGGGCGGATACGCCAAGCGCACCGATATCGAGGAGTACACGGTCCAGGGCCGCGGCGGTAAGGGCATCTTGACCATCCAGTACGACACCAAGCGTGGCCGACTGGTGGGCGCCCTGATCGTCGACGAGGACAGCGAGCTGTATGCGATCACGTCCGGCGGCGGGGTGATCCGCACGGCGGCGCGGCAGGTCCGCAAGGCGGGCCGCCAGACCAAGGGTGTGCGGCTGATGAATCTCGGCGAGGACAACACTCTGCTGGCAATCGCGCGCAATGCCGACGAAGATGTCTCCGAAGACGGCGCGGATATTGAGGACGCCGCTCCCGACGCCGGTGACGTGTAGGCCGGGCGGGGCTGACGTGAGGAGCATGGGGTGAGTTCACCGAACGAACCGGGCGAGGGCGCGACCGCGGCCACGACTGGGAGCGGGTCCGGCGAGACCACCGAGGCACCGCCGTGGCAGCGCGCCGCAGCGCGGGGTCCGCAGCCGGCGCCGCGCCCCGCCGAGACGACGGCTCGGATCGAAATCCGCCCGCCGGCCGTGGCGCCGCCAGCAGCTCCGACGGCTCCGACGGTGGCCACCACACCGCCGCCCCCAGCGCAGTCGACCGGGGTGCCCGTGGAAGCCCGGGCCAGCCGTTACATCACCGGCACTGCCGCTCCGGCCGCCTTCCAGGCAACGAAACCGGTTGTGGCAGAACCGGATCCGGCACCCACCCGCGTCGAGGTGGCGCGGCCGACCGACTACGGCAGCGAACTTCCGGACCTGTCGGGTCCGTTGCCGCGCCCACCGAAGCATCAGTCCGAGGCACCCAGCACGGCCCCGGATCGGACGCCGAGCGCCGGCAGCCGGATCCAGGTCGGACCGCGTTCCAAGAGCGGCGGACCGGTGCGCGCCACCATGCAGATCCGGCGGGTGGATCCGTGGAGCGCGCTGAAGGTGTCGGCCCTACTGTCGGTGGCGTTGTTCTTCGTGTGGATGATCGCCGTGGCGTTCCTCTATCTGGTGCTCGGCGGCATGGGCGTGTGGAGCAAGCTCAACAGCAACGTCGGGGATCTGCTGACCAGCAACAGCGGCGGCGGCGAACTGGTTTCGGCCGGGTCCATCTTCGGTGGCGCGCTGTTGATCGGTTTGCTCAACATCATCCTGCTGACCGCGATGGCCACCATCGGCGCGTTCGTCTACAACCTGAGCACTGACATCGTCGGCGGCGTCGAGGTCACCCTGGCCGACCGCGACTAGATCTGATTGTCTCGCTCCTCCGGCGCCGTTCGCTTCTCGCGTCGCCTGCGTCGACTCGACTGATCGGTTTGGGAGCGCGGCCCCTGGTGCGGTAATCTCGTCGCTCGGTCGTACCCGTGTACGGGCCTATAGCTCAGGCGGTTAGAGCGCTTCGCTGATAACGAAGAGGTCGGAGGTTCGAGTCCTCCTAGGCCCACGGTGAGCCTGTGAAGTCGGCAGGCAGGAAGGTGCACCGTGAAGCGGGTTCTCGCGTTGTTGACCGTCCTCGCGGCGGCGGTGACCGTGCGCCGGCTGCGGCACCGCGAGGTGTGGCACTCCGCCGACGACCACCCCCAGGGGCCTTAGCTCAGTTGGTAGAGCGCTGCCTTTGCAAGGCAGATGTCAGGAGTTCGAATCTCCTAGGCTCCACAAGTTCTTCCCTCGTCCACGGTCGAACCGTGACGACCTGGTTTCCGCCGTGGCCGACCCTGCTGAATCAGCCGTTCGATCAGGCCGGACTCACCGGTCTGGTTCGGGGCGCCTCCGTGGCCGGCTTCGGCGGATCGAAGGGGATGGTCGGCGAACTGCTCGAGCCCGCCCGGCCACTCCAGGACGGCCAGCTCGTGCCCGGGGCGCCCGACTGGGAAGTGCTGTACGTGCCGGGTCACACCGACGATTCGCTCGCGCTGTGGCACGCGGACAGTGCGACGCTGTTGTCGGGCGACGCCGTGCTGACGGCTCGGGGGCGGGCCTGGTTCACCCCGGAGACGGTGGACGATGCCGCGGCACGGCGAAGTGAACGCCGGTTGCGGGTGCTGCGGGTCGAGCACCTGCTGCCCGGCCATGGCCGGCCCGTCCACGGTGTGGACGTGTGGGAGCAGGCGCGGTAACGAGTCCGGTCAGGGCTTGGGTTCGACGGGAACGCTCGGCGGCAGCGGCGAGGGCTCCGAGCGGCGCTGGGAACGCCGGATCGTGGAGAACAGCGCCGCTCCCCCGGCCAGCGTGGTTACCCCCGCGGCGGCGATCAGTAGGCGCTTACGTCGCGGGCCCCGGCCGCCCTTTGACTCGGCCAACTCCTGCACGGCCTGCTTGACGTCGGCGAACTCGTGGGCCACCAGACTCTTGGCATCGGCGAGCTCGTGACGAAGTTCCTTGCGCGCCTGACTCTTTCGGTACTGCTGGCGGAGCCCGCCGAACGTCGCGCCGACCGACTGCGCGACGAGTCCGAGCGCCCCGCGCGTGATGTCGACCGGACCGGCGGCAGTTCGGGCGAGTCCTCGGGTGAGCCGTCGTGCGGGGGTCAGCTGGATGTCGGTGTCGGTCTCCATGGCTTCCTCTCTGGGGCCGGGGCGGGCGCCCTTCACCCTGCCACCATCGCGGCGATCATGTGAGCGAACGCGCCCGGGGCGGGGCCGGAGCACAGGGTGCATCGGACCCGTCGATGCGGAGATGGCACACTGGCTTCCCGTGACCACGAGCCCCATTCAGACCGGCACCGCGACACTGCACACCAACCGCGGCGACATCAAGATCGCGCTGTTCGGTAACCACGCCCCCAAGACCGTCGGGAACTTCGCCGGCCTGGCGCAGGGCACCAAGGAGTACTCCGAACTGAATGCTTCGGGAAGCAACTCCGGACCGTTCTATGACGGCGCGGTATTCCACCGCGTCATCGACGGATTCATGATCCAGGGCGGCGACCCGACCGGCACCGGTCGCGGCGGCCCGGGCTACCGGTTCGCCGACGAGTTCCACCCGGAGCTGCAGTTCGACAAGCCGTACCTGCTGGCGATGGCCAATGCCGGCCCAGGTACCAACGGGTCGCAGTTCTTCATCACGGTGGGCAAGACGCCGCATCTGAACCGGAAGCACACCATCTTCGGCGAGGTCGTCGACCCCGATTCGCAGCGGGTGGTCGACTCGATCGCCACCACCGCAGTGGACCGCAACGACCGTCCGGTCGAGCCGGTCGTCATCGAGTCGATCACCATTTCCTGACGCTGAGGCTGACGCCGAGCGTGCATAAGAGCACGGCTCGGCACGGCGTGTTGCGGACCGACACGCACGGTCGCGGGAATGGCGGGCTTCAGCCCGCGTAGCCGGCCGCGGTCAGTGCGTCGAGCACGTCCAGCGGGTCGGTACCCAGATCCCACCGGGTGAGTACGTACAGCCGGTCATCGGCGGTGTCGATCTCCAGCAGCCGTACCTTGCGTCCGATCCGCCGGATCTCGGTGATCCGGATCCGGGTGATGTCCGCCCGGTGCAGCGTGGTGGTGCGCAACGGTCCGCGAAGGGCCAGACCTTCGGCCGTGATCGCCAGCTTGGGCCGCGCCCGCAGGGCGGTGATTGCAAACATGAGCAGGCCGACTGCGGCAACGCCGCTCAGCGCCCGGCCCGGCGGATCTGTGATTCCGGTCACACCGACGATGGCCAGGATCAGGCCGAGTGCCGCGAATGCCAGGATGCCGCGCGTCCTCGGTTGCCAATGAGTCTGCTGCTGTGGATACATAGGCCATCTTACCAAGACTAATGCGGTTATCCACAGACGCTATCAACAATGGGGATGAATAACACGCGTGTGATTGCCTGCTCGGGAGCTGGCGGCAAACTGTGACCAATCCCTCACCCGGGCACGGCGTATCGCGGCCGATCGGCGTCAGTGCCAGCGCATCGTGAGCAACAACCCCGTGATCATGAAAGCGAATGCGATCGCGTAGTTCCACGGACCCAGATCGCTCATCCAGGACATCTCCGAGCCGGCCAGCTGGAAGACCAGCAGCCAGGCCAGCCCGACCAGCATCAAGCCGCAGAACAGAACGACGAACCACACACTCGAAGGACCGGCCTTGACCTTTACCGGGGTACGCGAGACGGGGTTGACGGTGAAGTCGTTCTTCTTGCGGACCTTGGACTTGGGCATGGCAACCTTCTGAGGGGATATCTTCGGAGTCAGGATATGAGGCTGGCTATGAGATTAGCCGAGTCCAGCCCCAAAGCCGGAATCCCCGGGAGGAGCAAATGGCCCGCACCAGCGACGCCGCACGCTCGCCGTGGCGGTGGGGCGTCCCGGTGGTGTGCCTGCTGGCGGGCCTGCTGCTGGCGGCCACCCACGGGGTGTCCGGCGGCACGGAGATCCGCAGCAGCGACTCCCCCCGCCTGGTCGACATGGTCCGCGAGGCGCAGGCCGCAGTGGAGCGCCTCAATGCGCAGCGCGACGCCCTGGCCGGACAACTCGACAACACCCACGGCCGGTCGTCGAACCTGGCGCTGGCCGCCATGCAGGCCCGGGCCGAAGAGCTGGCCGCTCGGCTCGGCCCTGTGCACGGTCCCGGTCTGGTCATCACCCTCACCGACGCACAACGCGACGCCAACGGCCGCTTCCCGCGCGACGCGGCCCCCGACGATCTGGTGGTGCACCAGCAGGACGTCCAGGCCGTGCTCAACGCGCTGTGGAGCGCCGGCGCCGAGGCCGTCCAGATGCAGGACCAGCGGTTGATCGGCACGTCCGCGCCGCGCTGTGTCGGTAACACCCTGCTGCTCAACGGTCGCACCTACAGCCCGCCCTACACGGTGACGGCAATCGGTGACGTGGCCGCGATGCGGGCGGCCCTGGCCGCCGCTCCCTTGGTCACGCTCTACAAGCAGTACGTGGTCCGGTTCGGGCTCGGCTACACCGAGGACGCCCGCGACGACGTCCGGGTTGCCGGCTACGACGAGCCGGTCCGCATGCGCTACGCGCAGCCCGCCGGACCGATCCCCTACTGAACCCACCCGGTAGCCTGGGCCGATGCGCGTCTTGGTCGTCGACAACTACGACAGCTTCGTGTTCAACCTGGTCCAGTATCTGGGGCAGCTGGGCGTGGCTGCCGAGGTCTGGCGCAACGACGACCATCGCCTGGCGGACCCCGACGCCGTCGCCGGGCAGTACGACGGGGTGCTGCTCTCCCCCGGCCCGGGCACACCGGAACGGGCCGGCGCCACCATCCCGATGGTGCGGGCCAGCGCGGCGACGGGCACTCCTCTCCTCGGCGTGTGCCTGGGCCACCAGGCGATCGGGGTGGCGTTCGGTGCCACCGTCGACCGTGCCCCGGAATTGCTGCACGGCAAGACCAGCACCGTCTTTCATACGAATGTCGGTGTGCTGCAAGGCCTTCCGGACCCTTTCACGGCAACGCGGTACCACTCACTGACGATCCTGCCGGAGACGGTCCCGGCCGAACTCGAGGTCACCGCACGCACCCGCAGCGGCGTCATCATGGGAGTGCGGCACACCGAACTGCCGATCCACGGAGTGCAGTTCCATCCGGAGTCGATCCTCACCGAGGGCGGTCACCGGATGCTGGCCAACTGGCTGGCGGTGTGCGGTGCGGCACCCGACGAGAATCTGGTGCGCCGACTGGAACTCGAGATTGCAGATACTGTGCGGGCGGCTACTGCGCAAACGCCAGCGTGATCGGTGCGTCGAAGTTGACCCCGCTGCCCGCCGCCGGGCTCTGCGTCACCACCGCCGCGCTGCGCTGACCGCTGTTCGGCACGTCGGCGCCCTTGATGAGCGATCCGGTCCAGCCGAGTGCCCGCAGATTGGGAAACGCGTCGTCCCAGAACTGGCCGGTCAGGTCCGGCATTGTGAATTGGTTGCCGCGGGACACCCGCAACTCCACGATGGTGTCCAGCGGAACGCTCTGTCCGGTGGCCGGGTTGGTGCTCAGCACGGTGCCGGCGGGGCGAGGACTGTCGACGTCGACCTGCGTGACCTTGGTGAAGCCGTAGACCGTGAGGTTCTGTTGCGCCTGCGCCACCGTCTGACCCGTGACGTCGGGGACTTCCTTGCTCTCCGGGCCCGAACCGACGATGACGGTGATCTCGTTGGTGATCGCCGAGGTCTGGTTGGCCGGCGGACTGGTGCCCACCACCTTGTCCTTCTGCTCGGGCGTCGACGGCGCGTTCGATTGTTTGAACACGCTGAAGCCGGCCGCCTTGAGCTTCTGCACCGCATCGCCGTAACTGAGCGTGGCGACATCGGGGACCTCGCGCTGCTCGGGCCCGGTGGAGACGTTGACCGTGATCTCCTCGCCGGCCTTCACCGAGGTGTTGGCGGCCGGGTCGGTGCCGATGACGTGGTCGGGCGGTACCACGGAGTCCGGCTTCTGCAGGGTGTTGGTCCGGAACCCGTGATTCTGCAGCGTGGCCACCGCATCGGCGGACACCTGGCCCTTGACGTCGGGCACCTGCACCTGGCGCGTGCCGCCGCCGAACGTGTTGATGGCGACGGTCACGGCGACGGTGAGGACCGCGAGCACGGCCAGTGCGGTCAGCCAGCGCGCGACCGACCACCCGGCCCGGCGGTCGTCGTACGGATTGCCCTGGCGCGGAATCTGATCCGTGTCGGCCAGGCCCCGGCCGGAGTTGGCGGCCAGCAGCGAGGTCCGTTCGTCGTCCGTCAGGATCTTGGGCGCCTCGGGCGCTTCGCCGTTGTGGACGCGAACCAGGTCGGCACGCATCTCGGCGGCGGTCTGGTAGCGGTTGTCGGGGTTCTTCGCCAGCGCCTTGAGGACCACCGCGTCCAGCTCGGGCCCGATGGCGGGGTTGCGCTTGGATGGCGCGACGGGATCCTCGCGCACGTGCTGGTAGGCCACCGCCAGCGGTGAGTCGCCAACGAAAGGTGGTTCCCCGGTGAGGATTTCGTAGAGCACGCAGCCCAGCGAGTAGACGTCCGAACGGGCGTCGACGGAGTCGCCGCGGGCCTGCTCGGGAGAGAGGTACTGCGCGGTGCCGATGACGGCCGCGGTCTGGGTAACGCTGTGCGAATCTGCAAGTGCCCGTGCGATTCCGAAGTCCATCACCTTGACCGCGTTGCTCTTGCTGATCATGATGTTGGCGGGCTTGACATCGCGGTGGATGATGCCGTGGTTGTGGCTGAAATTCAGCGCCTGACAGGCGTCGGCGATGATCTCGATGGCCCGGCGCGCCGGGATCGGACCGTCGGTGTGCACGATGTCGCGCAGCGTCACCCCGTCGACGTACTCCATCACGATGTAGGGCAGCGGCCCCGACCCGGTCTCGGCCTCGCCGGTGTCGTACACCGCGACGATCGCCGGGTGGTTCAGGGCGGCGGCGTTCTGGGCCTCGCGGCGGAAGCGTAGGTAGAAACTCGGATCACGGGCCAGGTCGGCACGCAGGATTTTCACCGCGACGTCGCGGTGCAGGCGCGTGTCGCGGGCCTTGTGGACCTCCGACATCCCGCCGAATCCGAGGATCTCCCCGAGTTCGTAACGGTCGGAAAGGTATTGGGGTGGCTGGGGCTGCGTCATGTGGCTGTCTCGCTGGGGCCGGGCGGAACGGGAATGATGTGCGGGGATACCCGCGTGCGGGGCTGTTGTTCGGTCCAGTCCGTCGGCTGCGCCGGGGCCGGGCTGCCCGGTGGCGCCATGGTGGTCTCGGTGACCGTCGACGGGGTCTGGTTCTGATCAAGGTTGTCATTGCGGGCGTTGATCACGATCAGCACCGCGATGATGATCGCGAGCGCGCCGAGGACGCCGGCCGCCCACAGCAGCGCGCGCTGCCCGGGGGAGAACGTGCTGCGCGCCGGCGGGGGCCGGTGGGTGCCAG
>JAKIXW010000033.1:14759-21102 GCA_022708865.1 Acidobacteriota bacterium
CCCGATGCTGGGGGTGTGGTTGGGCCGCGGCGGCCGGCGCTTGGCGCGCACGGCCCCGACGGCGTCGGCGAACGCGCCGCCGTTGCGATAACGCATGCTGGAGTTCTTGGCCAGCGCGATCTCGATGAGCTCGCGGACCTCGGGCGGCACGTCGGCCGGCAATGGCGGCGGGTTCTCCTTGATATGTTTCATCGCCACCGTCAGGGCACCGTCGCCGGTGAACGGCCGCTTACCCGAAACCGCCTCGTAGCCAACAACTCCCAGCGAATACACGTCGCTGGCCGCAGTCGCGTCATGCCCCAGCGCCTGCTCGGGCGCGATGTACTGCGCGGTGCCCATCACCATTCCGGTCTGTGTCACCGGGGCGGCGTCGACGGCCTTGGCGATACCGAAATCGGTGAGCTTGACCTGCCCGGTGGGCGTGATCAGGATGTTGCCGGGTTTGACGTCGCGGTGCACCAGACCCGCGGCGTGCGCGACCTGCAGCGCACGGGCGGTCTGCTCGAGCATGTCCAGGGTGTGCCGCAGCGACAGCCTGCCGGTGCGTTTGAGGACCGAGTTCAGCGGTTCGCCGTTGACGAGTTCCATCACCAGGTAGGCGGTGCGGCCCTCGCCGTCGATCTCCGTTTCGCCGTAATCGTGCACGCCCGCGATACCCGGATGGTTGAGCATCGCGACGGTGCGGGCCTCGGCACGGAAGCGTTCCACGAACTCCGGATCCGAGGAGTACTCGGCCTTGAGGACCTTGACGGCGACCCGCCGGCCCAGCCGGCTGTCGACGGCTTCCCACACCTGGCCCATGCCGCCGGTGGCGATCAGGCGCTGCAAGCGGTAGCGGCCGGACAGGGTCACGCCGACGCGGGGGCTCATGACTCGTCTCCCACGCGCGGTCGCCTTCGGGGGCCCATCACGATCCTCCCTGTAGGGCCGCGGCGATCACGGCCCGGCCGATGGGGGCCGCGACCGCGCCGCCGGTGGCGGACAACCGGTCTCCGCCGTTCTCCACCAGCACGGCGACCGCCACCTTCGGTGCCTGCGCGGGCGCGAATGCGATGTACCACGCGTGCGGTGGGGTGTTGCGGGGATCGGCGCCGTGCTCGGCGGTACCGGTCTTGGATGCGATCTGCACGCCGGGGATAGCCCCTTTCTGCTGTGTGTTCTGCTCGGCGGCGACCATCAAATCTCTGAGTTTAGTCGCGACCTGCGGAGACACCGCACGACGTTGCTGGATCGGAATCGTGGCGGCCAGGTTGGCCAGGTCAGGTGCTTTCAGGCTGGACACCAGGAAGGGACGCATCATCACGCCGCCGTTGGCGATGGTCGCGGCGATCAGCGCGTTCTGCAGGGGCGTCACCGAGACGTCCTTCTGGCCGATGCTCGACATCGCCAGCGCGGCCCGGTCCGAGATGGGTCCGACGGTGGATTCGGAGACCTGCAGCGGGATGGGGTCGGGCTCGGAGTCGAAGCCGAACGAACCGGCAGCCGACCGCAACGCGTCGACACCGACGCGCAGGCCGAGTTCGACGAACGCGGTGTTGCAGGACCGGGCGAACGCCTCGTGCAGCGATGCCGTCGGACCGGAACCGCACGGGGTGCCGCCATAGTTCTCCAGGGTGGCCGTGCTGTCCGGCAGCGGGATGGACGGCGCCGCGGTCAGCTGCTCGTCCTCGGTCAGGCCGTTCTGCAGGGCGGCGACGGTGGTAATGACCTTGAACGTCGAGCCCGGCGGGTAGCGCTCGGAGATGGCGCGATTGGTCAACGGCGAGTTCGGGTCGTCGCGCAACTGCTGCCAGGCCGCCGACTGCGCGGAAAGGTCGTGGGACGACAGCAGGTTGGGGTCGAAGCTGGGGGAGGACACCAGGGCCAGGATCCGGCCGGTGGACGGTTCGACGGCAACCACCGCACCCTTGCAGGGGCCGTCGGGGCAGCCCTGCTGCATGGCGTCCCAGCCGGCCTGCTGGACCCGCGGCACGATGGTGGTGTCGACGTTGCCGCCGCGCGGGTCGCGCCCGGTGAAGAAGTCGGCGAGGCGGCGCCCGAACAACCGCTCGTCGGAGCCGTTGAGAACGGTGTCCTCGGCCCGCTCGAGCCCGCTGCTCGAATAGGTCAGCGAATAGAAACCGGTAACCGGCGCGTACACAAGGGGATTCGGATAGACCCGCAGATAGCGGAAGCGCCCGTCGGTGGACACCGAGTTGGCCATCAACTGGCCGGCGGCGGTGATCTGGCCGCGCTGCCGGGAGTACTCGTCGAGCAGCACCCGCTGGTTGCGTGGATCGGCGCGCAGCCCGTCGGCCCGGAACACCTGTGTGACAGTGGAATTGACGAGCAGGAGCACGATCAGCGCCATGACGGTGATCGAGATGCGCCGCAATGAGGTGTTCATACCCGGTCGATCACCTCGGTTCGCGCGACGGCGATCGGCTGCTGGGGGATGGGCCCGGTGACGATGGGCCGCCGGGCGGCGTGGCTGATCCGGACCAGCAGCGCCAGCAGGACGTAGTTGGCCAGCAGCGACGAACCGCCGTAGGACAGCCACGGCGTGGTCAGGCCGGTCAGCGGGATGAGCTTGGTGACGCCGCCGACCACGATGAACAGCTGGATGGCCAGCGTGGACGCCAGGCCGGCGGCCAGCAGCTTGCCGAAGCTGTCCCGCACCGCGATCGCGGTGCGCAGGCCGCGGACGATGACGATGGTGTAGAGCATGAGAACCCCTGCGAGGCCGACCAGTCCCAGCTCCTCGCCGATGGCGGCGATGATGAAGTCGGTGGAGGCGGCCGGGACGTTGCCGGGTTGCCCGTTGCCCAGCCCCGTGCCGAAGACCCCGCCCGTGGCGAAGCTGAACATCGACTGGACCATCTGGTAGCCGGCGCCGTCCGGGTCCGCGAAGGGGTCCAGCCAGGTCTGCACGCGAACGCGGACATGGGCGAAAAGGTGATATGCGACAACGGCTCCCGCGCCGAACAGGGCCAGGCCGATGACGACCCAGCTGAACCGCTCGGTGGCGATGTAGACCATCACCAGGAACGACGCGTACAGCAGCAGCGACGTGCCGAGGTCCTTCTCGAAGATCATCACACCGACCGAGATGGCCCAGGCGGCCAGCAGCGGCGCCAGGTCGCGCGGCCGGGGCAGGTCCATGCCGAGCACGTGCGTGCCCGCACTGGCGAACAGGTCGCGCTTGGACACCAGCACCGACGCGAAGAAGATCAGCAGCAGGATCTTGGAGAACTCGGCAGGCTGGATCGAGAAGCCGGGCAGGCGAATCCAGATCTTGGCCCCGCCGGCCTCGGAGAAATGGGATGGCAGCAGCGCCGGAATGGCGAGCAGGATCAGACCGGTCAGTCCACACACGTAGCCGTAGCTGGACAGCTGCCGGTGATCCGTCAGCAGGACGACGACAGCGGTGAACGCGCCGACGCCGATGAGGGTCCACAACGTCTGCTGCCCGGCGCTGGGGCCGTCATAGGGGAGCTGGCCGCCGTTGGCCAGGTCGAGCCGGTGGATCATCACCAGGCCGAGCCCGTTGATGACGGCGACCACCGGCAGCAGCAGCGGGTCGGCGTAGGGCGCGAAGCGGCGGATGGCCAGGTGCGCGACGACGAAGAGAGCCAGGAACGAGCCGGTATAGCCGAGCAGATCCCAGGACAGGCCCTGCTCCAGGTTGATCTCGACGATCAGCAGGGCCACCACGGTGATGACCGTGGCGAAGCACAGCAGGAACAGTTCGGCGTTGCGCCGGTTCGGCAGCGGCGGGGTGAGCGCCACCGGCGACTGCGGTGCGGTGGTCATGGTGTCCCCAGCCGCCGGCGGGTCATGCCGCCGCCCGGCAGTCGGTACCCGGTTCCGGTGGTGGCGCGGGCAGGGCGGTCAGGGTGGGCGACGGGGACGGCGGTGGAGCCGAGGCCGGCGAATCCTCTTGTCCGGGTGCGGTTCTGGGATTGTTCGGCGGCGCCGGGGTCGGCGTGGGGGTTGGCGTCGGCGCCGGGGTGGGGGGCGCTTCGGGGCAGGGCGGCAGGACCGAACTGCGGGCCAGTTCGCGAAGTTGCCCGATGGCGTCGTCGAGCGAGCCGCCGGGTAGGCCCGCGGCAACCTGCGCGCGTTCCGACGGCCGCAGGTCCTGCAGCTTCATCAGGCGGCAGTCCAGGTTCTCCACCGGCTGGCCGTAGCTGATCTGCGACAGCTCGTTGCGGTCGTTGAGGCAGCCCAGCAGATAGGGATTCTGCATGCGGATGCCCAGGATCGAGCCGGAGATGCCGCGCATGATCGACACGGTGCCGTCGTGCGCGGTGACGTAGTAGTTGTTGCGGATGATCTCGCGGCCAACGGCCAGGCCGGCCAGCAGGAACAGCCCGACCACCACGGCGGCGATGAGCATCCGGCGCCGCGACCGCGGCTTCTTGGCGGTGATCTCCTGTTGTGGCACAACACGTTTGGCAGCTGAGCCGTGATGGCCGAGGCCCGGCCCGCGGCGGTGTCCGGGGGAGCCGCGCTGTCGTCGTCGTGGCCGGACACGGCGCCGGCGAGGATCGGTTGGGTCTGGCCGTAGTCGAAGTCGACCACATCGGCGACGACGACGGTGACGTTGTCCGGGCCGCCGCCGCGCAACGCCAATTCGATCAGCCGGTCGGCACTTTCGTTCACACCCTCGATCTGCAGGGCCTCGAGGATGGTCTCCTGGCTGACCGGGTCGGACAGGCCGTCGGAGCACAGCAGGTAGCGGTCCCCGGCGCGGGCTTCCCGCACGATCAAGGTGGGCTCCACCTCATGGCCGGTCAGCGCGCGCATGATCAACGAGCGTTGCGGATGGCTGTGGGCTTCCTCGGCGGTGATGCGACCCTCGTCGACGAGGGTCTGGACGAACGTGTCGTCCTTGGTGATCTGGGTCAGTTCGCCGTCGCGCAGCAGATAGCCGCGGGAGTCGCCAATGTGGACCAGGCCGAGTCGGTTGCCCGCGAACAGGATCGCGGTCAGCGTGGTGCCCATGCCCTCGAGTTCGGGCTCGGCATCCACGTGGGCGGCGATGGCCGAGTTGCCCTGGTGCACAGCGTCGTCGAGTTTGGAGAGCAGATCGCCACCGGGCTCGTCGTCGTCGAGGTGGGCCAGCGCGGCGATCACGAGCTGGGAGGCCACCTCGCCGGCGGCGTGCCCGCCCATCCCGTCGGCCAGGGCCAGCAGCCGTGGACCGGCATAGACCGAGTCTTCGTTGTTGGCGCGCACCAGGCCGCGGTCACTGCGGGCGGAGTAGCGCAGTACGAGCGTCACGGGCGCAACTCGATCGCCGTCTTGCCGATGCGGACCGGCACCCCGATCGGAACTCGTACCGCCGTAGTCACCTTTGCCCTGTCGAGGTAGGTACCGTTCGTCGAGCCTAGATCTTCGACGTACCACTCCGACCCGCGTTGGGAGAGTCGTGCGTGCCGCGTCGACGCGTAGTCGTCGGTGAGCACCAGCGTCGAATCGTCGGCCCGGCCGATCAGCACCGGCTGTGAGCCGAGCGTGATCCGGGTGCCGGCCAGGGAGCCCGCGGTGACGACGAGGTACCTCGGCGTCGTGCGCCGCTGCCGGTTGGGCAGCAGGGTCCCGCGCAGCGCCATGCCGCGGCGGACCATGACCGCTTCGGTGGGGGCGTAGATGTCGGTGCGCAGGATCCGCAACACCGACCAGATGAACACCCACAGCAGGAGAAGGAATCCGGCACGGGACAGCTGCAGAACCAGTCCCTGCATCTGGCCGTCCTTCCCTTGATGTCGCCCTCGGTTCGCGGCGGCAACGTCACGATACTTTGGCGACCACCAGCGGTACGGGAAGCTCGCCCGGCTCCGCCCGGGCCGGACCGGCGGGATCAGTGGACCCGGACGACGATCTCCGAGTGGCCGAGCCGGATGACGTCCCCGTCGGCCAGCTGCCACTCCTGCACCGGCGCGTTGTTGACGGTGGTGCCGTTGGTGGAGTTCAGGTCGCTCAGCAGCGCCACCTGGCCATCCCAGCGGATTTCCAGGTGCCGGCGGGAGACGCCGGTGTCCGGCAGGCGGAACTGGGCGTCCTGGCCGCGGCCCACCACGTTGGCACCCTCGCGCAACTGGTACGTCCGGCCGCTGCCGTCATCGAGCTGCAGGGTGACCGCGGCGCCGACGCCAGCCGGCCGGTAATCGGTCTGGCCGCCCTGGCCGTAGCCGCCGTAGCCCGCCGGGGCGGGGGGCTGGCCGTAGTCGCCGTAGTCGGCGGGACCGCGGCCCGGTTCGCCGTAGCCACCGGGGGCACGACCGTAATCGGGCCGGTCATAGGACGCGGGAGCGTTGTAGCCCTGGTCCGGATAGCCCTGGTCGGGGTAGGACTGGCG
>JAKIXW010000340.1 GCA_022708865.1 Acidobacteriota bacterium
CGACAACGCGGCCATGGAGTCGTTCTTCGCGTTGCTGCAGAAGAACGTCCTCAACCGGCGAGCGTGGGCGACGCGCGAGGAGCTGCGGATCGCGATCGTGACTTGGATCGAGAGGACCTACCACCGACGCCGTCGACAGGCCTCTCTTGGACGGTTGACCCCGGTCGAGTACGAGTTGATCATGAATCCGGCCGTGATCAAGGCGGCCTAACTGTTGCGGCTCATGAGGTTGGTGTCACCCGGCGCCGTAGGTCGTGAGGGACGGGCAGGTCCCCGGCGGCAAAGATGGAAGTCGACCAAGACAACCGTCGCCGACACGAAGGACCTGCCCTGTGACCCACCGTAATGCTCCGCTGACCCCTCAAGGCCGTCTGCGGTTGGTGCTGCGCTGCCGCCATCGACCGATCGCCCACATCGCCGCCGAAGCAGGCGTCTCCCGCCAGTGCTTGGGCAAGTGGGTGGCCCGCTACCGCGAGCACGGCGAAGCCGGCCTTCACGATCGTTCGAGTGCACCAGCCCAGCGGCCCACCCAGACACCTGTTGCGGTGGTCGAGCAGATAGCGGTGATGCGGAAGAACAAGTGGTCAGCGCGCCGGATCGTGCGCGAACTCGCGGCCCAGGACATCCCCATCTCGGTGGCCACGGTGACTCGGTGGCTACACAAGCTCGGCCTCGCGCGCCTGGATCACCTCGACGTCGACGGCGAACCGCTGCGCAGGCCCGGCACCATCAAGGCCTGGTGGCCCGGGCACATGATCCACATCGATGTGAAGAAGGTCGGCCGCATCCCCGACGGCGGCGGCTGGCGCATCCACGGCATCAACTCCGACCAGGCCCGCGCCGCAGCCAGGGCCACCGCCAAGGCGAAGGCCAGCGGGACCCGGCCGGGCTACGTCTACCTGCACTCCGCAGTCGATGGGTTCTCCCGTCTGGCCTACACCGAGGCCCTCGAGGACGAGACCGCGAAGACCGCGATCGGGTTCCTCTTCCGTGCCCGCGTCTGGTTCGCCGCCCACGGCGTCACCCGCTTCACCCGGATCGTGACCGACAACGGCTCCTGCTATCGCGCCAAGGACTTCACCCGCGCGGTGTGCTCCTTCGCCGCGCGCCATCAGCGGACCAGGCCCTACACGCCCCGCCACAACGGCAAGGTGGAGCGATACCAGCGGATCCTGGCCAACGAACTGCTTTACGCCCGCCCCTGGCTCAGCGAAGACCACCGCCGCGACGCGATCGCGACCTGGAACCTGCACTACAACTACCATCGAACCCACAGCGCCGCCGGCGACCAGCCCCCGGCCTCACGCTTGCGGACCGGCGTCACCAACGTCATGAGCAACTACAGTTAGTGCCAACCGGGGCCACGGCCTTCCGGTGGCCCGGGGTCTGCCTTGGGGTGCCGTGACAGCCTGGGAGGTCAAGACCCTGCCCCCGCCGAGCGGTTGGGCTAGAACGATGCGTCACAAGGGGATACGAAGTGCCGTCACTGCAGGATGTCTGGAACGTCACTCGTCTGAGGTTGCTTGTAGAGCTGGAGAAGTGCAGCAGCTTGTCGCAGGCGGCCGAGGCGGTTGGTGTCAGCCAACCTAGCGCCAGCGAGCATATTCGCTTGTTGAACGCTGCCGCGGGAGAACCGATTGTTGAGCGCTACGGACGGTCGCTACGGCTCACCCACGCGGGTCGCGTGTTAGCCGTCTACGCCTCCCAAGCACTCTCGAACCTCACTGCCGGCGAGTCCGCCCTTGCCGCCCGCGCGGGACTGCGCACCGGCACGCTCGAGCTCGGCGCGTCTTCGGTGCCTGGAACTTATTTGGTTCCAGACATCATCGAGCAGTTCCAGCAGGAATGTCCCGATGTCAACGTGCACGTGTCGGTGGGATCGACCGCAGAAGTTCGTCAATGGCTAAGCCTCGATCCACCGACGTCCTGGGTGGGGTGAGCTGATTTCGCTCTGGGCCGCGGCTGCGGCTTGAGGGCGTGGCTGTTGTCCTGACCTGGCTGTCAGGGTGTTCCACGTCGGTTGTTCGGTCGGGCCGGGGCGGCTGGGTGGTCAGGGAGAGACCGGTTCTGGTGGGCCGCAGTTCTGGGTGAACAGGCGGGTCCACGCTTCCTGCCAGGGCCAGGCGGTCGGTAGGTGCAGGGTGACCCGCCGGGCCGAGGACGCCACCCGCGCGGGGACGGTGATCAGCTTCCTGCGGATGGTGGCGGTGGTGGCTCTGGCGAGGTCGGCGCCGGCGATGGTGGCTGCGGTGCGGGTGAGGTTGAACGCGATGACGGCCAGCACCAGCCAGGCGGCGTTGGCGGTGAATCTGCCTGAGGGCAGGTGCGCCAGGGCGGAGTTTTTGAGGTCGGCGTGGACCTGCTCGATGATCGCGTGCCCGCGGTGGGTCTTGTCCGCGGCGACGGTGTCCAGGTCTGTGGGGTCGGTGGTGGTGAAGAAGGCGTGGAAGCGCCAGGTGTCGAACAGGGTGCCCTGCCCGGTTGCCTTCTTCTTCTCGGCGTTGAAGTCGGGGATGCGTCGCACCACCAGGCGCCCGGGCACCTGGTCGGTGGCCTTCTTGGAGGAGAACGCGGTGAAGGGCACCTCGGCGACCTCGGCCCGCGACACCCAGGTGCCGCTGACCTCGTCGAAGATGGCGTCGGTGTACTCGATGGGCGTCCACGCGTGTTCGCTGATGGTGGTGATCGCGGCCTTGACCTTGGGGTCCAGGCGCACGGTGACCGACACCTGCGCCCCGGCGCGGACCGCGGCACCGACGGTGGGCGCCCCGTAGAACGCCGAGTCCGCCCGCAGCAGCGGCTTGCCCTGACCGGGGTGCAACGTGCGCACGGTCTTGAGCGCGTCGGCGACCAACCGTTTGGCTCCGCGCGGGGACCCGCACGACCCTTTCCGCAGCCGCTGCGCCACGACCACCGGTGCTGACCCGGAGGTGGTGACCGTGGCCAGCAACGCGTTCAGCCCGCGGACCCCGGAGTAGCCGAACCCGGCTCCCTGTTTGGCGTGGCCGTGCACCTGAATGATCGTGTCGTCGATATCGACCAACACCCGGCCACCGGTGCCGTCGCCGACGACCTGCGCGGCTCGCTCGCCTTGGGCTGCCAGGCGTGTGAGGAACCTCGAGGCGAGCGCGTCGAGCTGGCGGACGTGACCGAACGTGAACGAGCGCAGGA
>JAKIXW010000341.1 GCA_022708865.1 Acidobacteriota bacterium
ACCTCGCGAACATCGTGAGCCGTGACGCTCCCCGCGGCCTGTGTCATGCCGCCAATCGTACGGGCAGGGCCTTGGGCGCACGGCCAAACAGCCTGCCGGGCCGCGCCGTCGAGGGCTACCATCCAACTAACGACGATCCATTTCACGACGATCCAACTGACGAACGCGGCCCTCCGGCCCCTCGCACCGTGGCCACCGATCCGAGCGAACGGACGATCATGGCCGACATCGTGCTCATCAACCCGCGATTCGCGTTGTCCTACTGGGGTCTCGAGCGAGCGCTGCCGTTGGTCGGCAAGAAATGCAACCTGCCGACGGCGTGCCTGCCGCTGCTGGCCGCCCTCACACCGCCCGGGCACCGGGTGACGATCATCGACGAGAACGTCGAGCCCATCGACTACGACCGGGTCGCCCGGGCCGACATCGTCGGGCTCACCGGCATGACCGTCCAGCGCGCCCGGATGAGGGAGATCCTGCGCGAACTGAAGTCCCGCGGGGCCTTCGCCGTTGTCGGCGGCCCGTGGGTGAGCGTGCAGGAGGACTACTTCGACGGGTTGGTCGACGCGATCTTCGTCGGCGAGGCCGAGACCACCTGGCCCCGGTTCCTCGAGGACTGGGCGGCCGGCACCCACCAGCCGCGGTACGAACAGTCCGAACGGACGGACATGACGCAGGTTCCCGTCCCCCGCTATGACCTGCTGAACGCCCGCGAGTACCTGTTCGGCAGCATCCAGTTCTCCCGGGGGTGCCCGTTCCAGTGCGAGTTCTGCGACATCATCGTCACGTTTGGCCGCCGGCCGCGGCTCAAGACCAGCACACAGGTGATCGCCGAGCTCGAGGCGCTGCGCCACCAGCGCCTGACCATCGCGTTCATCGTCGACGACAACCTGATCGGCAACAAGGCCGCGGTGAAGGTGCTGCTGCGGGACATCGCGGCCTGGCAGGAGGCCGAGGGCTATCCGTTCTCGTTCTTCACCGAGGCGTCGCTGAACCTCGCCGAGGACGACGAACTGATGGCCCTGATGGACGCGGCCAACATCCAGGTCGTGTTCATCGGGATCGAGAGCCCGAACGAGGAATCGCTGCGCGAGACCAAGAAGTACCAGAACGTCCACAAGGGGGACAGTGCCGTCGACCGGGTCCGCCGGATCCAGGACGCCGGACTAGAGGTGTGGTGCGGAATGATCGTCGGATTCGACCACGACGACGGCGAGATCTTCGCCGCCCAGCGCGAATTCATGCGCCAGACCGACATCATGCATGCGATGGTCGGCATGCTCTCGGCCATCCCCAAGACGCCCCTGCACGCCCGGCTGTACGACGAGGGCCGGCTGGATCTCGACGACCAGCAGACCTTCGGCACCAACGTGATTCCGCGCGGGATGACCCGTGAACAGCTGCGCGACGGGTACGTCGCACTGATGCGCGACCTCTACGAGCCGAACTTCTACTTCGAACGTCTCGAAAATCTCTATCTCACAAGAAAATTCAACTTCTCCCGAGCCCGCGCCGAATACTGGAAGCAGCACCGCTGGCACAAGCGGCGGGCGCAGTCACTCGACGCGCTGCGGGCGGCCGGGTTGTTCCTGCGGCTCATGACGAAAATCCCGGACCCGGGCCTGCGCCGGATCTACCGCCACGAGATGGCGACGATCCTGCGCCGCCGACCGGATCCCGGCGTGTTGTTCATCTGCGTGATCAAGTGCGCGATGCACTACCACCACTACTCGATGTCGCGACAGATGGTCGAGGAGCGCGCCCTGGTGAACACCTTCTGACGCGACGCGCTACGGGTGCGTCGTTCCGTCCTTGTCGACCGGCCGGATCGTCGGCACGTGGGGTTGCAGCTTCCCGGTGCGGGGTTCCTTCTTGATCCGCACGGGTTTCTGCTCGTCTGCCTCATCGCTCATGGTTGCCCTTTCTCGATGACGACCCGGGTCGGCGATGCCGGTGCGGTGGTGCCGAACGCGACGCTGGCCGACGCGGCCACGACGAGGACGGCGATGGCGAGGATCAGCGCCCGGAAGCGGTTTGCCAGCCCGAAACGGCCTGTGACAGTGGCGATTGCCGCGGCGATGCCCTCCTGGTGCCCCACCGCGTAGCCGTACTGGATCTCCTCGGGCAGCAGCGGGTGGGCCGGGTCGGCGAACAGGGCCTCCTGGGTGTCGGCGGCGACATTGACCAGAACCGCGGTCGGCGCGTAGATCGCGAACGCCAGACCCACCGCACACAGGTAGGCCGCCATCGCCACGATGTACCAAACCTGTTGGCGCGGACCGGTGGAGAATCCGAAGAACGCGACGGCCGCTGTCGCGAGGGCGAGCATGGTAGAGGTGTTCGCGCGGTATTGGGCGAGCAGCCCTTCGACCTTGTCCCGCGCGGCTTTTGACTCCTCACGGTAGAGCTCGAGGGTGTCCAGCAGCACGTCGGTCTCGTCGGCTGCGGGCGGCTCATCGGGGGCTGTTGGTGGGTGCACTACACATCCGTCTGTCGAGGGATTGCCGATCGATTTCCCCAGCGAAGCACGCGCCGACGTCGATCGCAACAGTTCTCGCAGACGGCTCGTCCTACTGCGATCCTGAACCGGGCACGTCAACTCGCGCCTGCGTGATCCACCCCGTCGAACTGCCTGCCATCAGCCCCTCATGGGCGGTGTCGTTGATCGCCACGTACAGGGTGTGCCCATCGGCGCCACCAAGGCATGGTGCGACCACCCAACCGTGATCGACCGAAATGCGATGGGTTACTTCGCCACCGGCGCGGATCCGGAGAAACTCACCGGTGTCATAACACCCGACCCAGACTGCTCCTTCGGAGTCGACGCACAGTCCGTCCGGATGGCAGTCTCCCGGTAGGTGCACAAACTGCGTGGAGCTGAGGGGAATCGAACCGCGTGCGACGGTGGGTGGAGGCGCGGGCGCGGTTCGCACTGTGAAGATGCCCCCGACTTGATGCACGCCCGAAGCGTTAGCGCTTTGGCGGCGACGAGGTCACGCTGACTGGTGCTCCCGCCGACGTTGCTGCTAGATATGTCTTAGCACCTAGAGTGCATGTTGGGAGGAAACTGCGATGAGCGCGCTTCGCGCCAACGTTGAGGCTTTGGCGGTGTCCGGTACGGCGGTGAGCGGCCACGGGGAGACCATGGCGACC
>JAKIXW010000342.1 GCA_022708865.1 Acidobacteriota bacterium
TCTCCGCGAGCGCCGCGGTGTCGTCGTCGGCGACGTTGTGGATGACGCCGCTGGCGATCGCCACCGCCGGGCCACCCAGGTCCTCCTTCGAAATGTCCTCTCCGGTTGCCTCTCTGACCACCGGTGGTCCCGCTGTGAAGATCGCACCGTCGCGGCTCATGATCCGGAAGTCGCACACCGGAGCGACGAGCGCACCATGTCCGGCGGACGGGCCCAGCACCGCGGCAACGGTGGGCACCAGCCCGGAGCACCGGGCCTGGGCGATCAGATCGGTGGGAGAGCGGACACCGTGCGAACCCGGTCGAAAGCCGGCGCCCTCCAACAGCATCACCATCGGGATCTTGTTGCGGACCGCCAGCTCGGCGATCCGGTAGCGCTTGGCGTTGCTGCCGGTGCCGATGGTCCCGGCCACGGTGGTGAAGTCCTCGGCACCCACCATCACCGGTGCTCCGTTGATCAACCCGGAACCGGCGACGATGCCGTCGGCCGGCACCTCGCCGCCCACCAGGGTGCCGATCTCGCGGAAACTGCCGTCGTCGAGCAGGTGCGCCACCCGGGCCCGGGCGTCCAGCTTGCCCTGGGCGTGATGTGCGGCCAGCCGGTCGGCCCCGCCCATCGCCGTCGACCGGTCGCGCCGGCGCTGCAGATCGGCCAGCGTGGCATCCCAGTCAGACATCCGTTGACCCTACCGAATTGCTTACTGTAGCGTCCTCAACATGGTCGGGAAGCTCAAGGTCGACCGTGGAATACCCAGCGATCTCGGACGTGTCGCCGAGGTGGCGCGGGCCTACGAAGCGGCCGGTTACGACGGCTGCTGGACGGGCGAGATCAACAACGATCCGTTCCTCCCGATGCTGCTGGCCGCCGAACACACCTCGACACTAGAGGTGGGCACCAGCGTCGCCGTCGCTTTCGCGCGCAACCCCATGACCGTCGCGCAGACGGCCTGGGACCTGCAGGCGTTCTCCCGGGGCCGATTCCTGCTCGGCCTGGGCACCCAGATCCAGCCGCACATCGAGAAGCGGTTCGGCATGCCGTGGAGCCACCCAGTAGGCCGGATGGCCGAATTCGTTGCGGCGCTGCGGGAGATCTGGCGCTGCTGGCGGACCGGCGACCGGCTGCGGTTCGAGGGTGAGTTCTACCGCCACACCCTGATGACCCCGATGTTCACCCCCGCACCGTCCGGGCAGCCGGACCCGAACATCTTCATCGCCGCGGTCGGTGAGGCCATGACGCAGGTGTGCGGCGAGGTCGCCGACGGTCTACTCGCCCACGCGTTCACGACGCGGCGCTACCTCGACGAGGTCACCATGCCGGCGCTGCAGCGCGGCCTCGATCGGGCCGGCCGCCGGCGCGCGCAGTTCCAGGTGTCCGGTCCCGTGTTCGTCGTGACCGGCCGGGACGAAGGCGAGATGGCGGCCGCGGCGGCGGCCTACCGCAAGCAGATTGCGTTCTATGCGTCCACGCCCGCCTATCGCAAGGTGCTCGACCTGCACGGCTGGGGCGAATTGCAGCCCGAGTTGCGTCGGCTGTCCATCGAGGGCGCCTGGGACGCGATGGCGGGGCTGATCGACGACGAGATGCTGGGCGCCTTTGCCGTCGTCGCCCCGATCGACCAGGTCGCCGCGGAGCTGGCAGCGCGCTGCGCGGGCGTGATCGACCGGGTCCTGCCCGGCTTCGCCGGCGGGACACCGGAGGCCGTCATCGCGGGAGTGCTCGAGGATGTCCGCGCGAAAGTGAATGACTGACAAGGAAATCCAATGAACATTGGTGGCAAGACCGTCGCGATCAACGGAGCTGCCCGCGCCGACGGCGGCGGCCGGATCGACGTGCTGATCAACTATGCCGGGGTGATGCCGGTGGGTCACTACCTCGAGCAGTCCGAGCAGGCGATCCGCACCGCCGTGGAGGTCAACCTGTGCGGGGTGCTGACCGGATGCCGGCTGGTGCTGCCCGAGATGGTCGATCGCCGCAGCGGGCACATCGTCAACATCGCGTCCCTGGCCGGGGCGGTGCCGGTGCCGGGGCAGGTGGTGTACGCCGGAACGAAGTTCGCGGTGGTGGGGATGTCGACGGCGATGGCCGACGAGTTCGCCCCGCACGGCGTGCACGTCAGCGTGGTGATGCCGCCGTTCACCGCCACCGACCTGATCGCAGGCACCAGGACACCATTGGGCAGCAAAGCAGTCGCCCCGGCGGAGGTCGCCGCCGCCGTGCTCAAGGTGCTCGAGAAGCCGAAAACCCTTGTCGTGGTTCCGTATCCGATGCGTTTCATGGCCCCGCTGATGTCGATGCTGGGCCCCCGGGGTCGCCGGTGGCTCAACGGGAAGGTGGGTTCCGATCGGGTCTTCCTGGACTTCGACGCCGACGCCCGGCGGGCGTATCAGGAACGGGCCGAGACGGCTACCGGAATGCTGGCCCCAGCCGATACTGAATAACTTACCGGAACTGATACTGTGGTTTCGCCGGTGAGCGGCGTCACAGCATGAGGAGCGTGGGGATGGCCAGTCCGACCGTCGAATCAGCCGGGGCGATGCTCGCCGATCCGAAGGCCTACACCGACGAGGTTCGTCTGCATGCGGGGCTCGCACAGTTGCGGGCCGACGCCCCGGTGTCGTGGGTCGAGGTGCCCGGGTACGCGCCGTTCTGGGCCATCACCAAGCACGCCGACATCATGGAGATCGAGCGCGCCAACGACATCTTCACCAACTCGCCGCGCCCGGTGCTGACCACCCGGGAGGGCGACGAGCAACAGGCCGCCCTGGGAATCCGGACGTTGATCCACGCCGACGACCCGTTGCACCGTGACCTGCGGGCCATCGGGGCCAACTGGTTCCGGCCGAAAGCCATGCGCGCGTTGAAGGATCGGGCCGACGAACTGGCCGAGCGGTTCGTCGACAAGATGGCCGCCGAGGGTCCGGAGTGCGATTTCGTCCAGCAGGTGGCGGTCAACTATCCGCTGTACATGATCATGACGCTGCTCGGGGTGCCCGAGTCCGACTTCGCGTTCATGCTCAGGCTCACCCAGGAGTTGTTCGGCAGCGATGACGACGAGTTCAAGCGCGGAGCCACCGTCGAGGAGCAGGGCATGGCGCTGCTCGAAATGTTTCAGTACTTCACCGAACTCACCG
>JAKIXW010000343.1 GCA_022708865.1 Acidobacteriota bacterium
TGTTCATGCACACCCGCGGCCTGGGCGAGAAGGATCTGGGCCTGGCACTGGAACTCGGCGAGTCCGTCGGTGTCGATCTACCGCTGGCCGAGGTCGCCATTCGGGACCTGGCCGCCGGCCTGGGTGTTCCGCACGAAGCCACGAAGGAGTGAACGAAGTGTCGAACGAAGAACTGCGCCGCAAGGGCCTCGCGAAGATGAACGAGGTCTACGGCTGGGAGATGCCCGACATCAAGGGCGATCCGTACTTCGACCTGACGGTCGATCACCTCTTCGGGACAGTCTGGAGCGATTCGAGCCTGTCGATGCGGGAGAAACGCATCATGACACTGGCGTGCGTGACGGCGGTCGGCCGGCAGGACCTGGCCGAGATCCAGATCAACGCGGCCCTGCTCAACGGTGAACTCACCGATACCGAACTCAAGGAAATGGCCGTCTTCCTCACCCAGTATCTGGGCTTCCCGCTGGGTTCCGCGCTCAACGGCGCCGTCGACACCGTGGTGAACCGCCGCAAGAAGGCGGCGGCCAAGGGTCAGGGCGAGGACCGCAAGGCGAACGTCAACGCGGCGCTGAAGATGCACTCCGGCACGTCGCTCGACGATATCGATTAGCCGATGGTCCTGGGGCGCGACGCGGTAGCCCTCGACGGCCGCGTGGCGGTGGTGACGGGTGGTGGTGCGGGCATCGGCCGCGGTATCGCGGCGGGCTTCGCGGAATTCGGTGCTCGCGTGGCGATCTGGGAGAAGGATCCGCAGTCCGGGGCGTCGGCGGCCCGGGAGATCGGCGCGCTCGAATGTGTGCTCGACGTCCGGGACGCCGGCCAGGTCGACGCCGCACTCGCCCGAACGATCGAGGCCCTCGGCACCCCGTCGATCCTGGTGAACAACGCCGGCGGGACGTTCCATTCGGATCTGCTGGACACCTCGGCCAATGGCTGGGACGCGCTGATCCGGTCCAACCTGACCCAGGTTCTGCTGTGTACCCAGCGGGTCGCCCGCGCGATGGTGGCCGCCGGAACCGGCGGCAGCATCATCAACGTCAGTTCCATCGAGGGCACCCGGGCCGCGCCCGGGTATGCGGCCTATGCGGCGGCCAAGGCCGGCGTCCTGAACTACACCAAGACGGCGGCCCTCGAACTCGCTCCGCACGGTATCCGGGTCAATGCGCTGGCCCCGGACTTCACCCTCACCGAGGCGCTGACCCGGCTATCGCCCAGCGGCGGGCAGAGTGCCAGCCACATGGTTCCCCTGGGCCGCCCCGGTCATGTCGACGAGATGGCCGGGGCCGCAGTGTTTCTCGCCAGCGATCTGAGCGCCTACGTCACCGGCCAGACCGTGCACGTCGACGGCGGCACCGCCGCGGCCGGCGGCTGGTACCACCACCCGGACGACGGCCACTACGTCCTGGGCGCTTCCCGTTGATCACCGGTCCGGTGCAGGTCCGATAGGGTTTCCCCGTGCGCGTCCTCGTGATCGGTTCCGGTGCCCGTGAACATGCCCTGCTGCTCGCGTTGCGGCGCGATCCCGCGGTCGAGGCGCTGGCCGTGGCGCCGGGAAACGCCGGCACGGCATCGATCGCCGAACAGCACGACGTCGACGTGACGTCCGGTCCGGCGGTCGTTGCGCTGGCCCGGCAATTCGCCGCCGATCTGGTGGTGATCGGCCCCGAGGTACCCCTGGTGCTCGGTGTCGCCGACGCGCTGCGGGCCGCCGGCATCGCCTGCTTCGGGCCGTCGAAGGACGCCGCCCGCATCGAGGGCTCGAAGGCTTTCGCCAAGGACGTGATGGCGGCCGCGGGGGTCCGCACCGCCACCAGCGAGACCGTCGACAACCCGGCGCATCTCGACGCCGCACTGAACCGGTTCGGGCCGCCCGCCGGCCAGCGCGCCTGGGTGGTCAAGGACGACGGCCTGGCCGCCGGCAAGGGAGTGGTGGTCACCACCGACCGCGACGCCGCCCGGGCGCATGCCGCCGAGCTGCTCGAGACCGGTCATCCGGTGCTGCTGGAATCCTTCCTGGACGGCCCCGAGGTGTCACTGTTCTGCGTCGTCGACGGTGAGACTGTGCTGCCGCTGCTGCCCGCACAGGACTTCAAGCGCGTCGGGGACGGGGACACCGGGCCCAACACCGGGGGGATGGGCGCCTATGCGCCACTGCCCTGGCTGCCCGATGACGCCGTCGCATCGATCGTTGAGGAAATCGTCAAACCCGTTGCCGCTGAGATGGTTCGGCGCGGAAGTCCGTTCTCCGGGTTGCTATACGCGGGTCTGGCGATCACCTCCGCGGGGCCGTCGGTGGTGGAGTTCAACTGCCGGTTCGGCGACCCGGAGACCCAGGCGGTGCTCGCCCTGCTGGACACCCCGCTCGGTGGATTGCTCAACGCCGCGGCCACCGGCACTCTGGCTTGGGCCGATCCGTTGCGCTGGCAACCCGGCGCCGCCGTCACCGTCGTCATCGCCGCGGAGAACTACCCGGGCAAGCCGCGGACCGGCGACGTCATCACCGGGTCGGAGGCGCCCGGGGTGCTGCACGCCGGCACCGCCCGTCGCGACGACGGGGCCGTGGTGTCCGCTGGCGGCCGGGTGCTCTCGGTGGTCGGCACGGGCCCGGACCTGACCGCTGCGCGCACCGTCGCCTACGCCACCGCGGCATCGATTCGGTTGCCGGGCAGCCATTTTCGCTCCGACATCGCGCTGGCCGCCGAGCGTGGCGAGATCAGCTTCTGACCGGTTCGGGCATTCCCGGCGGGCGGGATGCCGAATAGCTTACAGTTGGCCCATCAATTACTGATGGGAGTCAGCGGTGTCCGAACGTGTTGCGCCAGCACCGCGGTCGGGATGTGCACCCGCTTGGGTGCGCCGGTGGTGCCGCTGCTCAGGATGTCCAGTCCGGCGCCCGCGCCGACCGGCCCGGCGGTGCGCCGGGTGGCTACCGGGGGCCCATCGGCGCCGAGCGTGATGCCCGCGGCCCCCGCGCTGCGCACGGCGCCGTTGAGTTCGGGTGACCAGTCCTGAGGGTCGGCGATAACCCCTGCGGGAGAGAGGGATTGGATGTCGCGCGCGATGGCCTGCGCTGACTGGTAGGAGTAGACCATCAAGACCGGACG
>JAKIXW010000344.1 GCA_022708865.1 Acidobacteriota bacterium
TCGCGGCATTCCTCATACCCGAGCTCACTAATGTCTCTAGTCATCATCCTTCCCTCCACTCACGGCAGTCACCGCGCCGTCGGCGACCCGGATCCGCAGCGCGGTCCCGGCCGGGGCGTCGGAAACCGACCGCAGCACCCGGTCACCGGTTTGTACTACCGCATAACCCCGGGCCAGCGTCGCGGCCGGGCCCAGCGTGCCCAGCCGGGCCGACAGGTGACCGACCCGCTCGGTCTCGGCGCCGATCATCCGGGTGATATCGCGCCGCGCGGCGGCCCGGGCCCGCGTGACCTCATCGGCGCGCACCTCGAGCATCCGCAGCGGCTCGGCCAGCACCGGCCGGCTGCGCAACTGCGCGACGTGGCGTTCCTCCCGGGCGACCCAGTTGCGCAGGGCGCGTGCGCTGCGCGTCCGCAGTTCCCCAATCAGAGCCTGTTCGGCGACCGCGTCGGGCACGACCCGTTTGGCCGCATCGGTCGGGGTCGCCGCGCGCACGTCGGCCACCAGATCCGACAGTGGGTTGTCCGGTTCGTGCCCCACCGCGCTGACCACGGGCGTCGTGCACGCGGCGATGGCCCGGCACAGCGTCTCGTCGGAGAACGGCAACAGATCCTCCACGCTGCCGCCGCCGCGGGCGATGACGATCACGTCGACCTCGGGGTCGCGATCCAGGGCTGCCAGTGCCTCGACGATCTGGGCCACCGCCGTCGGCCCCTGCACCGCGGTGTTGCGGACCGCGAACCGCACCGCGGGCCAGCGGGCCGCTGCCACCGACGTCACGTCGTGCTCGGCGGCGCTGGCTCGCCCGGTGATCAGCCCGACGGTCGACGGCAGGAACGGCAGTCGCCGCTTGAGCCGCGGGTCGAACAATCCCTCGGCGTGCAGCAGCTGGCGCAGCCGCTCGATGCGGGCCAACAGCTCGCCCATACCGACGGCGCGAATCTCGTTGATCCGCAACGAGAATGACCCGTTTCGGGTGTAGAACTGAGGCTTGCCGAGCATGATCACCTGGGTGCCCTCGGTCAGCGGAACCGGGGAATTGGCGACCAGGTCCCGCGGGCAGCTCACCGACAGCGACATATCGGCTGCGGGATCGCGCAGCACCATCCAGGCGGTCGACTGACGCACCTTGATCTCGGTCAGCTGCCCTTCGACCCAGACCATCCCGAGCCGGTCGATGTACTTGGCCACCCGCGTCGCGACGGCGCGCACCGGCCACGGATTCTCCGGGGACCTACCCTGCTCGGCGCCGCTCCCGGCGTCCCCCGCCGTCACTTCGCCGACGCGCGCGTGATCCTGTTGGCCAGCAGCGTCTGGAAGGGGGCCCGGGCCTTGCCGGTCTCCTCGTAGGCCAGCAGTTCCTCGAGTTCGTTGACCGAGAGCGACTGCAGCCGCGCCCGCACCTGGGCCAGGGTCAGGCTGTCGTAGTCGATCTCCACCGCGACGTCCGGGACGTTGGCGATCACCCCGCGCACGGGTTTCGGATCCTCGACCGCGGGCTCGGTGTCCGTCGAGTACAGCGCGAAGCGCCCCTCGGTCCGGCGCGGCGCCTCGGTGCCGGCAACGCCGTTGTCGCCGGCGTCGCCGGCCGGCGCGGAACCGCTGTCGCCGACCGCATCGTCGTCCTCGTCGAACGTGGCCCACTCGGGCTGCTCGTCCTTGGGCGGGAAGAAGTTCTCCAGGGTGCTGTCGCCCTTGATCACCAGGTCGGCCACATCCTGCTGCATCTTCATCACCAGCTGTGCCATCTGGCTGGCCAGCGTCATGGGATAGGTCAGGATGGTGTGCGGCAGCTTCATCGTCTCCTCGACGGCCGTCGCAGCGACACCGACCAACAGCCGAACCCCATACGGTGCGTTAGACATGGCTGTCAGAGTACTTCCGGTCTGCGAAGTGGCTCCGCACAGTCAGGGGAAAGTACCCTGGGCACCATGCCGCCAACGGTCAACATGGGAATCCCGGGTGCCTCGCAGTCAGCCGGGATCTCTGCTGCTGACGGCAAGCGCGTCCTGCTCGCCGAGCCGCGGGGCTACTGCGCCGGAGTGGACCGGGCCGTCGAGACCGTCGAGCGGGCGCTGGAGAAACACGGCGCTCCGGTCTACGTGCGCCACGAGATCGTGCACAACCGGCACGTGGTGGACACCCTGGCCAAGGCCGGCGCGGTCTTCGTCGACGACACCGATGAGGTTCCCGAGGGCGCCATTGTGGTGTTCTCCGCGCACGGGGTCGCGCCGACGGTCCACGAGACGGCCGCCGAGCGTCGCCTGAAGGTGATCGACGCCACCTGCCCGCTGGTCACCAAGGTCCACAACGAGGCGAAGCGCTTCGCCCGCGACGACTACGACATCCTGCTGATCGGCCACGAGGGCCATGAGGAAGTGGTCGGCACGGCCGGGGAGGCACCCGACCATGTGCAGGTGGTCGACAACCCGGACGCCGTCGACGCTGTCACCGTGCGGGATCCCGCCAAGGTGATCTGGCTGTCCCAGACCACGCTGAGCGTCGACGAGACCATGGAGACCGTCCGCCGGCTGCGCGAGAAGTTCCCGACGCTGCAGGATCCGCCCAGCGACGACATCTGCTACGCGACCCAGAACCGGCAGGTCGCCGTGAAGGCCATGGCTCCCGAATGCGAGCTCGTGATCGTGGTGGGGTCGCGGAACTCATCGAATTCCGTGCGGCTGGTGGAGGTGGCGCTCGGCGCCGGCTCGGACGCTGCCCATCTGGTCGACTACGCCGACGACATCGATCCGGCGTGGTTCGACGGGGTCACCACCGTGGGTGTGACATCCGGCGCGTCGGTGCCCGAAGTGCTCGTGCGAGGCGTGCTCGAGCGGCTGGCCGACTACGGGTACGACACCGTGCAGCCGGTCACCACCGCCAACGAGACCCTCGTGTTCGCGCTCCCGCGCGAGATTCGCCCGGCCCGCGCATAGGCGGTTCGCCCAGCGTCAGCGCGGCCGCCGGTACCGGCGGTTCTCGTCGTCGTCGTTGTCGGCGTACTCGCCGGCCCCGTTTTCGACGTCGCCGCGATAGCGCACATTCGAGTACGGCAGATGCGTGTCCGGGGGTGGCACATAGGAGTCCCGGCGCGGGGGCTCG
>JAKIXW010000345.1:0-2789 GCA_022708865.1 Acidobacteriota bacterium
AGCCACCGGAGCCCGGGTACCCGGTGCCAGGTCGTCGGCCAGCTGCACCAGAGCCGTTGCGGCTCCGCGATATCCGGCGATCGGGTGCACCGCGCAACCTTCGGGCACCAGGTCGCTGGGTTTGCCGGGGTAGGCGAAGAAGGACACCGGCGACGTCGCACCCGCGAGGATCAGATGCTGTGCGCCGGCCAGCTGCCCGGCGGCCCCCTCGGCGAAGTAGGCCAGCCTTTCCACCGCGGGCACACCGGCACCGCGTTCGAGGCGGCACAGCACTCGCGCGCCGGTCGCCTCGGCGATCCGCGCGGCCGCCGACAGGCCCGGGCCGCGGGTGGCGTCGCCGCCGATCAGGATCACGGCCGGGGCGCCGGATCGCAGGATCTCCGCCGCGGCGCGCACCGCTTCGTCGTCCACCGCTGGCGGCGGGGGCGGGCCGGCAGGTGCCGACGGATCACCACCGTCGGACCATGACACGTCGGCGGGCAGGATCAGCGTCGAGATCACGCCGGTGCCCGCGGCCGTGATCGCGTCGGCGGTGTCGGCGCCGACGTCCTGCGGCCGGGCGCTGCGGCGGACCCAGCCCGACACCGTCCCGGCCAGGGCGTCGATATCGGATTCCAGTGGAGCGTCGTACTTTTTGTGATACGTCGCATGGTCGCCGACCACCACCACCATCGGGGTGTGGGCGCGTCGGGCGTTGTGCAGGTTGGCCAGGCCGTTGCCCAGTCCCGGGCCCAGATGAAGGAGCACCGCGGCAGGTTGGTCGGCGATGCGGGCGTACCCGTCGGCGGCCCCGGTGGCCACTCCCTCGAACAGGGTCAGCACGCCGCGCATCTGCGGCACGCTGTCCAGCCCGGCGACGAAGTGCATCTCCGAGGTGCCGGGGTTGGCGAAGCAGACGTCGACGCCGTTGGCGACCAGGGTCGAGAGCAGGGATTGGGCACCGTTCATGCGCCCACCTTGTCACCTCGGACCGGTCCGCCGGTGGCGAGTTCCGCCATTCGGCAGCGGCGGGCCGTTGTTCCTGTAATGATCGTTACGATAAGGTCATCGCCGAGGATGACCCCCAGCCACCAGGAGTCCGTGCCGATGCCGGTGCAGCCGACCGAACGCCGCCGTCGCGCCAATGGCGAACAGTCCCGCGCCCGAATACTCGACGCCGCGGCCGAGATCGCCGGTGAGCGCGGCTACGAAGGCACGTCGATCTCATCGGTCAGCAGCAGGTGCGGCCTGCCGGCCAGTTCGATCTATTGGCATTTCAAGGACAAGGATGACCTGATCGCCGCGGTGATCGAACGCAGCTTCGATCGCTGGCTGACCGCCTGGGAGATGCCGCCGGGCGACGACGACCGGGCCCGGTTCGCCACCCTGGCCGCCAACGTCGCCAAGGCCATGCTCGACTCTCCCGACTTCATCCGGCTGGGTCTGATGCTGTCGCTCGAGCGTCGGCCCGTCGAGCCCCGCGCCCGGGCGATGTACCTCGGGACCAGAGCTCGCGCA
Source organism: Acidobacteriota bacterium (assembly GCA_022708865.1). Taxonomy (GTDB): domain Bacteria; phylum Actinomycetota; class Actinomycetes; order Mycobacteriales; family Mycobacteriaceae; genus Mycobacterium. The sequence goes on from JAKIXW010000345.1 coordinate 1,498, forward strand.
GCCCGTGAGATCGCCTCGACGATAAAAGGTTTCGCGCCGCAGCTAGACGCATCCGAGGTGCGCCGGCTGACCAGTTATGCGCTGGCCGGCGCCGACGGCCTGTTCATCGCCAATCAGATCGACGGTGACGCCCTGGACCTGCCCGCCATGTTCGGGCTGCACGCCGAGATGCTCTACGACACCGCCATGCGACTCAGCCGGGAAGGGCAGAACACATGACCATCGGAAACCCCACCCGACGCGGATTTCTCGCGATGGCCGGCGCGGGAGCGACGGCCGCAACGCTCGCGGCGTGCGCGCCGCAGAAGTCGGCACCCCCATCTGCCGCGGGACCGTCGCTGACCATGCCGCCGGCACCGCCCGCGTCATCGCGGCCCAACATCGTGTTCATCTTCACCGACCAGGAGAGGTACTTCGACGCCTGGCCGGCCGGGATGTCGCTGCCGGGCCATGAGCGCCTGGCCGAATCCGGTGTGACGTTCCAGAACCACTACTGCTCGGCGACGATGTGCACCAGTTCGCGTTCGGTGATGCTGACCGGCCTGCAGACCCCCGACAACGGCATGTTCGAGAACGCCGACATGCCCTACGTCAAGGCCATGAGCACCACCGTGCCGACCATCGGCCACCTGCTCCGCAAGGCCGGCTACTACACCGCCTACAAGGGCAAGTGGCATCTGGACGCCGAGTTCGACAAGGAGCCCGTCACCCATGTGCTGACCGAACGCATGGACGCCTACGGGTTCTCCGATTTCGGCTTTCCGGTCGACTCGCTGGCCCACGCGCTCGGCGGCTACACCACGGATTCGGTGATCGCCAACACCGCACAGGGGTGGCTGCGCGACACCGGCCGGCCGATGGCCGACGAGCGCAAGCCGTGGGCGCTGTTCGTCAGCCTGATCAATCCGCACGACATCATGTACTTCAACACCGACGCGCCGGGCGAGAACGTGCAGGACACCGGCAAGCTGCTGATGCACGCCGCCCGGACTCCGGAACAGGCTGTCTACCAACAGAAGTGGAACACCACGCTGCCAGCGAGCCTGGACCAGTCCCTGACCGAACCCGGCCGGCCGGCCGCGCATGCCGAGTTCGACAAGGCCTGGGGCTACACCCTGGGGAACATCCCCGCCGAACCCGCCCGCTGGCAGCGATTCACCGACTTCTATCTGAACAGCATCCGCACCGTCGACGAGCAGCTCGCGATGCTGCTCACCGAGTTGGACAACCTCGCGCTCACCCAGAACACGATCGTCGTGTTCACGGCGGATCACGGTGAGATGGCCGGCGCG
>JAKIXW010000345.1:2821-3068 GCA_022708865.1 Acidobacteriota bacterium
CCCCCTGCCGATGCACGTCATGCACCCCGACGTGCGCGGTGGTCAGCAGCTGAACGCATTGACCAGCCACGTCGACCTGGTGCCGAGCCTGTTGGCGATGGCCGGTGTCGCGCCGACGGCGGCCGCCGAATACGCGGGACGGGCCCTGCCCGGCAAGGATTTCAGCGGCGCCCTCTCCGATCCCGGGAAGGCCGGAATGCACGCGGTGCGCGACAGCGTGCTGTTCACCTACAGCGGGCTGGCCACC
>JAKIXW010000346.1 GCA_022708865.1 Acidobacteriota bacterium
CGCGGTTTCGCGGGAACGTCCGCATTCGACCGGGGTGGAATCGACGATCCACACGTCGTCGGTGGCGATGCTGGTCTGAGCGCCCAGTGCGTTGACCAGCCAGGCCATGGTGCCGGCCAGCCTGCGTAGGCGCTTGTTGTACCCCGATTGTGTGGGGAGGTCGGGGAACAACTCCTGCAGATGGGTGTGCGCATAGCGCAGCCAGCGGCGTTCGCTGGTGAATCCCAGCAGCGCTTGCATCACTGCCACGGTGAGTAACTCAGCGTCGCTGATCTGCGGTTGCCATCCGATCGCGGGCCTGGGCGGCATCTGTTCGGGGTGGTTGCGCAATAAGTCGTCGGTGCTCACATAGAGTGCGGTCGCGAGGGTGTCCAGATCGGTGTCCACCAGGGCCTCCAGGTTCGAGTTGGGTATCCAACACCGATCCTGGACACCCTCACCTCATCAACCCCACAAGACACACCAGCCACACCCCTGGGAATCACTCATCTAGTCGACATCCAGCTGGATCCAGCCCGATTCATCGGCCCGCACGCGGTACGTCGGCACACCGGGACCGTAGAACGCGATCTCGGCGCCGGTATCCAGGTCGAAGGTGAAGTGGTGCAGCGGGCAGACCGCCACCTCATCGTCGATCAGCGCATCCGCCAGCGGTCCACCCCGGTGCGGGCAGATTGCGCCGAACCCGCACAGCGAGTTGTCGCGACGCCGGAAGACCGCCACCTGAAAGCCGTTCACGGCGAACGCCCGGCCTTCGCCACAGGGAATGTCGTCGATGTGGCCGAGCATGTGCACGCGCGAATCGCTCATCGAACCGGCACCAGGCGCAGTGGGATCAGCGGTATCGACGACCGGAACTGTCCGGGTGAGGCCGGTTCCTTCCCGTCCTGCAACGGGTCCCGGTAGCCGTCCACGGACCGCTGGATATTCGCATCCAGTTCTGCGGCAATGCCTTCGGCGTCGTCCACCACCACGGCGCGGATGCGCTCGATTCCGTAGCGGGGCACCCACGTATAGGTGCGTTCCAGCCATTTGGCGTTCTCGCGGTAGTACTGCAGGAACCGGCCGGTCAGGGTGATCACCTGCTGTGGGGAGTCGACGGTGGCCAGCAGATCACCCTTGTGAATGTGTGCACCGGCGGCGCCGCCCACGTAGATCTCCCATTTGCCGCCGTCCACCGCGACCACACCCTCGACGGTGCGCGCACCGGCCATTCCGTTGCCGATCACCACCAGCCTGCGATCGGGCGTCAGAATTCCACCAGTCCCAGATCGATGACCACGGTTGCCGACGCACCCTTTGGTGCACTGACGGCGAGCCCGGAATCGGCGCCCTCGAGGAAGTCCTCCACGAGACGCAGCGCGACATGGGTACCGGCCCGGGCGCCGAAGCCGGCCCCCTCGAACGGAAAGCGGCCCTGCAGGGATCGGGGCGTGCTGGCATCACTCATGTCGGTTCTCCTTCGGTCGCCGGCGGGTACGGTCAGTACACGTCGCGGACATAGCGCTTTTCTGCGGCGAGGGCTTTGACGTAGGCCTCGGCGCTGGACCCGGACAACTTGCCGTGCTGGGCGACGATCAGCTTCAACGCCGCGTCGACGTCCCGCGCCATCCCGCCCTTGTCGCCGCAGACATACACGTTGGCGCCCTCGTTGAGCCAGCGCCACAGTTTCGCGCCGTGTTCGAGCATGCGGTGTTGCACATACACTTTGGCGTCCTGATCCCGGGAGAAGGCGAGGTCCAGTCGGGTGAGCAGGCGATCGGCGCAGAACTGTTCGAACTCTTCGCGGTAATAGAAGTCGGTGGCGGCGTGCTGCTCACCGAAGAACAACCAGTTGCTGCCGGTGTGGCCCAGCGCCCGCCGTTCGTGCAGGAAGCCGCGGAAGGGGGCGATTCCGGTGCCGGGGCCAATCATGATCATCGGGGTCTCGGGGTCGCCGGGCGGCTTGAACGAGGCCGAGCGCTGTACCCAGATCCCGACGGGTTCGTCACCCACCCGGTCGGCCAGATAGCCCGAACACACGCCGTGCCGCGGGACCCCGCGGTGGTCGTACCGCACGGTGGACACCGTGAGCTGCACCTCGCGCGGATTCTCCTTGGGGCTCGACGAGATCGAATACTGTCTGGGCGCAAGCGGTTCGAGCACCGAGAGCCAGTCCTCCAGGGATGCCGAGACCGGGTAGTCGGTCAGCACGTCGAGCGACTGCCGCCCCCAGATCCAGGTCTCGAATGCGGCCCGGTTGGCCGGGTCCAGCAGCCCGGCCAGATCGGCCGCCGAGTGCCGGGTGTTGATCAGGTCCAGCAGGGCGGGTGTGATCTTGGCGATGTCCAGGCGTTCGTGCAGCGCATGGTGCAGCGACAGCGTCTGACCGCCGACGTTCACGGTCTGATCGCCGTCGAGTCCGGTGCGGTCGAGGAACTGCGCGACGTAGGCCGGATCGTTGCGCGGCCAAACCCCGAGCGCATCGCCGGCCTGGTATTCCAGCGTGCCCTCGGGCAATTCGAACCCGAGTTGGCGCACGTCCTTGGCGGAACCGGCACAACTGAGTCGGGTATTACGAATCAATTTGGCCAACAATGGATTACGACGCCCATAGGAGACGGCTTCGGCGACCGCCGGGGCCGGCTGCGGCGCGGCGGGCACCGGATCCCGCAGCAGGGCCGACACCGTGGACAGCCAGTCGTCCGCCGATCGCCGGAAGTCGGCCGCGCAGTCGACTCGATCGGCGATGCGGTGCGCCCCGAGTTCACCGAGTCGGTCGTCGAGTTTGCGGCCGAAGCCGCAGAATTCGTCGTAACTGGGGTCGCCGAACGCCAGCACCGAATAGCGCAGCCCGGTCAGTTTGGGCGCGTCCGCGGAGCGGAGTTGGTCCCAGAGGGCGCTGGCGTTATCCGGCGGATCGCCGTCCCCGGTGGTGCTGGTGACGATCAGGACGGTGCCGCCGGCGGTCAGCGCCGCCATCCCGGCGCTGTCGAGGGTGCGGGCCTGCGAGGCCACCCCGGACGCGCGCAGGGATTCCGCCACCACGGGTGCGTAGTCCTCCACGGTG
>JAKIXW010000347.1 GCA_022708865.1 Acidobacteriota bacterium
GGCCGGCACAGCGGCCCGAAGACACCCGCGACGATCGCCCGGGCGCCCTGTGACTGGACCGCCTCGACCACGGCCGCGAGATCGGCGGCCCAGGCCTCCGGGGGACGCTCGTCGCGCCACCAGTCGTTGGCGCCGAAGGCGATGACCACCGCGTCGGGACGCAGGGCCAGGACATCCGCGGCCAGCCGGGCGCGGGCGTCGATGAAGGTCTCGCCGCCGACCCCGCGGTTGATGATCTCATGTCCGGGAAAGCGGTCCTGGAGGATATCGCTGTAGCGTCCCCCGGGGCCGCCACACGAGGTCAGGCTGTCGCCGAAACACACCACGCGCATGCTGTCGATCTCCTGGCTCACCATCCGTTGCCGCTCAGGCTCGCCCTCTACACTGGCACCGAACTCGCCGAGAGCAACCCGCGCCGGCGGTTCACCCCGGGCTGTCCGGAAGTCCGGTTCCGGGATCCCTTCTGGGTGCGCGGTTCGTGGGCTCACGGCTCCGGGGGTCGTACTCCCAATGCCGTTAAGTTTCGAACTTGGCTAGTCGGGGTGGCGTTGCCTGGCCTCGGCGCGCCGCCGCCTCTTCCGCTGGTACTGTGCGTGGGTGTTGCCTTTGCCCTTGGCTTTGCCCTTGCGACGGTTTCCGTGCCTGCGCAGACGATCGTAGGTTCTTCCGGGTTTCTCGAGGATCTCAGCTCTGAGTATCTGGGTCAGCATTGCGCCGATGATGCCATCGCGGGGGATGTCCGGCCTGAGGAGCATGGCCAGCAGTGCACTGGCGATGGCGGCCACGGCAGGCTTGATGCGCAGGTCGATGGGGAGGATGGCGCGACCCTGAGCGATGTGGCGTTTGCGCCAGGTGGCGGGTGGGTTCGGTTCAGGGGGATCTGGAAGAGGCAGGGAGGCTGCCACGGGAGACACTTCGGCGCAGGCGGGTGTAGCTGCGAGCGGCAAAGGCGTGGCAGCGGCGGGTTCTGCGGGGTGCTCGGCAGCCGGCCGACTGGGCACCGTTTCTGACGGTGGAGTTTCGGGCTGAGGGGGGGAATGCGCCGCTTTCGGCGGCCCGGGCCAGGAGACATGCCTGGGCCTGGACGCTGCGTACCCAGTTGTGGGCCATGATGCGCAGCAGTATCTCCTGGCGCACGGTGTCCGGTCTGCGGGAGAGCACCACCGGCAGGTGATCCTGACCCTTGAGGAAGCGCAGGTCGGTCTCCACTCCCCAGCGCTGGTGATAGGCACCGGCAGACTCCTCAGCGGGAAGGCGTTCGGCCGGCAGCGAGGTGAGCAGACGCATCGGCTCCCGGCCTGTATGGCTCGGCGGCAGTTCGATGTAGCGCAGCGGCAGCAGCCCGCCGCGCGGGCGTCCCTTATGGTCGGTGTCGACTCTCACGAGCACGTCGCAGTCGACCGTCCCGCCTCGGCAGCGCAGTTTCCGGACCCGGTCCCTGGACTGATCGCAGAAGCTGGTCCAGCGCACCGAGCTCACGCGCCAGAGGATCTCGACGGAACGTTCGCGCAGGTCCTTCATCCACGGCGTGTCGAAGAAGAGCCTGTCGGCCAGGAGCAGATCTCCGGCCCCCAGCCTGGCGGCCAGTTCCATGCCCGCGTGCAGTTCTGAGTCGCAGCGCGGCCTGAGGCGGTAGTCAACGATCCAGCCCAGGTTGGCCAGCTGCAGACTGACCAGCAGGGCCTGCGGCATGGGCTGGCGGCCGTTCCGGCGGCTGGAAGGGCGGCCGAACTCCTCGGCCAGGGCCGGAACCGACGGCAGGTCCAGCCATGATCCGTCCACCGCCCACAGGCGCAGGCCCTGACTGCGCGCCAGTCCGTCGAAGCTGGCCAGCCCCCGGGTGTTGGCCGTCGCGTACAGCGCCTGAAGAGCTTCGAGTCCCAGCCGTTGACGGACCTGGCACAGTGCCGCCGACGTGACCGGATCCGGAGCCATCGGCAGAGACCATTCGGCGAGCAGTTCCCGCAGCAGCGGCCAGGCCTCCGGCAGGTATCTCTCGAAGGTGTGCTGCCGGTTGTCCAACGCCCAGTTCAGCAGGAACAGCAGCACCCCTTCAGGCGGCCAGTGCGCCTGGCTGCCCCAGGGGCCGCACAGCCGGCCGGCGACGGCGAGGTCCTCCCGGGTCCAGAAGCCGGGCAGTTCCACGGCGGACGCGGGCGTCTGCCTCATGGTTGGCTCCTTCGCTTCCCGCGCACTGCCGGCGCGGCGGCCTTGCGCAGGTCGGCTTTGGCCTCCTCGAAACGCCGCCAGCCCTGCGCGGTCCGCATCAGGACGTGCCGGTCGAGCGCCGCGGCGGCCTCGTCGGCAAGCGCCTGAAGCCGCCTGCGGCAGGCGCGCATCTGCCGGTACTGCTCGCACATGGCGCGAACCTCCGGAACCGCTTCCGGCGGGACGGTGCGGGTGTGAGACTTGCCGTCGGCGGTGTAGGAAAGGCACCACAGCCGGTGGCGGTAGTCGGAGTCCATGCAGCGGCAGGCGGCCTTGCCGCAGCGCATGCGCGCCTCGTAGAGGTAGGCGTCCAGGATCGGGGCGTCCTGACGCACTGCGACGGCCAGTGTCTCCACCTCCCGGCAGAGCGATCCGAGCAGCTTTTCCATAGCCTGAACCTCCTGTCTATAGCCGACTATGACGTAACAAGCTACAGATACAGCCGCGCAGCGCCGTTGTCAATGGACTCCGCCGGTAAAAAGGCGCGGCATGCCGAGCTATGGAGCACCTGCCGCCCAAGTCCGCGGCGAACGGGTTGATCAATGCCGCCAGGAGATCATAGCAAGGTCGCGGCACCGTGCTCGAAGACGACCATGGACAGTTCGCAGTACCGCTGGCATCCTCTTCCCCACCAATACCGTACGAGACTTAATGGCATTGGCAGCCCGACCCCCGGAAACGCGGATTGCACGCCATGCACCCTGGAGGGGTGCCAGAACCGGACTTTCAAACAGCCCTGGGGCGGGCGCTGGGCGGCTTGCTTCCCGGCCGCGGCGCGCTACAGTACGCCCATTGTTGTCCGGCAGTGACTTCAGTGCCCTCCGGCGG
>JAKIXW010000348.1 GCA_022708865.1 Acidobacteriota bacterium
AGACGATGTCGGCCCACCCCATCACGCGTCTCCGGTCGGTTCGATGTCACGGACCCGGAATCGGGCGATGCTCACCGACCCGACGAAGCTGATCAGAGCGAGCGCCACCAGGCTGTAGGTGACGGTGGCGTCCAGGCTGAAGGCCGCCCACGTGCCCACCCCGCACATGGTGACCGCGATCAGGGTGTCGAGAGCGACCAGCCGGTCCAGCGTGCTGGGGCCGGCCAAAAGCCGGAACATCGTGGTGCCGGCGGCCAGGACCAGCATGATGCTCGCTGCGATCCAGACGCCACTCATGCGCGAATTCTCCAGCGAGCGGCCGTGTTTGTACGGACCGACTCGGCGTGTCGTGTACATACACGGACGCTCGGCGGGGGTGCAGGCTTCGTCACGCGTCCACCTCTCCGGTTCGGGCGGCCGGCTGCCACTCGACGTCCCGCTCGAACGCGGCCACCAGCAGCCGCTCGACCTGGTGTGCCTGGTGGTAGAACTGCTTGACCGAGCGGTCGGACCCGACATCGAGCTGGTGCACGTAGATCATCCGGCGCACCTGGTCGATCTCCAGCACGATCGACCCGGGGATCAGGTTGATGATGTTGACCGCCAGTGCCAGCACCAGATCCGACTTGATGTTCAGGTGGGTCCTCAGCACCGCGGTCAGCGGCGGCGGACCGGGACGGATGGCCAGCCACGCCACCTGGAAACTGGACCACAGCAGATACCAGCTCACCAGGATCGCCAAGCGCGCCAGGGCAATCGGGTGCACGCGGCCCTCGACCGGCACCGGCGGCAACGGCAACAGGTAGGTGATCACCAACGCGACCACCAGCCCGCTCAGGATGTTGGCCGCAGAGATGTTGCCCCACAATAGGATCCACACGAAGGTGAGCCAGATCGGCACCCAGATGCGCAGAGCGGACGCGCGGAGGTTGCGACGCCTTGTCGGTCGGGTCACGGTGCACCACCTCCGAGCACCGCGGTGATGTATTGGCCGCGGTCGAGCACCTCGGCGGCGGCCCGCTCGCTGTAGGCGAAGATGGGCCCGGCGGCCACCGTCAGCGCCAGACCGACGGCGATCAGCCCGAACGTGGGGATCAGCATGCCTGCCGGCATCCGGCCGACGTCGTCGCGGTCGGCGAAGGCGATGTCGCCGGCATCCTCGAGCAGTGCGATCGGAGCGGCCGCCGACAGCTCGCCCTCTGGTGCGTCGACGCGGGCCCGCCAGAACGCCTTGGTCCACACCCGGGTCACCACGAACAAGGTCAGCAGGCTGGTCAACACGGATCCCGCGACCAGGATCCAGGCCAGCACCGAGCCGTTCTGCGCGCCGGCCTGGAGCAGGGCGACCTTTCCGATGAAGCCCGAGAACGGCGGAATGCCACCAAGATTGAGTGCCGGGACCACGAAGACGAACGCCAGGATGGGGCTGGCCGCCGCGAGGCCGCCGAGGCGGCGCAGCGTCGACGCGCCGGCCTGCCGCTCGATCAGACCGACCACCAGGAACAGGGTGGTCTGCACGATGATGTGGTGCGCGACATAGTAGATCGCGCCCGACATACCCAGCCGGCTGGACAGCGCCACCCCGAACACCATGTAGCCGATATGGCTGACGAGGGTGAACGAGAGCAGCCGCTTGATGTCGCTCTGGGCCATCGCGCCGAGGATGCCGATGACCATCGTCAGCACCCCGGCGACCATCAGCACGTTGTCCAGCGCGCCGCCGGGGAACAACAGCGAATGGGCCCGGATGATCGCGTAGACGCCGACCTTGGTCAGCAGCCCGGCGAACACGGCGGTGACGGGCGCCGGCGCGGTGGGATACGAGTCGGGCAGCCAGGTCGACAGCGGGAACACCGCGGCCTTGATGCCGAACGCCACCAGCAGGACGGCGAACACCGCGGTCCGGGTGCCGGGGCTGACCGTGTCGATCCGGACGGCGATCTGGGCCATGTTCAACGAACCCGTGGTGGCGTACACGAGTGCGATGCCGAGCAGGAAGATCAGCGACGAGACCATCGACACCATGACGTAGGCGATTCCGGCCCGGACCCGGTCCTGGCTGGCACCCAGCGTCAACAGCACGAAACTGGCCGTCAACAGGATCTCGAAGCCGACGAACAGATTGAACAGATCACCGGCCAGGAACGCGTTGCAGACGCCGGCCGACAGCACCAGATAGGTCGGCAGGAAGATCGACACCGGCTGACGTTCGTCGCCGTCGCGGATGCCCTGCCCGATGGCGTAGCACACCACCGCCAGCAGCACCACCGCGGAGACCACCAGCATCAGCGCCGAAAGCCGGTCCACCACAAGGGTTATGCCGAGCGGCCCGAAGCCGGGTCGATCGGGCCCCCAGCCGCCGACCTGCAGCGCGATGGTGCCGTGCCGGTCGGTCAGGTACAGCAGCACCGCGCACACTACGGTCACCGCGGTCAGTGCGGTCAGGGTCAGGAAGCGCTGCAGGCGCGGCCGGCGGCCGGCGATCAACGTCAGGGCCGCGGCGATCAGCGGCACCAGCACCGGCAGCGGTGTCAGCACGTGGCCGAGTTCGGTCGCCGACATCATCGTGACCCCTCGCGGCCGGGCAGGGCGTCGAGCTCGTCGGGCTCGTCGGTGTCGGGATGCGTTGCCGCGTCACCGGTTTCCTCCGGGTCACCCTGGGGGGCTTCCTCGGCGACCCGGGTGTCCTCGATGTCGTCGTCGACCTCCTCGTCGGTGTTCAGCCGGTACGAGCGGTAAGTGAGCGCCAGCACGAAGGCGGCGACGCCCATGGTGATGACGATCGCCGTCAGGATCATCGCCTGGGCCAGGGGGTCGGCGGTGGTGGCGTGGGCGGTGCCGGTGCGTCCGCGGATCGGGGGATTGCCCGACGGTCCGCCTACGGTGAGGATCAGCAGGTTGATGCCGTTGCCGATCAGCAACAGGCCCAACAACATTCGGGTCAGGTTCCGGTCCAGCAGCAGGTACACCCCGCAGCTGACCAGCGCCCCGATCAGGATCAGGGGCATGAGCGGAACGGTGAGGGCGGCGG
>JAKIXW010000349.1 GCA_022708865.1 Acidobacteriota bacterium
ACTCCACCACCGGCGGAATCCCTGCACTCAGGCGCGTCCAGCCGGTACGAACGGAACTCACTCACGATGCCTCCCTTGGGGGCAGGTTTTCCCATGCCCGAACTTCGTCCACCCCGATGAACCCGGCGCCGAGCCCCGCCGAATACGCCTCATAGCGGGCGCCGAGATCACCGCGCAGATACGCGCCAGTGTTGAACCGCACAACCTGCCCCGGCGGAACAAGGAGGGAAAGCGCCTCCTGGATCACCACCAAGTCCGCGTTCACCCGGTCGATATCGGCCTGCTTCGCGTCCGACCGATTCGCGTACGTGAGCGACGACCCGCCGGCCGACAACCCGACCGTTGCCGGGTCGACGCCGAACGCCTGGGCGACCTGCACCCCGACCACGGTCGACACATCCGACCACTTCGTCACCGACGAGCTCGACGAGCTCGACGAATCAACGGTGCTCACCCGCAGCCCCGACCCCAGCACGGCCGGACGACGCTGCCGCCAGGCACTCACCACGCGATCCCGGATCTGCTCGGCCTGCTCGGCCGTCAGCGGGGTATCAGACTCCACCGTCACCGACGGAACGGCACCATTTCTGAACCAGTCGCGGCCGTACTCCTGGGCCAGTCGCGACAACTCGGTTAGGCCGAGCCGATGCAACGGAGGTGAACCGGCGGCATGCCCCGGAAGGCAGAACGTCGACGGAACAACAATCACATCGTCGAACGGACGCACCTGCCCATCGATCGACACCACCGGAGGCGCCCCGGGGCTGATCTGCACCCGCGACGGGTCGACCCAAGCAACACCAGTAGGCCGCTGATCCGCCCCCCGACCAATCACCACCCCAACAGCGTTGCCAAACAGGTCGCGGCTGATCATCATCTGAGCAAGCCAGATCGACCGAAGCTGATGCGGATCGGGTCGAGTGATCTGCGCCGGCTGCGGCGACACGGCAACGGCAGCCGCGCCCACATCGCGCAGCGCCTCGAACGGCAGCTGCGCCACGAGATCGGCACGGTGGCGCACACAGGCCACGACCGCGGAAATCCCGACCGCCTCATGCGGCGTGTATGCGCCAGATCTGACCAACTCGCCAGCGTCCGAACCCCACACGTCCTGGTAGCTCACGGCTCGTCGCTCTGGAGCGACCAGCCCGCGCAGCCCCCTCATCGATCCACCGCCCAACCGACAGCACCGCACGCAACGCCTGCCACCACGAGTGCCGCAGGCACGCACACGAGCGCAACCCCAACAACCACAAGCACGGCCCCGAGGGCCTGGAGGGTCACAGCGAGCACAGCACCTCCATCACCATCACCACGCGAACACTGGCTTAGGTGCCGCTTCCTCGACGGCCGGCTGCGGAAGCACCGCCACCGCAGCCGTGATCGCCTCCAACGGCGACACAGGCACAGACGCCGACCTGGCATCCCACGCAAACCCGTCGCCAATCAGCCGGATACCAGCACGGTCGCCAGCGAGATCGAGCGGAGGCTGCTCCACATGTCGGCTCAGCCGCCCCTCACGCGCCGCCACATCGACAGCACCACACGCCGCGGCCCAACGGGCACCCGGCAGAGGCTCCATGATCGACGCATCGACGCCCGCCGACACCAACGCCTCAAGCACCGCACCGACCTGCGCAGCAGTCGCCCCAGCGTTGTTGTGTGCCAGCGCCGGCGGCGACCACCGCTGAACCAACTCGGCCAGCCTCTCCGGAAGCCACCCCACACCCTTGCGATGATCGACCAGCTCAACGTACGGCGCGTGCGCCGACCCGACCGCCACAGCGATCGACGCCGACGCGCCAGCGGCATCCACCGCCCACCCAAGACGCACAGCGCAAGGGTGCATCTCCGGGGCGAACTCGATCCGCGTCGCCGACCAATACTCCGCCATGTGACCGGCCTGCTCGGACGACGGCATCGGATCCCAAACGCACAGGTGCTCCCGAGCGAACCCTTCCGGGCCCAGCCTCTGGAACTGCTCCTCGAGAAACTCCATGCCGCCGCCACGACCGGCCGCTACCACCGGGTTCGCCGAACGCCACAGGCCGCGGTCCTCGACGTCGACAGGCATCTGCACCGGCCGCCCAGCCCCGTCGAGGCTGACCCTCTCGGCCGTGTGACCGATGTACCCGAACGCGCCAGGCGCAGCGCTCAAAGCCCTGCAGCGCATCATCCACCACCACTCCGACCGAGCGCCGAGCGCGGCGGTCCCGCACGCATTCAGCTGCGGGTCCGCGTTCGCGAGCAGCGTCGGCGACACCGCCTCCATGTGCTCCGACGTTGCGTGCTGCGCCTCATCCACCACCAGCCGAGACACGTCGTCCACGCCACGCGCCCCGCCATTCGTGCGCGTCCTGTACCAGATCGTCCCGCCATTCACCATCTCAATCATCTGCTGACCGGTGCCCGTCCACACCCGCCGCACCTTCGACCGCAGATCCTTGTGATCGAGCGCCGCCAGCATCCGCTGCTGCGTCTGCGTCGCCAGCAGCACCGCATCATGCACCGTGTGCAGGATCGCCTCGGCCCGCTGGACGAGCCCCCACAGCTCTACGACCTCGATCTCGTCGCCCTTGCCGTTCTGGCGAGGCATCTCCCTGCCGGTCGTCCGGGCCGCCCACATGCCCGCGGAATCCTGCGCCATCATCACCTGCACCGCCAGGCGCTGTGTCGGGTCGAGACGGCGGCGCCGGTAGTGCTCCCACAGCTCTATGGCGGCCTCAGCCTCATCCAGGCTTGCGGCGCCTGGAGGGAGGACCAGGATCGCCGGCCGAGGCTCGGCGTCGAGCTGCCAACTGGTCGACAACCGACACCTCCTCCGCCACGGGAGCGACCGTCGGCACGGCCGCAGCGGCAGCAGCCATTTGCGACGCCAACCGCCCAAGATCAGCCCGCAACGCACGCGCCTGCGCGTACTTCGGGGCCGTCACGATCTGACGCACATTGCCCTTGTCGTCCCGCATCGCCAACGTCGACCCGTGCTC
>JAKIXW010000034.1:0-240 GCA_022708865.1 Acidobacteriota bacterium
CGCCGGACCCGGGGAGGTCACGGTGTCCGACGCGCTGGCCGCGCTGGTCGGCGACGCGTTCGAACTGATCGAATGCCCGGCCGCTCTGGTCAAGGGCGTCGACACCCCGGTCACCTACCACCGGGTCATCGGCGAGCGACAGCACGCGCCGCCGGCGCCGTCGACCCCGCTGATCGGCCGCAGCCGGGAACGCAGCTGGCTGCAGCGGGCCTGGGGCGCCGTGTGCGCCGCGCAGCCGAC
>JAKIXW010000034.1:342-16828 GCA_022708865.1 Acidobacteriota bacterium
GACGCGGCTGGTCCGGTCCGTGACGGACGCCGCCCAAGCCGCCGGCGCGGCCGTCGTGGAACTGCGGGGTTCGCCGCTGCACACCGGCAGCGGTCTGCACCCGGTGCGCCGTCTGCTGGAACACCGGTGCGGCTTCACCCGGTTCACCGACGACGCCCAGCGGTTCCGGCTCCTGCGCGCCGAGATCGACACGGTCGGCCTGGATCCCACCGAGATGCTGCCGCTACTGGCCCCGATCCTCGACATCGGTCCCGAACACGGCTACCAGCCCGCCGCGGCCGAGGGGCTCTCGCTGTACCAGACGATCAACGCGGGGGCACTGCGGTACGTGCTGTCCTGCGGCGCGGGCGGTCCGGCCCTGCTGGTCGCCGAGGACGTGCACTGGTACGACCCGTCCACGCTGGACCTGCTGGATGCGGTCCTCACCGCCCGCGACGATTCGCTGCTGGTGGTGCTGACCGGCCGCGACGGTTCCTGGCTGCGCCCGCACTGGCCGGTGCAGCTGTTCGAGCTGGGTCCGCTGGGTCCGCGGGACTGCGACGCGCTGGTCGACGTGCTGTGTCCGGACGCCACCATCGCGCAGCGCGTCGCGGTCCGGCATCGCTGCGACGGCGTGCCGTTCCACATCGAGCATCTGGCCGGAATGCTGCGCGCCGACAACAAGCATGCCGGCGTGCCCGAGGCGCTCTACGACCCGCTGTTCACCCAGCTGAACACGCGATCCGCGGCGCTGCCGGTGCTGGAGGCGGCCGCCATCATCGGCCGCAGCGGGGACATCCCGCTGCTGGGCGCCGTTCTCGATCCGGCTCCCGCCCTGGCACCGAACCTCGACGACGTCGTCGGGGAGCTGTTCGCCGCACGGGTGCTCGAACCCACCGGGACCGACGGCTGGCGATTCCGGCACGAGCTCTTCTGGGACGTCGCGGCCGAATTATCGCCGCCCAGCCGGCGGCGGGACCTGCACGCCCGCACCGCTGAGGCCCTGGCCGCCGCGCGGGGCGCCCAGCCCGACTGGCGGGTGGTGGCCGAGCACTACGCCCAGGCCGAGCGGCCCGCCGATGCCTCCGCCGCCTACCGGAAGGCCTCCGATGCAGCGCGCCGGCGCGGCGCCCTCCTCGAGGCGGTCGGCTGCCTGAGCGATGCGCTGACCCAACTCGGTGCGTGCGTGCCGTCCCGGGACCGCGACCTGGACGAGATCGCGATCCGGCTGTCCCGCGGATTCCTGGTCGCCGCCACCGTGAGTGCGACGACCGGCGAGGGGCCGGCCGACCTCGAGCGCTGCCTGCAGCTCGCCACCGCGGGTGGCTATGACGAGCAGCTGCTCATCACGCTGATCACGATGCTGGGTTACTACATTCCGCGGGCCGAACTGCGATCGGCGCGGGATCTGCTCGAGTCGCTGCCCGCCCGGATCGGTGCGGCGGACCGGCGCTGGACACACCCGGTGCTGACCTCGTCGCTGGGCACGGTGTGGTGGCTGGAGGGCCGGTTCGACGCCGCCGAGGAATGCCTGCGGGACGCGATCGCACGGTGCCCCGACGCCGATCCCAGAGCGATGGACGCCGGCTGGATGGTGACCACGGACCCGATCGCCGTCGCGCACACCTACCTCGCGCTGACGCACGTGCTGCGGGCCGACGTCGCCAGCGCGCGGGCGTCGATCGGCGAGGCGGTGCGCCGCTGTGGAGAGCTGACGTTCCCACGCAGCGCCACCAACCGGGCCCACACCTATTTCAAGGAGATCTGGGTGTGCCTGGAAGGCGGCCGACTCGACGAGGCCGCCGAGCTCGCGTCGGCGATGCACCGATGTGCCGACGACGCCGGCATCGACATGTGGAAGATGGTGGCCGGCACCCAGCACGTCACCGTCCGGGGGCTGACCGCGCTGGCCGCGGGAGCGGACGCGGACACGCTGCGCCGGCGCGCCGACCGGCTGAGCGCTCTGGTCGATGCCGCCCGTGCGCTCCAGCTGCGCATCTACCTGACCTATCACGACGGGGTGATCGCGCGGCTCCTGCTGGCCGCCGGGCTGCCCGTGCTGGCGCGCGAGCGGATCGACATGTCGCTGCGGCTGGCCGAGAAGTCCGGTATGCGATTCGAGGATGCCGATCTGTTGCGGCTGCGGGCGCACACGCTCGATGAGCCCGCGGAGCGGCTGCAGGCGCTGGAAATCGCGCGGGAACGCGCCCGGGAGCAGGGGGCCTTGTTGTTCGAATTGCGTTGTCTGTTAGACCATTTCGACCTCAAGCAGGACGCCGACGAGGCTGCGCGCAGGGCGCTGGCCGAGTTGTTGACTGGCCTGCCGCCCGACCCTGCGCTGCCGGAATGGGCTCGTGCACAACGGATCCTGCTGTGACCTCGGACGATGGTGCTGCCGGTGTCGATCGACCACGCGATGATGCGGTTCAGGTTGGCCACCACGTCGTCGATGCTGCGGGCCTGCTCGAGGAGCGCGAGTCGGGGTGTCGCGGTTATCGTCGTCATCCTCCCCAGCGTGACGCGATGGGCGCCGGTCGGCGTGCGTATTCCACTACCCGAGTCCTGTTCACATCGGCGACGCCGGTTGCGCACATTCTGGAAACATGGGCGGGTGAGACTGACCCGTCCGCACACCGGCAGGAGAAGTCAGTGACCGATGTCGTAAGCCCGACACCCGGAGATTCCATCAACGGCAGCTCGATCCCCCAGCCCGCTCCGACCGGTCAGACCCGGTCCGGGATGACCTCCGAGGCGATCAAGGCGGCCGTGTCCGATCACCTGATCTACTCGATCGCCCGGCCGTCGGTGGCGCTGACCCCCGACCACTACTACCGTGCGCTGTCGCTGGCCGTGCGCGACCGCATGCAGAAGCGCTGGATGGCCACCACCCAGGACTGGCTGGACCTGTCCAACAAGGTCACCTGCTACCTGTCGGCCGAGTTCCTGATGGGCCCGCAGCTGGGCAACAACCTGCTCAACCTCGGCATCGAGGCTGAAGCGCGGGCCGCCCTGGCCGATCTGGGTCAGGACCTCGACGAGGTGCTGGTCTGCGAGGCCGAGCCCGGCCTGGGCAACGGCGGCCTGGGCCGGCTGGCGGCCTGCTACCTGGATTCGCTGGCCACCCTGGAGCGGCCGTCGATCGGCTACGGGATCCGCTACGAGTTCGGCATCTTCCGGCAGGAGATCGCCGACGGCTGGCAGATCGAACAGACCGACAACTGGCTGGCGCACGGCAACCCGTGGGAGATCGAGAAGCCGGATGCCAGCTACACGGTGAACTGGGGCGGGCACACCGAGGAGTACGAGGACGTGGCCGGCAAGTTCCGGGTGCGCTGGGTGCCGCAGCGGGTCCTGATGGGCGCGTCGTACGACACCCCGATCCAGGGTTACGGCGTGAACACCTGCAACACGCTGACGTTGTGGAGCGCCCGGGCGGTCGAATCGTTGGCGCTGGAGGCGTTCAACACCGGCGACTACTACAAGGCCGTCGACGAGGAGGTGGTCTCCGAGACCGTCTCCAAAATTCTCTATCCCAACGACAAGACCGAAAGCGGCAAGTCGCTGCGTCTGGTGCAGCAGTATTTCTTCGTCTCGTGCTCGCTGCAGGACATCATCAACATTCACACCCAGCGGGTCGGGTTGCCGCTGACCGCGCTACCGGACAAGTGGGCCATCCAGCTCAACGACACCCACCCGTCGATCGCGGTGGCCGAGCTGATGCGACTGCTGATCGACGATTACCAGTTCACCTGGGACGACGCGTGGGACATCACGGTCCGAACGTTCGGGTACACCAACCACACCCTGCTGCCCGAAGCGCTGGAGACCTGGCCGCTGCGGATCTTCGGGGAGGCGCTGCCGCGACACCTCGAACTGATCTACGAGATCAACGGCCGCTTCCTCGACGAGGTCCGGGCGAAGTTCCCCGGCGACGAGGACCGGGTGACCCGGATGTCACTGATCGGCGAGGACGGCGGCAAGTGTGTCCGGATGGCGCACCTGGCCACCGTCGGCAGCCACTATGTCAACGGCGTCGCCGCGCTGCACTCCGAGCTGCTCAAGGAATCGGTGCTGCGCGACTTCTACGAGATGTGGCCGGAGCGGTTCGGCAACGTGACCAACGGGGTGACCCCGCGACGCTTCCTGGCACTGTCCAATCCGGGCCTGCGCGCCCTGTGCGACGAGACCATCGGTGACGGCTGGCTGACCGACCTGCAGCAGCTACGCGGTCTCGAGGCCTACGCCGACGATCCCGCCTTCCGCAATCGGTGGCGAGAGGTCAAGCGCGCCAACAAGTCCCGGCTGGCCGAGTACGTGCACGGCGTCACCGGGATCGAGCTGGACCCCAGCTGGATGTTCGACGTCCAGGTCAAGCGGATCCACGAGTACAAGCGTCAGCACCTGATGGCACTCGGCATCGTCACCCAGTATCTACGACTGCGGGAGAACCCGGGCCTGTCGATCGCGCCGCGGGCCTACATCTTCGGCGGCAAAGCCGCACCCGGCTACTTCATGGCCAAGCGGATCATCAAGCTCATCACCGCCATCGGCGCAACGGTCAACAACGACCCGATCGCCAACCGGTACATGAAGGTGGTGTTCCTACCCAACTTCAATGTGAAGACCGCGCACCTGGTCTACCCGGCGGCCAACCTCTCCGAGCAGATCTCGACGGCCGGCAAGGAGGCCTCCGGCACCGGGAACATGAAGTTCATGATCAACGGCGCGCTGACCATCGGCACGCTCGACGGTGCCAACGTCGAGATCCGGGAGGAGGCCGGGCCGGAGAACTTCTTCCTGTTCGGGCTCACCGAGGATCGGGTCGAGGCGGTCAAGCGCGACGGCTACCGGCCGATGTCCTTCATCGAGCGCGATCCCGAACTGGCCGCGGTGCTCGAGTTGATCGCGAGCGGCCGGTTCACGCACGGCGACAACGAGGTCCTGCGGCCCGTGGTGGACAACCTGATCCACGATGACCCGTTCCTGGTGCTGGCCGACTACCGCTCGTACGTCGACTGCCAGGACCACGTCAGCCGGGTGTGGAACGACCGCGACAAGTGGAGCCACATGTCGATCCTGAACTCGGCGCGCAGCGGAAAGTTCTCGTCGGACCGTGCGATCGCCGAGTACTGCGATGACATCTGGCAGGTCCCGCCGATGTCCGTGGATCTTTAGCGGTCGGCCAAGGCGTTGGCGCTCAACGGCTGTCGCGTTTGGCCTGTCTGCGGGCACCGGCGGCGATCGACCCGGCCTCGCGCTTCTTGCGGCCCGGGGACTGGCGGGTCTTGTCGGTCAGCACGCGCTTCTTGACACCCGCACTACGCGGCGTACCGGCGGCCTTCGCCGGCGCCGGGCTGTCCCTGCGCACCTGGGCGAGTCGCTCCTCCTTCAGGGCACGGGCACTCTGCGCGGCGGCGGTGGCGAGTTGGCGGCTCACCCGCGCCAGCGCCTCCTCGAAGATCTCGGCACGCGCGGCGTTCGCCTCACTGCCCCGTTTGGCGGCGCCACGGGCGCCCTTGGCCGACACCCGCGCCGCCCCCTGTCGGCGATAAACGCCGACATGTTTGTTGCGGACGCGACGGACCCGGGCATGCAGGTCAAGCAGGGCGTCCTCGTCGAGCGCACTCAGTTCCGCCGGTTCCGTTCCCAGGATCAACTGGAAATCCGCTTCGCTCAACGAACTGAGCAGCTTCTGCGTCGCCATACCCACATCCTTTGGTTCGTGGAATGTCGAGTTGTACCACGCCGGGAGCGCCGGTCAGGTGACATCCGTCGGCGCGGGTGAAATCGCCTACACCCCACGTTCCACCGGGAGCCGGCCACTGTCGACGGCCGCGACCAGTAGGGCGTGGTCGGCCTCGGTCTGATCGGCGTAGCGCCGCGCGAACACACACAGGGCGTCGTCCACGCGTTCGGAGCCACCCATGTATCCGGCGATCATCGAGGCACCGCTGGTGCGGGCGTGCCCCTTGGCGAGCAGCTGGCCGACCACCCCGGCGTAGTCGATCAGCGCGGCCGCGTCCATCGCGTCCAGCGGAATGGTGCCCTTCATGTTCCGGAACTGGCGCACGTAGAACTGCCGGCCCTGCACCGTGGTCCAGCCCAGGAGCGGGTCGCTGACGGTCTGCAGCGCCTGCTGGTATTCGACGACGCGCTGGCCCTGGTGAGCGTGCCAGGCCGATTCGCCGTGCACGTAGCGCGCCAGCACCGAGCGCCGGGCCTGCTTGAGTTGCAGGAAGACGACGTCCTCGGCCGAGGACCCCTCCAGCAGGGCAACGTACGCGCGCAACCCGACGCTGCCGACCCCGACCACCTTCTGCGCGACGTCGAGCAGGGTGTAGCCGCCGAGCACCCGGCGCCAGTGGGTGGACAGCGTCGTCAGATAGTCGTCGAGCGCCTCGGCCAGTGCCTCGACCTCGTCGTCGGGCAGGCGGGTGATCAGCGGCGGCTCTTCGATGATCCGGCGTTGGCCGTCGACCTCCTCGGTGAACCGGGGCAGTGCGCGGTCGCTGGTGCGGCTGCGCGCCCGCGCCGCCGACCGCTCCACTTCCTGTTGCAGCGGTCCGGCGGTCCGGCCCGCGAGCCGGTCCACGTCCAGTCGCGTGAACGACCGACCGAACAGTGGTTCGTCGGCCAGCCGGCGCAATTCCTGGCGGTAGGCGGCGACGCACGATCGGACGGCCACCGCCAGCTGATCCTCGGAGGCACCGTTCTGCCGGCCCGCGACCCAGATGCTGGCGACCAGGCGTCGCAGGTCCCATTCCCAGCCACCGGGATGCGCTTCGTCGAAATCGTTCAGGTCGATCACCAGGTCGCGTTCCGGGGAGGCGTAGAACCCGAAGTTGCCCAAATGCGCGTCCCCGCACACCACCGGCGTGATGCCGGTGGACGGCAGCCGCGCCACGTCCTCGGCCATCACCACCGCGGTGCCGCGCAGAAAACCGTACGGGGAAGCCACCATTCGGCCCACCCGGATCGGCAGGAGTTCTTCCAGCCGGCCCTCGTGGTTCTCCTCGATCAGCCCGACCGCGTCGGGCCGCCCCACCGGCGGGGTCCAGTCCGCCAGGGTCCGGCGCGGCACCCGATGCCGCAACTTGCGGCCCAGCGCGTACCGCTCGGCACGGCTGATGGGCCGCTGGCGCAACGAGTGGTAAGGGCTGCTCTCGGCCTCCGCGAGGACGGTGTGCTGCCCGTTCGGGGTCGGCATCGATCAATCGTGGCACGGCCGCCAGCGGCCGAGACCCTGTTTGCGCTCCTCGAGCCAGATCGACGTCACGGCTATGGTTCGGGCACATACCTGTCGAAATCCGCAACCGCTGTGTCGAAACTCGTGCCATCACACCGAGCGCAACCCTGAGGTCGACATCGCCCAGATGGTCCTCAGGGCAGCCCTGAAGTCGATCTGGCCGCACGTGGACGTCATCGGTCACGACACCACGGCGGCCGTGAGGTCGATCTCGACGAGATCGACAACGCGGCGACCTTGATGTCAATCTCACCGAAATCTGCTCTGCGGCTGCGCTTTTCCACAGTTGAGCTCCGATCCACAACCACGACGCAGATCTCGCTCGAGCACGCGGAACGGGTCCCCGACCTGCCGCAGGGTGGCGCCCATGGGATACGGCGAACCATTCATCGGCAGCGAGGCACTCGCCGCGCGGGCGCTCACCCGCGGTGAACTGCGTTGGAAGCACACCGCCCTGCTGCCGAACATCTACCTCCCCAAGGGCGCCACCCGCGACCTGAAGGTCCGAACCAAGGCCGCGTGGCTGTGGACCGGACGAAAAGGCATCATCGCCGGGCAGGCAGCCGCGGCGATCCACACCGGAGACCCGCTGCATGATGACTCCCCCGTCGAGTTGATCGCCAAGGCACGCCGGAACCAATCCGGGGTCATCATCCGCACCGAACGCATCGACGCCGACGAGCTGGCCGCATGGCATCACATGCTGATCACCTCGCCCGCGCGCACGGCACTCGACCTCGCCCGGTTCCTGCCGCGTGAACTGGCGATCTGCCAACTGGACCGACTGGCCGAGAAGACCGCGATCACCGAGGAAGACCTCTATCGGCTCGCCGATCGTTATCGAGGTGCTCGCGGTATCAGCACGGCCAGGCAGGTGATGTATCTGATGGACCCGGGCGCGGCCGGCCCCGAGGAGAGCAGGCTGCGACTGGCGCTGCACGACGGCGGGCTACCGCGGCCCGAGACCGATATCCAGCTCGGAGTGTGGCCCTGGTCCGCGCGGATATCGTTGGGCTGGAGGCGTTTCAAGGTCGGCATCCACGTTGAGAGCGATCCGCCGCCGACCGATCGAACCCTGATCAACCTGGCTGCCGCAGAGGCCGAGCGCCGGGCGATCCACGGCTGGCTGATCCTGACCGCCACACCGCAACGCGACGTCGGTCAGCTGATCAATTCGGCGCGCCAGGCACTCAGGCAGGCACGAGCTCGAACACCGGGATGACGCGATCAGTCAGCTTCTCGTATTCACCGAAGCCGGGCGCCAACTCGACGATCGTGCGATACAGCGGATCTCGTTCGGCGCGGGGCAGTTCACGGGCGGCGACGGCGCGCGGCGGGTCGGCGCCGATCTCCACCGACGCCACGGGCTGCGCGCGAATGTTGAACACCCACGCGGGATCCCGGTCACGTCCTGCCGACGAGCCGACGACGTAGAGGTGACCGTCGATGTCGAAATACGCCACCGGATTGACCCGCTGGGCCCCGCTGCGGGCCCCCGTCGAGGTCAGCAGGAGTAGCGGGAAGCCCTCGAACTGGCCGCCCACCTTTCCGCCGTTGCGGCGAAACTCATCAATATTGGACTCGTTGAACTGTCGCTCGGCATCGTCGACCATGCCCGCCATCCTGGCACGTTTCGGCCCGTGCGACCGAGGATCTCTGTGAGGATGGGCAACATGCTGCTTCGCTTCCTGTGTGTGTTCGCTGCGTGTCTGACGGTGGTCGGGGCACTGGTGAGCACGCCCGTGCCGGCGGCGGTCGCCGATCCCTGCCCGGACGTCGACCTGGTGTTCGCCCGCGGCACCGCCGAGCCGCCCGGTCTGGGCCGGGTGGGCGACGCCCTGGCCGATGCGCTGGAACCGATGCTGGGCGGCCGCAGCCTGGGCAGATACGCGGTGAACTACCCGGCCAGCTACAACTTCCTGACCACCGGTCAGGGCGCCGACGACGCCCGCGGCCACATCGCCTGGATGGCCGACAACTGCCCGGGCACCCGCATCGTGCTGGGCGGATTCTCCCAGGGCTCCTCGGTGGTGTCGATGCTGGCGGGAGTGCCGCCGGTCGGTCAGCGGATCGGCAGTATCGGTTCGGCTCCCGCATTGGATCCCGCGCTGGCCGGTCGCGTGTCGGCCGTCGCCGTCTTCGGCAACCCGGGTAATCGGTTCGGCAGCGCACTGTCGTCGACCGGGCAGTTCGCCGGGCGCGCGATCGACCTGTGCAGCCCGGGCGACCCGATCTGCGGCGCGGGGCTGAACCGCTCCGCGCACAGCAACTACGAGCTCCCGCCCTACCCGGGCCAGGCGGCGTCGTTCATCACGGGCCGGGTCTGAACGCGTGACCGCGGTGGACCGGTTCTTCGAGATCTCCGCGCGCGGATCGACGGTCGCCACCGAAATCCGGGGCGGCATTGTGACATTCATCGCGATGGCCTACATCATCGTGCTGAATCCGATCATCCTGTCCGGGGCCGCCGACGTGGCCGGGCACAAGCTGGGCTTCACGCAGGTCTCGGCGGTGACGGCACTGGCCGCGGGTGTCATGACCATTCTGTTCGGCGTCGTCGCCCGGCTGCCGTTCGCGTTCGCCGCCGGGCTGGGCATCAACTCGTTCCTGGCCAGTTCCGTGGTGGGCTCGCTCACCTGGCCCGAGGCGATGGGCCTGGTGGTCATCAACGGTCTGATCATCGTCGCGCTGGCGGTCAGCGGTCTGCGCAAGCTGATCTTCGACGCCGTGCCGATGCCGCTGAAGCTGGCGATCACTGCCGGCATCGGGTTGTTCATCCTGTTCATCGGTCTCATCGACGCCGGGTTCGTCGGCTCCACCGGTATGCCGTCCCCGCCGCTGGGGCTGGGCGTCAAGGGCGCCGGGTCCATCACCACCATCCCGACGCTGATCTTCGTACTCACCCTGTTGGTCACCGGCATCCTGGTGGCGCGAAAAGTCCGGGGCGGCATCCTGATCGGACTGATCGCCGGCACCGTGCTGGCCGTCGTGGTGGAGGCCATCTGGCATCTCGGCAAGGCGGTCGACAAGCCCGGCGGGTGGAGCCTGTCGGTGCCGGCCCTGACCGGTTCCCCGTTCGCGGCGCCCGACCTGTCGCTGGTCGGCGAGTTCAGCCTGGACAGTTTCGGCCGAATCGGCATCCTGGCCGGCATCATGCTGGTGTTCACGCTGGTGTTCACCAACTTCTTCGACGCCATGGGCACCTTCACCGGTTTGTCCCGGCAGGCCGGGCTGGCCGACGAGCAGGGCAACTTCCCGCGCCTGCAATCGGCACTGGTGGTCGAGGGCGCCGGCGCGGTGGTCGGCGGCGCGGTGTCGGCGTCGTCGAACACGGTGTTCATCGAATCGGGCACCGGCATCGGCGAGGGCGCCCGCACCGGGCTGGCCAGCCTGGTGACCGGCGGCCTGTTCCTGGCTGCGATGTTCCTGACTCCGCTGGCCGCCATTGTGCCGTCGGAAGTGGCGGCCGCCGCCCTGGTGGTGGTCGGCGCGCTGATGGCATCGGTGTTGCGCGACATCGACTTCGACGACTTCAGCGTGACCCTGCCGGTCGTGCTGACCGTCGCGGTGATGCCACTGTCGTACTCGATCGCCAACGGCATCGGCGTCGGTTTCATCGCCTGGGTGGTGTTGCGGTCGGCATCCGGGCGGGCCCGGGAGATCAGTCCCCTGTTGTGGGTGGTGGCCGTGGGCTTCCTGCTCTACTTCGCCCGCGGCTGGATCGACACATTGGTTGGAATGTGACGATGCACTGGTTCGCGGACAGCCCGCTGCTCACCCTGTTCTTCTGTGTCGGCGTCGGCAGCCTGTTCGGCCGAATCCGGTTCGGGCCCATATCATTCGGCCCGGCCGGAGCGTTGTTCGCGGCGCTGGCGATCTCGGCCATCGAACCGGATGTGGCGCTGCCTCCCCTCGTCACGTCGCTGTCACTGTGCGTGTTCTGCTACATGGTCGGCATCGCCGCGGGCCCGGCGTTCGTGTCGGCACTGCGCACCGGCTGGCAACCGGTGATCGTGTCGCTGCTCGCGGTAGCGGCGATGGCCGGCGCCGCACTGGGCATCGGGAAGGCCTTCGGCTTCGACACTGGCACCATCGCCGGCGCGTTCTCCGGCGCCGGCACCGCGACCGCCGCACTGGGTGCCGTGCAGCAGCAGCTCGCCGACGGCGGGAACATCCCGCCCGAGCCGGCCATCGGATACGCCGTCGCGTACCCGATCACGGTGCTGCTGACCATCGTCGCGTGTTCGTATCTGATCAGCGCCGGCAAGCGCAAGCCGACCGCGGAGGACCGCGAGAAGCTGGCGCCCATCGTGGTGCGCACCCTCGAGCTCGTCGGCGATCCGGGCTGCACGGTGCACGAATTCGAGGCCCTGCACCAGGCCGTGGTGTCGCGGCTCACCCGCGGGCATCGGACCGTCGTCGCGCACGAGGCCGAACCGCTGGCCGCCGGGGATCTGCTGACCATCACCGCCCGCGAGGACGTCGTGGAGAGTCTCGTCGGGCAGCTGGGCCGAGCCGCCACCGAAGAGCCGTGGCTGGACCGCAGCGAGATCGACTTCCGCCGTGTGACGCTGTCGAATTCGGCCTTCGTCGGTCGCGAGCTGCGCGACCTGCGGATGGAGGAACGGTTCGATGCGGTGGTCAGCCGGGTGCGCCGCGGCGACATCGACATCATGGCCACCCCGGACCTGGTGCTGCAGAGCGGCGATCGGCTGCGGGTGACCGCACCACGCGAACGGCTGGCCGAGATCTCCACGGCGCTCGGCGATTCCGAACGCACCGCCGGCGACATCAACGCGATCGGCCTGGGACTGGGCCTGGCCATCGGCCTGCTGCTGGCGTTCGTCAAGATCCCATTACCCGGCGGCGGCGTGCTGGTGCTGGGCACCGCCACGGCGCCCCTGATCGCGGGCGTGGTCCTGGGCGCCATCGGCCGCACCGGCCCGATCATCTGGACCCTGCCCGGCAACGTCGCCAACACGCTGAATCAGTTCTCGCTGTTGATCTTCCTGGTCGCCGTCGGCACCGGTGCGGGTTCGGGTCTGGTCAGCGCGCTGTCCACCAACGGCCTGCAGTTGGTGCTGCTCGGCCTGGCGATCTCGGCAGCGCACGCGCTGATCTGTGTCATCGGGTTGCGTTCAGTGCTGCGGTACGGCACGGCCCGTGCCCTGGGCGGGCTCACCGGCTCCCAGCTCAACCCGGCGCCGTACGCCTACGCGATGACCAAGATGCCCGACCAGCGCGTCGCGGTCGGCTACGCCGTACTGTTCCCGGTGTCGATGATCCTCAAGGTATTCCTGGCCCAGCTGATGGTCGTCTATTTCTGACCCAGCCAGCGCTCTAGACTCTGGCGATCGTGAGCGAGCAGCCCCCCGAAGTGTCTCCGGAGCCCCCGACGAAGCCGGTGGAGCGGCGCCAGCACCTCATCCGGTTGGCGGTGTTCGCCGCCTTCCTGCTGGTGCTGTTCTATCTGGCGGCCGTGCAGCGCATCGTCGACGTCGACGAGGTCCGCAACCTGGTCCGCGCCACCGGACCGTTGGCGCCGCTGACCTATGCCGCGGTGTCGGCGCTGCTCGGGGCGATCTTCGTGCCGGGTCCGATCCTGGCCGCCGGCAGCGGTTTCCTGTTCGGTCCGATCCTCGGCACGTTCGTCACCCTGGCCGCGTCGGTCGGCACCGCCGTGGTGGCCAGCCTGGCGGGACGGCGGGCCGGCCGGGATAGCGCGCGGGCGCTGCTCGGCGCGCAGCGGGCCGAGCAGATCGACGATCAGATCCGCCGGCGCGGGTTGTGGGCGGTGGTCGGACAGCGGTTCGTGCCCGGCCTGTCCGACGCGCTGGCCGCATACGCCTTCGGCGCCTTCGGAGTTCCGTTGTGGCAGATGGCCGTTGGCGCGTTCATCGGTTCGGCGCCACGGGCTTTCGTGTACACCGCGCTGGGAGCTTCGATCGGCGATCTGTCGGCCCCGCTGGCCTATACCGCAATCGCCGTGTGGTGTGTGACGGCCGTCATCGGGACGTTCGCCGCCCATCGCGGTTACCGCAGGTGGCGCGGCGGCAACCGCCCGTCCGGGTGACCGTTGAATCCCCACCGTCGACGCGCACCGCAACTATGAGCTCGGGCCAGCGCCGGCCGACGCCGCGCAGCTCATCGCCGCCGCTGGAAGTTCGGCCGGGTGCAGTCGGCCGTGCCCGCTCCGGCCTGATCAGCCGATGGACTCCCGGAATCCAATGCCCTCGGTGGCGGCCTGGATCCAGTCGGTGATGTCCACCACCGGATAGATCTGGAATTCGTTGGACGGAGCGAACTTCGCCGTGCCGTCGAGCAGATCGGCGACGTTGTCGGTTTCCACCACCGCGAATCCGCCGCTGCCGTCGATGCGGCCGACGAACTGCTCGAACTTCAGACCGGCCGGTGGTGTCCACTTGGTGAAGGTCTCCACACCGCGCTTGGCCGTGTTCTCGTTGTCGGTGGCGCTACCGTGATAGCGGGTTGTCCAGCTCATCACATACTTCATCAGAATCCCCCTGTTGATTCCTGCAATCACCGGAACCGGTGATCACCCTTCACTGTCCTCGCGCAGCGCCGCCAGCTCAACCACGTTGGGCGCCATTGCTTGCATCCGCAAAATCTAGTGCGGCAAATCAATGCTTGCCGTCCGGGCGGGCGCACCATGACCGGTCATTTCGGCCGGTAACTGTGCGGCGGTCCGGCGGACTCCGTTGTCGCCATTTCGGCCGCGAGCTCTCCACCGTCGACGATCCGGTGCGCCAGATCCATCAACTCCCCGGCGTTCAGACCGGGCCAGCCGTTCAGGATTCGATGCCAGCTCGACGGCACGGAACTCGCGCCGTACGCCGCACCCAACAGCCCCGCCGGCGATCGCCGACCAGGCGCCCTGCAGCGCGGCGACGCTGGTCGCCGACCAGGCGCCCTGCAGCGCGGCGACGACCCAGCCGTTGTTCGCGGTGAAATCGGCGGGGCTCTTCAGTTCGGCCTCATCGATACGGGATGCCCACAGGTCGCGACGGGCGCTGTCGATGTGGCCGAGGCCAATTCGCACGTCCAGCGCCCCGGCGGGTGTCCATGCGCGGTCAGGCTGATCTCCGGACCCTTCAGCAGGGTTTCGACGGCCACATACAGCGGATCGCCATCGCTCGAAGCTCGCACCAACTGGTCGAACTCGGTGAAGTGGTTGCCGCCCAATTCTTTTCGCAGGACATCGATCGAGTCCTGATGCCAGCACGCGTGGACGACACGCAAATGACCGAGGTCGAGCCACAGTGGTTGGGTCCGGAACCAGTCGAGGTACCCGATCCGCTCGTCCCCTTTTCGTGAGCTCCCGTGATAACGATAGGCCTCGCGGACCTCGGTTCATCCCCGCGGTGCCCGGACCGCCCGCACCAGCACCGCCAGCGCCGCCGCAAGCAGCACCCCGGCCAGCACCGCAAGGATCGTCCGGATGCCCGCGCCGGCGTCCAGTCCGCGCCGCTGCAACGTCTCGAGCGCCGTGCCCGCGACGGCCACGCCGACGCCGGCCAGCGTGACCAGCGACGTCAACGTGACCCCGGCGGCGCCGCCGGCCCGTTCGGGTGCGACGACGGCCTGGGTGGCCACCGTGGTGAACGCGTAGACCAGGCCCATGGTGAAACCGCACACCGTCAGTGCGCACAGATACGGCACCCAGGCGACCGAGGCCGCCAGCGCGCCGAGCGCCAGGGCGGCGGCCGCGCAGCCGACACCCATCACCGGGACCGGGGGCAGCGGCGGCGACAGCCGACCCGACAGGATGCCGCCCACCGCCGCACCGGCCGACGGCCCGAGGAAGGCCAACCCGGCCAGCAGCGGGTCCAGTCCGCGCACCTGCTGCAGGTTCATCGTCGAGAGATAAACCGTTACGGAATAAGCGATGTTGGCGACGGCGCCTGCGACAACCAGCGCCGTGAAGGTGGGACTGCGGAACAGCGACAGTTCGACCAACGGCCAGCGCGCCCGATTCTCGACGACGACGAAGGCTGCCAGCAGGACGACGGCGACCAGCGCGGCGCCGATGGTCACCGACGACATCCAGCCCCAGGCCGGCGCCCGGTCGAACGTCAGGGTGAACAGTCCGACACCGGAGACGATCAGCGCCAGGCCGGTGAGGTCGATCCGGCGCGGCACACTCTCGTCGAACGATGCGGGAATCGTCTTGGCGCCCAGCGCAAGTGACAGCATCACGAACGGAACCAGTAGCGAACCAGTAGCCAGAACACGGCGCGCCAACCGAGGGTATCGGTCAGCAGTCCGCCGACCAGCGGTCCGGCCGCGTTACCCAGGCCCGCGATGCCGTATGCCGTGCCGATGGCCCGGCCGGATGTCTCGGCGGGAAACGCATTGGTCAGCACGCTGACGGACACCGGGAAGATCAGTGCGGCGCCGAGGCCCTGCAGGCCACGGAACGCGATGATCGCACCGGCGCTCGGCGCGACGGCGCACAGCACCGATGCGACGCCGAACAGCGCGATCCCGACCAGCAGGGTGGGCCGCCGCCCGAGAATGTCGCCGAGGCGGCCCGCGGGCACCATGAACGCACCGAGCACCAACATGTAGATGCTGACCACCCATTGCATGTCGGTGGTGGTGCTGCCGAGGTTCCCGCTGTCCGCCTCCCCTGTCACCGGGTCAGCCTACGGCCAGCAGCCAGGTGGTGCCCTCACCTTCGCCGGACCCGATGACCGTCGTACCGGGGAAGGTCGCGAGCAGTTGGTCGCAGGAAACCCCGTAGCGTCCCGCGCTGAGTGCGCAGATCGCCAGCAGCCCGCTGACCGCCAACCGTGCGGTGATCGCGTCCGCCAGCCCTGGATCCCAAAATCTGTAGCACACAATCACATTCGCGGGCTCTCCGGGCGGCAGGCCGTCGTCCAGGTCGAGGACCTCGAAGTGGCACCGGTCGGCGACCCCGTTGGCCCGCGCGAGATCCCGCGCCCGTGCCACCGCGACGGGCGAGACGTCCAGACCCCGCATCGTGACGCCCCGCTGCGCCAGCCAGACACTGAACGCCCCCTGCCCGCAGCCCAGATCCAGCCCGCGTCCGGTCGTCGGGAACGCGTCGACGAACGGTGCGAATTCATCTGGGAGCGTGAGGTGGTCGGGCAGCGACCGTGCGGCATGCCGGGCATCCCAGCGCCGGCGGTCGTCGTGGGTCATCCCGGCAGGCGTGCATAGCGCGCGACGAACCGGCGCAGGATCTCCGGCGCGGACCCGGCGTCGCGCCGCCGGGCG
>JAKIXW010000034.1:16838-20636 GCA_022708865.1 Acidobacteriota bacterium
TCGCCGGCGGTCTCGGGCGGGAAGTAGCCGTAGTTCTGGTACACGTCGATCCGGGTGCACAGGCCGTCGAAGTCGAGTTCGGGATGGAACTGGGTGGCGTAGACGTTGGCGCCCACCCGGAAGGCTTGCACCGGACAGTCCGCAGACGAGGCCAGATGCGTTGCGGTGGAGGGTAACACCGCAGCCGCTTCCTTGTGGCCACCGTACGCGTCGAACGTATCGGGTAGCCCGGCGAACAGCGGATCGGCGTGGCCGTCGGGTGTCAACGTGACGGTCACGGCGCCGACGGGTTCGCTGTGATTGCGGTCGATGATCGCACCGATCACCGTGCCCAGTGTGCCGACGCCGTAACAGCAGCCGAGGAAGGGGACGTCGGCGTCGACGACGCGGGCCACCAGGTCGAGAAGCTCCCCCTCGGCCCGCACCTGGACCGCGGATTTCGACTCGGCTGGATCGCTGACGTTGAACGGCCCGCCGCCCAGGATGATGCCCGACCAGTCACCGATATCGATGTGGCCCAACGGTTCCCGGGTCAGACGGATGCTGTGCAGCGAGTCCTGGCCCAGCCCGCCGAAGCGCGCCACCGAACGGTATTCGTCGTCGGCCGCCTCGTCCTCGGCGCGGATCGACAGCAACAGGAACGGCGCCCGGGTTCGCACCACGGCCATCACGAGCCCAGGACGTTGACGACGGACGCCACGATCACCGAGCCGAACACGAACGACAGCAGTCCGTGGCCCAGGGCCGTTCGGCGCATCCGGGCCGACGTGAGGTTGGTGTCGGAGATCGCGAAGCTCATGCCGACCGTGTAGGCGACGTACGCGAAGTCGCTGTACTGCGGCAGGTACTCCTGCTGGTTGAAATCGATTCCGCCGTAGGGCTCTTGCCAGTAGTAGATCCGGGCGTAGGTCAGCGCGTAGAGCGTGTGCACGGCCAGCCAGGAGATCGCCACGGTGGCGATGCCGATCCAGATGGCCAGCCTCTGGCTCATCAGGAATCCGACCACGACCAGGCTGGCCAGCGCGCCCGCGATCACCAGCATCATCACGACGTCGACGGGCGGCTCTTCCCGTTCGGCGTCGTCCCGCGTCTCGGCCGGAGTCATCCGCCACAACTCGCCCCACGTCAGGACCATGAAGACCAGCCCGAGCAGATCCCAGCCGCCGAGCAGCGCCAGGCCGGCACGGTCACCGACGCTGGTGGCGTCCGGCAGGGACCGCCAGGTGACGATCGCGGCGAGGACACCGGCGACGGTGGCGACGATCAGGCGCAACTCCGACGTACCCGTCCAGTTCCACCGCTGTTGGGCCTGGGCCATCCGATCACCGCCTTTCTCGGCATCTACATCCTGACCGGCCCACGATGGAATATCGCGCAGCGCCGCCCGGAGGCACCCCATGGAGTTCCTGGTCACCCTGACGGCCCTGGATGCACAGGAGGTCGAGGTCGACCGCGACGGCACCCGGGGTCAGCTGCGGCGGCTGTGGCACGCGCACGGCGACGAGCGGGTCATCGGACTGTTCACCGCCGCGAACCGCGGGTTGCTGGACAAGGTGCTCGCGGGCCTGCCCCGGCAGATCCGGGTGGCCGAGGTCGCCGAGTTGGCACCGCATCCCGACGACCCGGCGGCGACGGGTCTGACCGGCCGGCCCGGTGTCGGGCCCGAGTATCTGAGCGTTGGCAATAACTGATCGGTTCACGCGCAGCGTAATTCGGGCCCGTCGACACATCTTGGGCGCACGGACCGGGCACCACCAGTTCGGTGTGCACCGGGGCCGGCCGGTTCGCCCGCAACACGGCGGGAATGAACCACAACAAAGCGCTGCGCCGCCAGCGACCATTGCGGGCCAGATCCAGAACCTGCGGCCAAACAGCGTCGCCAGGTGCATGGCAATAGAGTATTGACACAGCGGGAGCGCTCCGACGGCAACGCGCCGGGCATTTCACATTCGGATCACCCACCCCACGGCTTTCCCCACCTCTAGGCTGTGAGGTATGCGCGAGGGCCGGGGGCTCCGGGCGATGATCGCCCGCTGGGCCCTGTGTTGTCTGCTGGCCGGTTTGCTGACGGCGGGTCTGCTCTTTCCGGTCGCCGGGGGCATCGGCCTGGTCGCGATGCGGGTCTCCGACTCGGTGGACGAGGACACCACCCACATCGTGCAGGGCGAGATCCCGATCGTCTCGACCATGGTCGACTCGGCGGGGACGCCGATCGCGTGGCTCTACACGCAGCGCCGCTGGATCGTGCCCACCCATCGCATCGCCGACACCATGAAGCTGGCGATCGTGTCCATCGAGGACCGCCGGTTCGCCGAACACAACGGGGTCGACGTGCAGGGCACGCTGACCGGACTGTTCGGCTATCTGCAGGCCAGCGAGGACACCCGCGGCGGCTCCACCATCGAGCAGCAGTACGTCAAGAACTACAACCTGCTGGTCAAGGCGCAGACCGACGCCGAACGCCGGGCGGCCATCGCCACCACCCCGGCCCGCAAGATGCGCGAGATGCGGATGGCCGTCGCCCTGGACAAGATCCTGACCAAGCCGGACATCCTGACCCGCTACCTGAATCTGGTGCCGTTCGGCAACGGCGCGTACGGCGTCCAGGATGCCGCCCGGACCTACTTCGGCGTCAACGCCGCCGACCTGAACTGGCAGCAGGCCGCGCTGCTGGCCGGCATGGTCCAGTCCACCAGCGCGCTGGATCCCTACACCAACCCCAAGGGCGCACTGGCGCGACGAAACCTCGTGCTGGACACCATGATCCAGAACGTGCCCGATAGGGCCGCCGAGCTCGAGGCCGCCCGGACCACGCCGCTGGGCGTGCTGCCGCAGCCCGACGGACTGCCGCAGGGCTGTATCGCCGCACGGGACCGCGCCTTTTTCTGTGAGTACGCCCTGCAATACCTGGCCCGCGCCGGCATCTCCAAGGACGATGTCATGCGCAATGGCTATCTGATCCGCACCAACCTGGATCCGCACGTGCAGGACAGCGTGAAGAAGGCCGTCGACAACGTGGCCTCACCCACCGCCGACGGCGTCGCCAGCGTGATGAGCGTGATCCGGCCGGGCCGCGACGCCCACCGGGTGATGGCGATGGCGAGCAATCGGACGTACGGGCTGAATCTGGCGGCGGGCCAGACCGTGCAGCCGCAGCCGTACTCGCTGGCAGGCGATGGCGCGGGGTCGATCTTCAAGATCTTCACCACCGCGGCGGCCCTCGACATGGGCCTGGGGATCAACGCGCAACTCGACGTGCCCCCGGTGTACCGGGGCAAGGGTCTGGGCAGCAGCAACACGCCGGGCTGCCCGCCGGAAACCTGGTGCGTGAAGAACGCGGGCAACTACCGCAGCCCGATGAACGTCACCGACGCGCTGGCGCAGTCGCCGAACACCGCGTTCGCCAATCTGATTGCCCAGGTGGGCGTTCCGCGTGCGGTCGACATGGCGGTCCGGCTGGGCCTGCGGTCCTACGCCGAGCCGGGAACCGCACGCGCCTACGACCCGAAGTCCAACGAGAGCCTGGCCGACTACCTCGAGCGGCAGAACCTCGGTTCCTTCACCCTGGGCCCCATCGAGATCAACGCACTCGAATTGTCCAATGTCGCAGCCACGTTGGCCTCTGGCGGCATGTGGTGCCCGCCGTCGCCGATCGACAAGATCATCGACCGCACCGGCCGCGAGGTGGCCCTGCAGACCCCCGCGTGCGAACAGGCGGTACCGGTCGGGTTGGCCAACACGCTGGCCAATGCGCTGTCGAAGGATGCGGTCAGCGGCACCGCGGCAGCCGCGGCGGGG
>JAKIXW010000034.1:20694-21102 GCA_022708865.1 Acidobacteriota bacterium
TCGGTGGGCTGGGGCCTGCCGATGTCGGGCAAGACGGGTACCACCGAATCGCACCGGTCCTCGGGCTTCCTGGGCTTCACCAACCAATATGCCGCGGCGAACTACGTTTTCGACGATTCGCCCACGCCGACGGGGTTGTGCTCGTATCCGCTGCGCAAGTGCAGCTACGGAAATCTTTACGGCGGCAAGGAACCCGCGCAGACGTGGTTCCAGGCGATGAAGCCGATCGCGAACGATTTCGGGCCGGTGTCGTTGCCGCCCACCGATCCGCGTTATGTCAACGGCGGCCCGGGCGGCGAGGTACCCAGCGTGGTGGGCCTCGGACTGGACGCCGCGCGCAAGCGCATCCAGGACGCCGGGTTCCGGGTGGCCGGCCAGCCGACGCCGGTCAACAGCTACTCGGCCGTG
>JAKIXW010000350.1 GCA_022708865.1 Acidobacteriota bacterium
GCAAGGGCCTACTTGAACGCTCGCTCAAGTCTTGTGTACACTGAAACATGCCCCCAGCGAAATGGGGACCGCCGATCGGGAGGGACATCGGACCCTCCCCCTCGACGACCTACCTATTCGGAAGGTTGTCATGCATTTCATCGACACCCAGGATCTGGGTCCGGATGTCATCCGCGCCCAGATGGAACTCATCGCTCTGCTCAAGGAAGCAGACAAGCAGAACGCCTGCCCGAGGCTGCTTGAGGGCGCGTCCCTCGGCATGATCTTCGAAGAGGCATCGACGCGCACCCGTGTGAGCTTCGAGGTCGCCATGACCAAACTCGGGGGCCACGCGTTGTATCTCAAGCCGGGCGAGATCCACCTCGGGCAGAAGGAGAACATCGCCGACACTGCGGAGGTCCTCAGCCGGATGGTCGACGCGGTCGAGATCCGTGCCTTCAAGCACTCGACCGTCACCGACTTCGCCGAGCACGCTCGAGTCCCGGTCATCAATGGCCTGACGGACTACAACCACCCGACCCAAGCGGTCTGCGACGTGTTCACCATGACCGAGCACACCGACAAACCCTTCAAGGACGTGACGGTGGTGTTCGTGGGCGACGCGACAAACGTCTGCACCTCGACGGCGACCATCGTGACCATGATGGGCGGCACGTTCATCCACGCCCGTCCGGAGCAGTACGGCATCAAGGCCCAGTGGCCCACCGTTCTGGATGAGATCGCGAAGAACGAACAGCGTTTCGGCGGCCGGTACTTTGAGACTGAAGACGTCGAGGACGCGGTCGCGAACGCCGACTTCATCTACACCGACCTGTGGTGGTGGTTCGGTCAAGAACACGAGATCCCAGACCGCGTGAAGGCATTCAAGCCCCGCTATCAGGTGAGCTCGGCACTCATGGCCCGGGCCCCGCGGACCGCCAAGTTCATGCACTGCCTGCCGGCGTCGCGCGGCGTCGAGGCCACCGACGAGGTCATGGACTCTGCGCAAAGCATCATCTATGACCAGAGTGAGAACCGCCTGCACACCGAGAAGGGCTTGCTGGCCTGGTATATCACCCCCGGCCTGGAGCACCCCACCCCGGCGCTGCGGGCCTACCACGAGGGTCGCATCGAGAGCTACTTGCAGGCGGTGACATCATGAGTGCCCAGCCGCGCGCACTGCGCATGTTCGACATGATCCTGTTCAGCGTCTGCGCCATGCTGCTGCTGAGCCAGGTCACACTGACCGCGCAGATCGGGCCGTCCGCGATCGTCTGGACGGTCGTCATGATCGTGCTGTTCTTCCTGCCCTACGGCCTGATGACCGCCGAACTGGGCAGCACCTACCCCGACACCGGCGGCATCTACTCGTGGATCGTGCGAGCGTTCGGCAACCGCTGGGGCACCCGCGTGTCCTGGTGGTACTGGCTCAATGTCGCGCTGTGGGTACCGAGTGTCTACCTGATGTTCTCCGTGGTCCTCAGTGACATGTTCTTCCCCGACCTGGGCTTCTGGCCGCAGGTCGGCATCGCGCTGGTGCTCATCGGTGTGAACTGGGTGGTCAACATGCTCACACTTGATCTGGGCAAGTGGGTCTCCAATGTGGGCGCCATCATCACCGTCGGTGTCATCGCACTGATCGGTGTCGGTGGGTTCATGGCCTGGAGCACCGACGGTTCGGCGACTGCGTTCACGTGGGACTCGGAGTCGATGATTCCGACGGCCGCCACCGCCGCGCTGGCGCTGCCGATCATCATCTACAACTTCCTGGGGTTCGAGCTCATGAGTAGTGCGAGCAACGAGATGCGCAACCCACGCCGCGACGTGCCGCGCACGATCGTGATCGCGGGTGTGCTGATCGGCGCCTTCTACCTGATCTCCACGATCGGGATGCAGGTCGTGATCCCGGCTGAGGAGATCTCGGAGACCAGCGGGCTGATGGACGTGCTCACCGCAGTATTCGGCTCCGGCATCGGCATCACTGTCGTAGGCATCGGCATCCTGTACGCGTTCTTCGCCGCACTCATCCCGTGGACGATCGGGGCGAACCGGGCTGCCGCGCAGGCCAGCGAACAGGGCGATCTGCCACCGGTGTTCAAGAAGGTCAACGCCAAGCGGAACACCCCCGTGGGTGCTGCCACCTTCACCGCGATCGTCAGTGCCGGCATCACCGTCGTCTACGGCGTGCTGTTCTCGGTGACGAACGGTGACATCGACGCGCTGTTCTGGAGCCTGTTCGCGTTCTCCTCGATCGTGTTCCTGCTGCCCTACGTGGCGATGGCGTTGGCCTTCCTGCGACTGCGTGCCACAGACCCGGGTGCACAACGTCCCTACCGCGTCCCTGGCGGCAGCGCAGGCGCATGGGTCTGCACGGTGCTTGTCGTCATCCTGTTGGTCGCAGCCGTGATCTTCTTCGTCTGGAATCCCTGGGCGGAGTTTGACGCAACGACCACGTGGTTGATCGTCGCCGGCCTGGCCGCGACCTTCGCCGCGCAGGAGATCATGGTGCGCCGCGCGCCACGCTGGAAGGTGGCCGCTGAACATCCCGAACTCAACGCCGACGTCGAACTCGAGGGCATCGCCCCCGATACGGCTGCCGACATTCACAAGGTGAGTGAGAAGCGATGACCTACATCATTGACAGCACCCCGAAGGCAGACGGGTTCCGGATGCCGGCCGAGTGGGAGAAGCAGTGCAACTGTTGGATGGTCTGGCCCGAGCGCCCCGACAACTGGCGCTTGGGCGGCAAGCCCGCGCAGGATGCGTTCACCCGCGTCGCGGAGGTGATCTGTGAGCACGAGCCGCTGACGATGGTCGTGTCGGGGCAGCAGTACGTCAACGCCCGCGCACATCTGCCCGAGCAGGTGCGTGAGGTCGAGATGAGCACCGATGACTCGTGGGTTCGGGACACCGGCCCGACGTTCGTGGTCAACGATCACGGGCAGATGCGCGGAGTGGACTGGCGGTTCAATGCCTGGGGTGGCCTCGAGGGTGGTC
>JAKIXW010000351.1:0-251 GCA_022708865.1 Acidobacteriota bacterium
GCCCGCCGCTGCCCGCGGCGTGCGCATCCGGTCGCGCAGGGCTTCGACCCGGGTGGGGACGTACGGTTCGGGCAGCGGAAGGCGCAGCCACCGGTTCATCCGGTCCTCGCGGCCGGCGCGCAGCGCAGCCACCGCGTCGGGCTCGTGCCGGGCCGCATTCGCGATCACGCCGATCATGAAAAGTGTTGTGGCCGTTGATGTTCCACCCGCCGATATCAGGGGAAGTTGGATGCCGGTGACGGGCAGCAGGC
>JAKIXW010000351.1:261-2551 GCA_022708865.1 Acidobacteriota bacterium
GACGTTGATGAACGACTGACCGATCACCCACAGGGTGGCCGTCGCCGACAGCAGCCGCAGGAACGGGTCCGCCGAGCGGCGCGCGATTCGCATGCCCGTGTAGGCGAACAGGCCGAACAGGGCCAGCAGTCCGATGGCGCCGACCAGCCCGAGTTCCTCGCCGATGATCGCGAAGATGAAGTCGTTGTGCGCGTTGGGCAGGTAGTTCCACTTCGCGGTGCCCTGCCCCAGCCCCTCGCCGAAGACGCCGCCGTTGGCCAGCGCGAACTTGGCCTGCCGGGCCTGGTAGCCCGCGCCCTGCGCGTCGGCGCTGGGGTCCAGCCAGGACCGCACCCGATCGGAGCGGTACCCCTCTGAGACGGCCAGGACGGCGCCGGCCACCATGACCGACAACAGCGAACTCAGGAACACCTTGAGCGGCAGGCCCGCATACCAGAGCAGGGCCAGCAGGATGATGCCCATCGACACCGTCTGCCCCAGGTCGGGCTGGATCACGATGAGCATCAGGGCGATCAGCGCGGCCGGGACCAGCGGAACGAGCATTTCCTTGAGCGAGGCCCGTTCCATCCGGCGCGCGGCCAGCAGGTGGGCGCCCCAGATGGCGAAGGCGATCTTGGTCAGCTCGGAGGGCTGCATGGACAGTCCGGCGACGACGAACCAGCCGCGTGTGCCGTTGGACTCGGTGCCGATACCGGGCACCAGCACCAGAACGAGCAGCACGATGGTGACGGCGAACGCGGGGAACGCCAGCCGACGCATCAGGTTCACCGGGGTGCGCATGGCGATGTAGAACGCACCCAGCCCGACGAGTGTCCAGACCACCTGCTTGCCGAAGATGGCCCATGGCGAGCCATCCTCGTCGTAGGAGTGCACGCCCGACGCGGACAGCACCATGATCAGCCCGAGCGTCACCAGGAGGGCCGCCACCGCGACGATGAGGTGGAACGAGGTCATCGGCTTGCCCAGCCAGGCGCCGAATCGGGTGCGCGACAGCGCGAACGGCTCGGTGGCGCCGGCCTGCGGCGGCTCAGCGGTTCGGGACCGGCGCAGCCGGCTCAGCAGGTTCGTCACGGCTACCCGCCCCCCTGCGCAGTGGAGGCGTCGAGTGCGCGGACGGCGGCGGCGAACCGATCACCCCGGTCGCCGTACCCGCTGAATTGGTCGAAGGACGCCCCGGCCGGGGCGAGCAGAACGGTGTCGCCAGGTGTGGCCAGGTTCCGGGCCGCGGCGACGGCAGCAACCATGACCGCCGACCCGACCGGTTCACCCCCGGCGATAGTCACTCGAGTAACACCAGTCCCATCCACCCCAGCATCCTCCCCCGTCACAACCTCGACGATGGGGACATCAGGGGCGTGTCGCGATAACGCCTCAGCAATCGCGCGGCGGTCCCGGCCGAACAGCACCGCACCGCTGAGCCGATCGCCGACCCGCGCCAGCATCTCCTCCACCGACGCCCCCTTGAGCAACCCGCCGGCCAGCCACACCACCCGCGGGTGCGCACGCACCGACGCCTCGGCCGCGTGCGGATTGGTGGCCTTCGAATCGTCGACGTAGGACACCCCGTCGACGACGGCGACCACCTCCGCGCGGTGCGGCCCCACCCTGAACCCGGCCAGCGCCGCCGCGATCGCCTCGGGCGCCACCCCGACCGCCCGGACCAGGGCCGCGGCGGCCAGCGCGTCGAGCACGCCGACCGGCCCGGCCACCGGGATCGACGAAACCGGCGCGAGCGGCACGCCCCCGTTGTCGTCCGGGCCGAACGCCCGGTCGACCAGCATGCCGTCGCGCACGCCGAGTTCACCGGGGCCGGGTTCACCGAGCCGGAATCCCACCCGGGTGGACGCCGGCGCGGCGGCCAGCAGGCCGGCGGCAATCGGGTCGTCGACCCCGGCAACGGCCACCCGACCGGTCAGTGCCCGCGCCTTGTCCGCGGCGTAGGCCGGCAACGAGCCGTGCCAGTCCAGGTGGTCCTCGGCCACGTTGAGCACCACGCCGGCCTCCGGGCGCAGCGACTCCGACCAGTGCAGCTGGAAGCTGGACAGCTCGACCGCCAGATGGTCGCCCGGCTGCGCCAGCACATCGATGACCGGTGTGCCGATGTTGCCGCACAGCAGCGAGGTGCGCCCGGCGGCCGTCAGCATGTCGTGCAGCATCGAGACGGTGGTGGTCTTGCCGTTGGTGCCGGTCACGAGCGCGACCGGGCGGCCGCCGCCGAGCGAGGCCATGATGTTCGGATCGATCTTCTCCGCGATGAGCCCGCCGATCATGCCGCCGGATCCGCGGCCGG
>JAKIXW010000351.1:2561-2927 GCA_022708865.1 Acidobacteriota bacterium
CCAGCCAGCAGCATCTCGTGCAGCATCGACGTCGTCGTGGTCTTCCCGTTGGTGCCCGTCACCACCAGCCAGCGTCGGGGCGCGCCGAACCGGCCGGACCGGTCCAGCCGCCAGGCCAGCTCGACGTCACCCCACACCGGCACCCTCGCCGCCGCGGCGGCCAGCAGCAGCGGCGACGACGGCGGCAGCCCCGGGCTGGTGATGACGACGGCGTAGTCGGCCACCCGCGCCGCGGCCGTCGCGGCCGGGACGGTCGCCACACCCTCGGCGGCACGTTGCGCCAACACCGCGGCGTTGTCATCGGTGAGCTCGGCCCGCACGTCCAGCGGCGCCAGCACGGCCAGCACCGAGCGGCCGGTGAGCCCG
>JAKIXW010000352.1:0-284 GCA_022708865.1 Acidobacteriota bacterium
GGTTGAGTTGTTGAGGGTGATGGTGCCTTTGGTGGTGCTGGTGGGTGCGGCGTAGGTGAGTTTGTCCCAGTCGGCGTCGCTGCCGCTGACGTTGCCGGCGATGGCTCCGGTGTTGGGGTCG
Source organism: Acidobacteriota bacterium (assembly GCA_022708865.1). Taxonomy (GTDB): domain Bacteria; phylum Actinomycetota; class Actinomycetes; order Mycobacteriales; family Mycobacteriaceae; genus Mycobacterium. The sequence continues at coordinate 122 of JAKIXW010000352.1, forward strand.
GCCCAGCCGGTGGCGGCGTTGGCCGAGGGGGCGGTGTTCTGTGGGGAGACGGCGACCTTGACGGTTTGGGTGGTGGTGCCGCCGTGGCCGTCGGTGACGGTGACGGTGAAGTTGTCCTGTTTGTCGGCGTCGGTGGCGGTGTCCGCGGCGGCGGCGTGGCGGG
>JAKIXW010000352.1:300-2535 GCA_022708865.1 Acidobacteriota bacterium
AATGAGCCGGTGTTGGTGTCGATGCCGACCCAGCCCTTGGTGGTGCCGCTGGCGGTGTAGGTCAGTTGGTCCTTGTCGGGATCGGTGGCGTTGACCTTGCCGGAGACCCAGCCGAAGAACGACGGGTTCGGATCACCGACCGTCGTGCCGGTGATCACCGGAGCCGAATTGATCTGAGCGGCTGCGATATTCGATGCTATGAGCAGTTGGCCGGTGGTCTGGCCCGATCCGCTCTCGGCTACTTCGGTTGCGGTGTCGCCCAATTGGCGCCGGGCCGCGGCGGCCATCACCCAGGTTGCCGGCGAATCCGTGACTCCGCCAGAACCACCACCGAACAGGCCGTGGGACACCGTGTCCGCGACCGACTCCGACAGGGTTTCCTGTTCGGTGATCTTCGGTGGTGCGGCTGTTGGGGTGTCCGTGAGCTCGGTCTTGGGTTCGGGCACCGCCGGCGAACGGACCGCGATGGAAGCGGCCATCGTTTCGGCTGTGGCGATGGTGCCGGGGACTGCGGCGGGTGTCCGGTCGGCGGTCTCGGTCCGGTCGGGCTCGGCTGCAGGGACCGATGCGCGGTGCCGGTCCGATTCGGCCGATTCCGCGGCTGCGTCGGTCCGCGAACCATGCTTCGGTGCGAGTGCGTCCGTGCTGTCCGCGCGACCTGCGCGGTTCCGGCCACGCGACGTGGCCCGCTCGTTCGACGCGGAGCGCTGACCGTCGGTCGTCACGTCCGGACCGGAGTCCGTTGAGGCGGATCGTGTCTCGGGATCCGGCGCAGAGCCTTTCGCCGTGCTCGGCTGCTGACCGCTGTCGCCGGCCGGTGAGTCATGTGTGGGTGAGGTATCGGATGCGGTATCGCCGCCGGACTCATCCGCCCACGCGTTCGGCCCGCACAACGAGAGCGCGACACCGACACCCAGCGCCGCCGCCAGCCCGCCAACCCGGCCCACACGATGCTTCGACTGCATGACTTCCCCCCGTTGTAGGTGACCTTCAGTCATCGTCACGCGCTTTGCAGGTTCGGGATGCAGTGTTCCGGTACTGCAAGTTCTGCGGTCCGGTACTGAGCTACGTGACGTCGAACTCCCGGTGCAGACCAGGGATCGGATCGGCGGCGCTGCGGAATCGGTGCAGGAGCGTGTGAACGCCGGACTCTGACATGGCGTGGAATTCTCGCGGCGGCAGCGAAATCTGAAACACCAGTCCCCGGCCACCGGGTCCTTCCATCAGGGCGCCGAGTCCCGCAACGGGGAGTTTCATCAGCGGCGTGTAGTAGGACGTGAAGGTGTCCTCGAACTGGATGCGATAGACGCCGAAGCCGCTCCAGTTGGAGACGAGCGGGTTCCACCGGGCCGCATCGAACGCAGTCGAAACGCAGCGTGCGGCCCGCCATGCACTGGCAGCGTCCAGGAACTGTTGGTTGATCCGCATGTCACAGTGTTCGTCGGCGAAGTGGTCCACCTTGTGACGGATGCGTTCGGCAATCGAACTGGCAGGCTCGCCGCGCCGCAGGTCGAAGTTCATCGTTGTGATGATGTTGCCGACGAGCATCGGATCGAGCCCACAACGACTTCGTGCATTCACGGCGATCGCGAGGGTACGACGATCCACCGCGGGATCCGCCATCATGAGTGCTTCCGAAACGTGAGCGCACACAGCGTCGTTCGCAGACACGCGGATCCGGCTTCCGTAGGCGGCGCGCATCCCGGCGATTTCGTCTTCGCCGAAGGTCAGGCTCAGCGTCCGCTGCTTTCGCGCATCCTTTGCCAGGTAGAGCACACCATGAGCAGTTTCCGCGGGTCCGAGACATCGCACTCCGGGCTCCCGAGCGCCATCGGCCGGGAGGTGGTCGTCGAGGTACGTGGCGCGGTCCTCGACGATCACCGGCTCAGCGAGTGGATTGCCGGCAGCGGCGGCGGCCCACGCGTTCATGAAATGCATCCCGGTCTGCATGTCGCCGATCGAGTGGTGCCAGGCGAAACCGATCGCGGTCGCGTCGTCCGCAAGATGAGTGACACGGACCTTGCACAACGGACCCAGACCCCATCGAGCCGTGGCGCCGTTCACGGGGTCGATGAGCCATAGTCCGTTGTCCTCCGAGGCCGAACGGATCGCCTGACGGAGCGTGCGGTCGGACGATGCCGACGTGAAGGGCACGCCCTGCCCCGCACATCGGATTCGCATCCTGCCGTCGTGCACGGTCATTCGTCCCGCGAAGATCGGAAGATTCGTGAGCGC
>JAKIXW010000352.1:2610-2915 GCA_022708865.1 Acidobacteriota bacterium
TGCAACGGATTTCGAGCCGTTCTACCTCTGATGGTCTGATCAGCTGGGTCGACACTGTGAGCTACCTTCGCCGGTTCATGACGATGAGGCCGCCGAGTTTCGGGGTGTGGGTGACTCCGCGGAAATGCATTTTCTCATCGGGGGCCGCGTCGGTCTGGATCCGGAAATTCTGCAGCACCGTCCGCAACACGATGTCCATCTCGGCGGAGACGAACTCGGCGCCGACGCACCGTCGTGATCCGACACCGAACGGCAGCCAGGTGTGCGGCGCGGGCTTGGTCCCGAGAAAGCGATTCGGATCGAAT
>JAKIXW010000353.1 GCA_022708865.1 Acidobacteriota bacterium
TCGAGGAACTCGGGGCGCAACTGCTCGCTACCTCGCCCGACATCGTCGAGCAGCGCATCGAGGGCATTCGCCCCGACCACCTGGCCAGCATCATCTACACCTCCGGCACCACCGGCCGGCCCAAGGGCTGCCAGCTCACCCACTCCAACCTGCTCTACGAGATCCGCGGCGCCAAGGCGGCCCTGCCGTCGCTACTGGACAAGGGCCAGCGCCTGCTGGTGTTCCTGCCCCTGGCGCACGTGCTGGCCCGCGCGATCGCGATCGGCGCCTTCCACAACAAGGTGACCGTCGGCTTCACCAGCGACATCAAGAATCTCGTGCCGATGTTCGGGGTGTTCAAGCCCACCATCGTGGTGTCGGTGCCGCGGGTGTTCGAGAAGGTCTACAACACGGCCGAGCAGAACGCCGCCAACGACGGGAAGGGCAAGATCTTCGGGATCGCCGCGCAGACCGCGATCGCTTTCAGCGAGGCGCTGGACCGCCCGGGCGGCCCGGGACTGGTGCTCAAGCTCAAGCACGCGGTGTTCGACAAGCTGGTGTACGGCAAGCTCAAGGCCGCCCTCGGCGGCGACTGCGTGGCGTCCATCTCGGGCGGCGCGCCGCTGGGCGCCCGGCTGTGCCACTTCTACCGCGGCGTCGGCCTGACCATCTACGAGGGCTACGGCCTGACCGAGACCAGTGCGGCCATCACGGTCAACCAGATCGGCGCCATCAAGCCCGGCTCTGTCGGAAAGCTGTTGGAGGGCAACAGCATGCGGATCGCCGACGACGGCGAGCTGCTGGTGCAGGGTGGCGTCGTCTTCCACGGCTACTGGAAGAACGACACGGCGACCGCCGAGGCGGTCCTGAACGGCTGGTTCCACACCGGCGATCTCGGCGAGGTCGACTCCGACGGGTTCCTCAAGATCGTCGGCCGCAAGAAGGAACTCATCGTGACCGCCGGCGGCAAGAATGTCGCCCCGGCGGTGCTCGAGGACAGTCTGCGGGCCCACCCACTGGTCAGCCAGGCGATGGCGGTGGGCGACGCGCAGCCGTTCATCGGCGCGCTGATCACTATCGACCCGGAAGCGTTCGAGGGTTGGAAGGAACGCAACGGCAAGGACCCCGCTGCATCGGTGGCCGACCTGACCGAGGACCCGGACCTGCTGGCCGAGATCGACGGCGCGGTCAAGGAGGCCAACAGCCACGTCAGCCACGCCGAGGCCATCCGCAAGTTCAAGATCCTGCCGGTGGACTTCACCGAGGAGACCGGCGAGATGACGCCGACGTTGAAGGTCAAGCGCAAGGTCGTGGCCGAGAAGTTCGCCGACCAGATCGACGCGATCTACCGCAAGGACTGATCCGCCCCAGCTACAGCAGCCGGCCCATCCGCGCGGCCAGGGTGTCCCACCGCCACTGCTCGTCGATCCACTGGCGTCCACGAGCGCCCATCCGTGCGGCGGTGTCGGGGTCGGACAGCAGCGCGCTGATCGTGTCGGTGATGTCGGTGAGGTTGCGGCCGTCGACCACGAACCCCGTCTCACCGTCGAGCACCGCCTCCGGCGCCCCGCCCGAATCGCCGGCCACCACCGGGATCCCGGTCGCCGACGCCTCCAGGAACACGATTCCCAGCCCTTCGACGTCCAGGCCGGCGCCCCGGGTCCGGCACGGCATCGCGAACACGTCGCCCAGCGTGTAGTGCGCGGGCAGTTCGGCGAACGGGACGCCTTCGGTGAAGACCACGTGGTCATCGATCCCGTTGTCGGCGGCCAACTTTCGCAGTGCCTGCAGGTGCGGTCCTCCGCCGACGATCACCAGCGCGGCGCCGTCGACGCGCTCGCGGATCGCCGGCAACGCCCGGATCAGCATGTCCTGCCCCTTGCGGGGCACCAGGCGGGACACACAGACGATGGTCGGGCGTGCGCCCAGCCGGTAGCGGGCCCGCAGTTCGGCGCGCGCCGCCGGGTCGGGCCGGAAGGCGTCGGGGTCGACGCCGGGCGGCAGATGCTCGAACGCGGCGTGCGGTCCGAACGCGCCGGCGAACCGGGCCCGGGTGTAGCGACTGATGTAGGTGATGACGTCGGTACCGTCGCCGATCCGGCGCAGCGCCGAGCGCGCCCCCGGCAGCATCGACCAGCCGACCTCGTGCCCGTGGGTGCTGGCCAGGACCCGGTCGGCACCGGCCCGGCGGGCGCTGGGACCCAATAACGCCAGGGGCGCGGCCGCCCCGAACCAGACCACCTCGGCGTCGTGCTCGCGGATGAGCCCGCGCATCCGGCGCTCCACCGACGGCACCGGCAGCATGAGCGACGTGGGGTGACGCACGACATGCAGGTTCGCCGCCCGCGCGTCGTACTCCTGGGCACCCTTCCACTGCGGGGCGTACACCGCGATGTCATGATCGCCGGCCGCGGCCAGGCGGGTGACGAGATTCTCCAGGTAGGACTGGATGCCGCCGCGGCGAGGCGGAAAGTCGTTGGTGACCAACAGGACCCGGGTCGGCATCAGCGGGCCCACTCCCGCCAGTGCGCGAGCAGCTCGTCCGGACCGGAACCGAGCACGTCGCGCAGCGCGGTCACGGCGTCGGCGTGGGCGAACCCGGCGCCGCGCAGGTACAGCAGCCGCAGTGCCGGTGCGCCGTAGCGGTCGGCGACGAACCGGGCGAACAGCCACGCCCGGTCGTAGGCCGCGGACAGTTCCTCGGGGGTGCCGGTGAAGTCCGCGTCCGACGGCAGATATGTGGTGTCGATCCGGACCGGTGCGGTGGGCGCGGGCCGGGCCACGTAGTCGGCCACGCCCTCGGTCAGCCAGCGCGGTGCGTCGATTGCCGTATCGGCACGTGCCGCGTAGTGGAACAGCTCATGGCGGAACACGATCCGAAG
>JAKIXW010000354.1 GCA_022708865.1 Acidobacteriota bacterium
GTATCCCCCACGTGAGAGATGACAATACCACGTGGAGCCTGCGGTGGTATTGGATTTGCGTGCCATCCCAGTCCTCCGAGGGCTGGATGTACCGCAATCGCCAATGCTGGGCGAGATCAACCGGTGTCCTCGCTTGAGCGGCCCGGTTTCGCTCCCTCATCAACGTCAGCCTGGCGGACCCACTTGCGTACCGTCTCGACCCCGTACCCGAGCTGGCCGGCGACACGGGCAACGGTGCCGTGCTCGGTGCCGAGCTCCTTACGCAGGTGGCGTACCAGCCGCACCGCCTGGGCCTTCTCCTCAGCGGAGTACCGACGCGTCGTCGGCTTCCCGTTCTTCAAATCCTTCGGCATAGCTCCATCCTCGTTTCAAAAGTCTGGAGCCTCCAACCAACCCAGGGTGATTCAGTCTGGGCGAACTCGACATGGAGGTGGGTTGTTGCATTCAGCTATCGCAGCGATTGAGCAACATGTTTGCCGGCGAGGTCGATGAGGCGTCCCGATCGGGCCGCCGCGTCGCGAACGGTGACCGTCCCGCGGGGCGACGATCTCGGCGTTGGATCTCACGTTGCCGGGAAGTGGGCGATGGCGTCGGCGACGGCCTCCAACGCGGCGATCTCGAACGGCGCCCGCAACGCCAGGTTGATCTGGGCCGCTCCGGCGTCGACGTAGCTGCCGATCATGTGGACCATCTGGTCGGTCGAGCCCATGAGCACGCCGGGTCGGACGAACTCGGCGATGTCGCCTAACTGTCGGTAGCGATGCGTCATCGGGTGCGCAGCCGACGTTCGCCGAGCAGCGCAGCATGTCGGAGTCACGACCGAACTCGTCGCAGTAGCCGGCCAACACCCCAACCTTGCGGGAGTAGCGGTCGGGCCCGACAAGCGGGATGTTCCAGCCGTCAGCGATCTAACCCGCATAACGACACCCCACGCTGCATGCGAGTGATTTGTGGTCCCGCCCCGGGTCGGTGGCTATCAACACTTGTGCAACGACGGCTTTAGCGGTGATCGCCTGATCTCGCCCTGAGAGCGTAAGCTCATGGGTGGGTATCTGACGCTCCGATCTGGTGGATACCGGCTGACGATTGAGCTGATCAGCGCCGAGCAGGGCGCTGGCTAATACACCCAACTGAACGGACTCGAGATCAGATGATGGTCAGAATACGTGCCGCGGCCAGTCACGACAGCACCCCCAGTAGCTCGGTTGAGTGGCAGTCTGCCAAAGCTATAGTCAACCTTCTTCAGCGCAATAGTTGGGCGATTGAGAGGATCCCCCTCGGAGTAGCTGTTGTACCAGAAATAGAGCGAATACCAATTGTCGGTATTGAAATCTCCTCCGGCCCATTCAGCAAAACTTGGTGCATATGAATTGGAAAAGTTCCAGTAAGCATAGGACTGAATATCAGATTGGCCAGCATAAGTCGTCAAGTGGCCGGAGCAATTCTTGATCTGCACATATCCCTGCGTCACAACACAAACTGCGACCCGATCCTCGCCGTCTGCTTGGCCCGGCAAAAGCGCCCAATCTCCGCCGACCAAACTCCCCTTGCCTGCGACCATTGTTCCTTGCTGGCATTGGAGACTTGCGAGGTACTTTGTCCAAACTACGTTTGTTTGATATCCACGAGCCAATAGTTCGGTCCGCAAATATTGATAGGAATCTGTCCAGTCTGGGTGAACATAGTTGTGGCAGACCTCCTGTAACGCGACCCCAGATGGCGCGCCAGTCGCCGTGTACCAAATGGCAAGTTGGGCATTGTAAACGCGTTGCAACGAGTTTTGGCCGTATGACGAATTTGCACCGGCAACGTTGTGCGTGATGTAGGAAGTCGGCGTCGTCGTGGCGCCAACAGTAGAAACTCCTAGGATCAAAACCGTCGCGATGCCAGAGGTGATAGCGATCATCGACGAACGAAAAACTCTGACGGTCCACATAATGCATTCCCTTCTACTGGTGGGACCAGAAAGTGACGGAGGGCAGCGTGCTGCCATCATCGGAGCGCACGAACACTCCACGAGTTCCGTCGACGGAGCGCAGGGCTGGATCTGTAGGTACCGCCTGCCCCGACGGCGCAGTCAACTGCACCCCGGCGGCGTCATACATGGCATCCGGTGTAAGCAGTACGGCCCCTTCTCGGGCGCCGATTGGATTTGGCACGTTGTAGTCCGCCTCCTTTGATCGTGCCGTCAACGCTTCGCCAGGAGCACCGCTCGTGATGGTGGCCCACCGATTGGTGCCGACGGGCAGCGTCCAGGCTCCGCCGCCACAAGCCACGCCCGGTGCCGGTTGCTGAGCACTGGGCGTTCGCTCGACCTCCACTTGGGGAGACCAGTCACCCTTTGCCGTCATCTCCCGGAAGACCATGACGTCAGTCTCCCCCGCGCTCCATCGGCGCGAACACGACGAACAGATGCCCACGAGTCGAACACGATCCAGCAATGGCGCGATCCTTGATTTCGGGGCCGTCAAACCGTTGCCACGAGCGCTTCACAGTATCGAACACCGAAACCCACTTGGCCGACGCGCTCGCGACAGCGATCCGGGAATCGCCGACACTGCCGACGAAACCGATTTGCGCCACCGCTGGGAACACATCGTCGGGTACGGCTGACTCGCTCCATGTCGAATCTTTCTGCAGTGCGAGGAGCACGATTCGACCGCAGCCCTCTTCGTCGACTGCCCCGTCCTTCAACGCTTGACTGCAGTCCTTGGCGACCAGCGTGAAGTCGTCGCCGACGCTGGCGCCACCGACAACCATCAGGTCGGGTGGAAGGCTTGGTAGACCGCTCCACCCTGACGTCTGGTCCCAGACAAACGCTCGCTGGTCGCGCCGCATTGGGGATCCGCCCGACGGAGGCG
>JAKIXW010000355.1:0-2442 GCA_022708865.1 Acidobacteriota bacterium
GCTGGCGTGGCCGGTATACCTCGAGCACGCCAGCGAACCGGTACCCCCGGCCGTTGCGCGATTCGCCGAGCGATTCCCCGACTACGCGGCACAGGCCCTGGATGTGCTCGGCCGGCCGAACACGTTGCTGCACGGCGATATTCGCGCCGACAACCTGTTCTTCGCGGGCGACGAGATGAAGGTGGTGGATTTCCAGTTCGCCTGTACGGGCGCCGGCGCTTCCGATGTCGCCTATCTGGTGAGCCAGGGCCTGCCGACCCCGGTGCGGCGGGGTCACGACGAGGCGCTGCTGCGCGAGTATCTGGATGAGGCAGCGCTGGAAGGCTATTCGTTCGACGAGGCCTGGCGAGACTACCGGATGGCCACCGCGTACCTGATTGTGTTGCCGGTGATCACCCTGATGGGCTGGGATGCCTTGCCGGAGCGTTCCCGCCAGCTGTGCCTGACGTTGACCCAACGAGCGGTGGCAACCATCGACGAGACCGACGCACTGGAGGTGTTCGCATGAGTACCCGATCCGCGCGTGAGGTGGTCGAGCAGTACAACCTGGTGGTGTGGAACCAGCGCGATTTCGCCCTGGCCGAGGAACTGATGGGCGACAGCGTCATTCGTCATGAGGTGGGCGAAGCCACTGTGCTGACCCACGACGAGGCCGTCGAACGGATCGTCGACCACTGGGAAATGTTCGATGAGTTGCGGTTCGATCTCAACCTGGTGGTTGCCGGTGAGGACGGCGAACACGTTGCCATCGTCTACCAGTCACCGATGAAGCTGAAGGACGGCACCCAGGTGGACGTCGGCAGCATGGAGATCTTCCGGGTGGTCGACGGGCGCATCGTCGAAGTGTGGAATTGCGGATACAAACTAGGAGTGTGGGCGTGACTGATGGCGTGTTCGACGAACTCGGCTTCTACCTGCTGGCCGGTGCCGGGGGAGAGGGGCCGGCGACCCTGATGGACGAGGCCCGCCGGGGTGAGGAACTGGGCTTCGGCACCGGGTTCATCTCCGAGCGGTGGAACGTCAAGGAGGCGTCGTCGCTGACCGGCGCGGCGTGTGCGGTGACATCGCGGATGCAGATCGCCACGGCGGCAACCAATCACAACACCCGACATCCGCTGATCACCGGATCCTGGGCCACCACCATGCACCGGTTGTCACGCGGTCGCTTCACCCTGGGTATCGGCCGTGGTATCGGCGCCATCTACAACTCGTTCGGGATCCCGGCCGTCACCACCGCGCAGATGGAAGACTTCGCGCAGGTGATGCGCCGGCTGTGGCACGGCGAGCTGATCTTCAACCACGACGGGCCGCTCGGGAAGTACCCGATCCTGTTCCTGGATAACGACTTCCGCGAAGATATCCGGCTGGCGATCGTCGCGTTCGGGCCGCAGACCCTGGCCCTGGGCGGCCGGGAATTCGACGATGTCATCCTGCACACCTACTTCACCCCGGAGACCCTGCAGCGTGCGGTCAAGACCGTCAAGGACGCCGCCGAACAGGCCGGCCGGGATCCGGCCAGTGTCCGCGTGTGGTCGTGCTTCGCCACCGTGGGCGACCACCTGCCGGAGGAGTTGCGGCTGAAGAAGACGGTGGCCCGGCTGGCCACCTATCTGCAGGGCTACGGCGATCTCCTGGTGAGCACCAATGGCTGGGATCCCGCTGTGCTGCAGCGGTTCCGGGATGACGCGGTGGTGCAGTCCATTCCCGGCGGTATCGATCACAAGGCCAACGCCGAGCAGATCGAACATATCGCCACCCTGATCCCGGACGAGTGGCTGGAACCCTCGGCGACCGGCAGCGCGCAGCAGTGTGTGGACCGGGTGCGCAAGGAATTCGACTACGGCGCCGATGCGGTGATCATGCACGGGGCGACGCCCGATGAGTTGGCGCCGATCATCGAGGCGTACCGCAGATGAGGGTTGCGACCGGCGGCCGGGACGCGTATCGGTGCGACCGATTGGACGGATTGGCATGACCACCGCACGGGAGGTCGTCGGCGATGTCGACCTGACGGGAAAGGCGTGTGTCATCACCGGCGCCTCGGCGGGCCTGGGCCGTGAATCCGCCCGGGCCCTGGCCGCCGCCGGCGCACCGGTGACCTTGGCCGGCCGCAACATGACCGCATTGCAGCAGGCGCAGCAATGGGTGGTCGAAGAGGTCCCGGACGCCCGGACGTCACTGGTGGAACTGGACCTCACGTCATTGGCCAGTGTGCGTGGTGCCGCCGATGTGATCGCCGAGAGCGCGCCGCGCATTGATGTACTGATGAACAACGCGGGCGTCATGTTCACCCCGTTCTCCCGAACGGCCGACAGTTTCGAGATCCAGTTCGGCACAAATCATCTGGGCCATTTCGAACTCACCCGTCTCCTGCGCCCGCAGCTGGCCGGTGCGCGCGTGGTGATCCTGTCGTCCGACGGACACCACATGAGTGACATCGAC
>JAKIXW010000355.1:2538-2822 GCA_022708865.1 Acidobacteriota bacterium
GCTACGCCGACGACGGTATGCAGGCGGTGGCGGTGCACCCCGGAGTGGTGGGCACATCGCTGGCGCGACACATGACACGGGAGGACTTCGGAGCTCTGCGCGGCAGGGCTGCCGACAGCCGGGACCGCGGTGCGGTGTTGGACTCGATCCTCACCCCGGAGCAGGGTGCGGCCACCCAGGTGTGGGCCGCGACGGCGCCCGAACTGGACGGCGCGGGATCGGTGTATCTGGCCGACCGGGCGATCCGCGACGACGTCGAGGCCTACGCGCTGGATCCCGAACGA
>JAKIXW010000356.1:0-2496 GCA_022708865.1 Acidobacteriota bacterium
ATGTTCGCCTTCTGCACTTTCATCGTCCCCGACCTCGTGTCGAGCACCCAGAAGTGGTCATGCGCAACGACATTGGCTCGTGTCCCGTCGGTAGTGGTCGCGATGGAGGGTGGGAGATCGCCCAAACTGACCCTCCATAGGACCGACGGGTCGGAGGTGTCGATGGCGATCACCTACTTCTTGGTGAATTCCTCGCCGGTCTCGGGGTCGATCGCCGTCTCGCCGGGCGGCAGATTGGACAGGTCGGGGGCGACAACCGTCGGCATGTTGCCCGAGTCGGGCAGGCCGAAGTGTGCGACGGAGGCCGCCTCATCCACGGCGGTTTCCAGGATCAGGTCATGTTCCAGCGTCGCGCCCTGGAAGAACGGCGGTGCCATTAGGCGCCAGACCACCATCAGGATGAGGCCGAGCACCAGCGCGCCGATCCCGACCACGGCCACCGCGCCGATGCCGAAGATCGTGACATTGTTGCCGTCGTCGTCGGTCAGCCAGTCCGGCGCAGCGTACTGCTGCAGTCCGTAGATGAAGATGACCAACAGGATGATGCCGCCGAGCAGTGGCACGACGCCCCGCATCATCAGGTCACGGACGTTGCGGGTCAACGTCTTTCGGTAGAACCACACACAGGCGAACCCGGTCAGCCCGTAGTAGAAGGCGATCATCAGGCCGACCGAGCCGATCAGCGCGGTCAGCAGATTGGGGCTGATGACGGTGAACAGGACGTAGAACACCGCCGAGACCACACCCATCGCAATTGTTGAGGTGGTGGGGGTCAGGTAGGTCCGGTGGATCTTGGCGAACGAGCTCGGCAGGGCCTTGTAGACGCCCATCGATAGCGTGGTGCGGGCGGTCGGCAGGATGGTGGTCTGAGTGGATGCCGATGCCGATGTCAGGATCGACGCCGACAGCAGCAGCAGCCCGATGTGCCCGAGGAAGCTGTCCCCGAACAGATCTGGCCCGATCGCGGCGAACACGTCTGCGGCGTTGTCGGGGTTGCCCAACCCGATGCCCTCGGTGCCGACGCCGGCGAACGCGACCGTCGCGACACTGACCAGGGCGTAGGTGGCCAGCAGCAGGAATGTCGAGATCACCGCGGCCCGGCCCGGCGTGCGGCCGGGATCGTCGGACTCCTCGTTGCAGGCCACGGCCGTGTCCCAACCCCAGTAGATGAAGATCGTGGTCAGGATCGCCGGCGCGATGACGTCCTTGAAGTCCAGACCGCCCGGCCAGAACCAGGACAGCGACGGCATCAACGAGTAGTCCTCGGCCTGGTGGGTGTAGACCTTGAACAGCGCGACGACCGACAAGACGATCAGCACCACGACCTCGATGCCGAGCAGGCCGTATTGCAGCCGGGCCGATACTTCGATCCCGCGGTAACAGATGTAGGTCATCACGGCGATCCAGATGATGCCCGCCACCGTCGACCAGAACGTGCTGTTGGCCAGGTTCGCCGCGGAGTGCCAGCCCAGGTCGCCGACGAACGTGAACGAGTACGCGCCCGCGATCTGGGCGAGGTTGGCCATCACGATGACGTCGGCGGCGATGATGCCCCAACCGCCGAGCCATCCGATGACGGGACCGAAGGATCTCGACGCCCAGGTGAACGTGGTGCCGCAGTCGGGTTCGGCCTTGTTGAGTTCCTGATAGGCCACCGCGATCAGGTACATCGGGATGAACGAGATCAGCACGATGGCGGGTGCCTTCACGCCGGAGAGCAGCGCCCCGCCGCTGGCGATGATCAGGCCCAGGGTGGCGGCCAGGCTGTAGGCCGGCGCCGTCGACGCCATCCCGACCACGATGCTCGAGACCAGACCGAGTGCGCCGCCCTTGAGGCCCTTGCTCTCGACGCTGTTCCCCTCGGGAACCATGGTGACTTCACCCTTGCTCATGCGTGCTCCTCGGGACCGGCTTGGTTCAGCGGATAGGAGATTACGGTTTCATTGGCCTTCACGCTCAGTAACAACGGAATTCGATAGTTCCGCGGGACGAAAACCATGGATTCCGCATTTCGGGGGCCTTGTACGCTGTTTTTGATGGCATCAAGAGGCACCGCCACGGCGGTTTCCGAATTCGAGGCGCTGCGGCCCCATCTGTTGGCCGTGGCGTATCGGCTGACCGGCAGCTTCGCCGACGCGGAGGATGCCGTGCAGGACAGTTGGCTGCGCTGGAACGGGTTGACTCCCACCGAGCGCGACGGCATCGCCGACCTGCGGGCGTGGCTGACCACTGTGGTGAGCCGGCTATGTCTGGACCGGTTGCGCTCGGCGGCGCGGCGCCGCGAGACCTACATCGGGCAGTGGCTGCCGGAGCCGGTGGTGACGCGATACGGCGCGGCCGACCCGTTGGCCGATGTGGTCGCGAACGAGGACGCCCGGTTCGCGGCCATGGTGGTACTCGACCGGTTGGTGCCCGATCAGCGGGTTGCGTTCGTCCTGCACGACGGATTCGGGGTGCCGTTCGCCGAGATCGCCGGTGTGCTTGGGACAACGGACG
>JAKIXW010000356.1:2548-2820 GCA_022708865.1 Acidobacteriota bacterium
TCACGCGCCCGGCGAGCCGTGAACGCCGCGCCCGCACCGGATCCCGATACCGACCACGACGAGATCGTCGGCCGGCTGCTGGCGGCCATGGCCTCCGGTGACATTGCGGCGGTCGTCGCGCTGCTGCATCCGGACGTCACGTTCGTGGGCGACTCGAACCGTCGCGCGCCCACGGCGGCGCAGGTGATCCACGGCCCGGATCGGGTGGCCCGGTTCGTGCTCGGACTGGCCAAGCGTTACGGCCCGCGGTTCTTCGAGGTGGGCGAGCCCGC
>JAKIXW010000357.1 GCA_022708865.1 Acidobacteriota bacterium
CATCACGATGGACAGGCCCGAGTCGAGGTACCACTCGAAGGCGGGGGTGTTGATGTCCCAGCCGTTGAAGTCGTCCTGGGCGCGCAGGCCATCGAGCAGGTACACGGCCGGGGAGTTCGGGCCGCCGCTCTGGAACTGGATCCGGATGTCGTGACCCATACCGGCCGACGGGACATCCAGGTACTCAACCGGCAGACCGGGGCGGGAGAACGCGCCGGCGGTGGCGATCTCGCCGGTCACTCCGGCCAGGCCCGGGAAGGCCAGGGCGGCCATCGCGGCCACCCCGAGCCGCTTGGCCCACGTCCCACGGATCTTCTCAACGAGTTTCATCTGTGCTTTCCAGCCAATCTGTCTTTACGACGCAGACGTCGCAGTCTCCATTCGTTCTCATGTATCGCCGAGAACGGTGTCTTCATTACGTGTTCGCATCGACATATGACATGCCTCGGGGGGTGACCCTACAGGGCAGATCCGGCCTTTGATAGTCGAGGGGTATCCGAACGGGGCTCGGTTCGGTCACAAGATGGGCGCCTCGCTTTTGTCGAAAGTGACAATTATCGGGCTCGGCAGTTAGCGTTATCCCATGGCCCGACCTGCACAAACGGCGCGCAGTGAACGCACCCGGGAAGCGCTGCGCCAAGCGGCTCTGGTTCGGTTCCTCGCGCAGGGCGTCGACGACACGTCCGCGGAGCAGATCGCGGCCGATGCCGGAGTTTCCCTGCGCACGTTCTATCGGCATTTCGCTTCCAAACACGACCTATTGTTCGCCGATTACGACGCCGGATTGCAGTGGTTCCGCGCGGCATTGTTGGCCCGGCCGGCCGACGAACCCGTCATCGCTTCCGTGTGCGCCGCGATCTTCGCGTTCCCGTACGACGGTGACGCGGTCACCAAGATCGCCGCGCTCCGGACCGAGGAGATGGATCCCGAGCGCATCGTGCGTCACATCCGGCAGGTCGAGGCCGAGTTCGCGGCGGTCGTTCAGCTGCGCCTGAGCCACTCGCACACGGAAATGTTCGACAGGTTGGCCGATTCCGAGCTGCAACTGACGGTGGCCGCGCGGTGCGTCGCGGCCGCGGTGTTCGGCGCCATGGAGTTGTGGATGCTGGGCAGCGACCGCACGCTCGACGAGTTGGCACGGCTGTGCCGCACCGCGCTCTCGACCCTCGAATCCGGCATCCTGAACGCACTTGTTTTGTCATAATTGACAAAACAAGTGCATCTCTACGTCCAGGAGCGCCACGTGACGGAGACAGAATTCGACGCGATCGTGATCGGGGCGGGCCACAACGGCCTGACCGCCGCGGTCATCCTGCAGCAGGCCGGGCTCCGCACCCTGTGCCTGGACGCCAAGCTGTACGCGGGCGGGATGGCCTCCACGGTCGAACTCTTCGACGGCTACCACTTCGAGATCGCCGGTTCGCTGCAGTTCCCCACCGCACTGACGGTGAGCAAGGAGCTCGGCCTGGACACCCTGCCGACCATCGATCTGGACGTGATGTCGGTGTCGCTGCGCGGCATCGGTGACGATCCGCTCATCTACTACACGGACCCGATGAAGCTGCTCACCCATCTCGGCGAGGTCCATGGTGTCGAGGCCGTCAACGGGATGGCAGGACTGATGGCGTGGAGCCTGGCCCCGACCCGCGCACTCGGGCGGTTCGATGCCGGCACGCCGCCCAAGACGTTCGACGAGATGTACGCATGCGCGTCCACCCCGGCCGAGCGCCTCGCGATCAACGACCTGCTGTTCGGCTCGGTCACCGACGTGCTGGACCGGTACCTGCCCGATCGGGAGAAGCACGGCGCACTGCGCGGCATGCTGGCGTTCCTGGCCGTCAACACCACCTACCGCGGGCCCGAGGTGCCGGGCACCGCGGCCGCGCTGGCATACGGACTGGCCATACCCGATGAGAACGCCGCGCTGATGAAGAAGCTCGACGGCGGGATCGGCGCGCTGACCGACCATCTGCGCGTGCAGTTCGAGGCGGCCGGCGGCGAACTCCGGTTGCGCAGCAAGGTGACCGAGATCAGCACCGATGCCGGTCGGGCGACCGGGGTCCGGCTCGAGGACGGCAGCGCGCTGCGCGCGCCCGTCGTCGTCTCCAGCCTGGCGCCCGACCTGACCGTCAACGGCCTGCTCGATCCAGCGAGCGTGCCCGAGGACCTGCGGGCCCGGTTCGGCCACATCGACCATCGCGGCAGCTACCTGCAGATGCACTTCGCCCTCGACGGCGTCCCCGAATTCGCCGCGCCCTATGAGGTGCTCAACGATCCCGCCATGCAATCGGCGATCGGGTTGTTCAGCACGCCCGAGGAATTGCAGCAGCAGTGGGAGGACAGCAAGCGCGGATTGGTGCCCGCCGACCCGGCGATCGCCCTGCAGATCCCGTCGGTCAACGACCCCGCACTGGCGCCGGCCGGCAAGCATGCCGCGTCGGCGTTCTCGCTGTGGTTCCCCATTGGCGAACACGACGGCGGATATGGAGAGCTGAAGGCGGAGATGGGCCGGCGGGTGATCGAGAAGATCAGCCGGATCGCGCCGAACTTCGAGAGCCTGATCACCCGGCACACCACGTTCACCCCGAAGCACATGGGCACCATGTTCGGCGCGCCCGGCGGGGACTACTGCCACGGGCTGTTGCATTCCGACCAGATCGGCCCCAACCGGCCGGGCCCGAACGGCTATGTGGACCAACCGATTCCGGTCGAGGGACTCTATCTCGCGGGGGCCGGTTGCCACGGCGGGCCGGGCATCACCTTCATCCCGGGCTACAACGCGGCGCACGCGGCGCTCGCCGACAGGTGATCACACCGGG
>JAKIXW010000358.1 GCA_022708865.1 Acidobacteriota bacterium
CGCGCCCGGCCACTTCGCCGACCATCAACCGCCGGCCTTGATGATGCTGCATCCACCCTCCGAGACCACGCCGTCGTTGCCGGAGTGCGTGGGGGCGGCCTCGGGCTGTGTCCTGCTGCCCGGCCTGCCGCATCTGGGTCTCGAGCATCGCGCCGCCTGGGTGGAGGCCGAATCGGACGGAACCATCACCTCGATGGTGAGCCGGGTCGGCGTCGATCCCATCAGCCACCCGGACACGGCCATCCTCGCGATGCTGCTCGCTGCCTGACGAACCCGGGCGGCCGGCGGGCGGCCCGGGGGGTCATTACCGCAGGTAACGATCATTTCCGCGGCGCCGTACCGTGGGACGTTGCCCGCGCCCCCGGCAGCAAAGTGGCAACCACTGCATCTTCGCGAGCACTGACCGTTGCCGTGGTTGACGTAGGGTGGTCGCCCGCGGCTCCCCAGGGTGCACTGTCAGCAATTGGGCAGTCGACTGACAGAGGTTCGTAAGCGCGCATATGCAATGGGTCTTGGCCGCTGACGAGGGGTTAACGGTGCCGGCGTGCCTCGCGCGGCCAACCTAGGGCAGGCCCTTGGCGACCGATGTCGAATTTTATAAGGTTTGCACTTGGATGTTTGCTATTCACTCGCTACCATGATCAGCAAACAACTAGTGTCAAGGATAGCTTGCTGCAGTTCGTGGAGGGGTTCGGAAAATATGAGTACGACGTTTGCCGCACGGTTGAATCGTCTGTTCGACACCGTGTACCCGCCGGGCCGTGGACCCCATACCTCGGCCGAGGTGATCGGCGCGCTGAAGTCGGAGGGCGTGACGATGTCGGCTCCGTACCTGTCCCAGCTGCGCTCCGGTAACCGGACCAATCCGTCGTCGACCACGATGGCCGCCCTGGCGAATTTCTTCCGGATCAAGCCGGCTTATTTCACCGACGACGACTACTACGAAAAGCTCGACAAGGAGCTGACGTGGCTGGCCAACATGCGCGATGAAGGCGTCCGCCGGATCGCCGCCCGCACCGTCGGCCTGTCGCCCGAGGCTCAGCAGAACCTGGTCCAGAAGGCCGAGGAGCTGCGCCGCCAGGAGCACCTCGAAAGCTGAGCGCCGGACGGCGTCAGCGCACCAGCGCGTCGTACTGGCGCGCGATCTCGATGATCCACTCCCGGTCGGAGTAGGTTTCCGGCTGCCGCAACCGGATCAGTCCCGGAAATTCCCGATCGCCCGCGGCCCGGTCCTGACCGCGGCCCGCGCAGATCCACGTCGCGATGGCGCGAGCCTGTTCGTCGGGCGTCACCTCGGGCAACTCCTCCTCGTCCGGACCACCGTCGAGCAGCGCGGTTCGGGCCGGGTCGGATTTCAGCGCGGTATGCGCGGCCGACGCCTCCAGGAATAGGGCGTCCGAGATCAGTGATAGCTTCTCCGCGATCCGGAACACCAGCGGCCCGCGCGGGCGCACCCCGATCCCGATGTCCGGTTGACGGCTCAGCAGCTCGTGCAGGATCGGGTCGATCAGCCGGTCCTCCTGCCGGGCGGCGAACCAGTCCTCGATCGTCGGCAACAGGGCTCCGGCGGCCACGATCGCCATGGCGCAGACGAGGAGCGTCGCCGCCGTCCCCACGCTGAGCAGCCGGAGACTACCGATCGCCCGGATCATGAAGAAGGCGCTGGCGAGCAGGATCAGCACGATTCCCACGGTGAAGACGAACAGGGCGCGTCCGCGCCGGGTCCGGTTCGAGTGCCGCAGGCCGACCCACGACACCATGCTCAGGGCGAGCAGGACGTAGAGCAAAGGGATCAGCCAGGAGAACGAGATGGTCGCCGTGTCGAGATTGCGTTCCAGATATTCCTGGGTGGACATCTCGGGCTGGCGGCCCCCGGCCAGGAACAACGCCATCGTCATTACGACGATCACCACGGCAAAGGCGTACTGCAGCAAGGCAATTCGGCGGACTGCCCCGGGGCCGCGCTCGGAACCCACCGTGGTGATCATCACGCAGCTGCCCGCGGCGCTGGCGATGAGTGCGCATTGACTCAGCGCGATCGAGATGTTCGGCCAGTGCAACACCGTGTCCAGCAGCAGCGTCAACGGCTGCCAGTTGAGGGCGGCCGCCACGGCCAGGCTGCCCAGGGCGACGATCATCGCAGTGCTGACCAGAGATTGTTTGTTGACCAGTGCCCAACCGATGCGCACACCGGTGGCCAGCCCGAGTAGGCCGGCGATGATCCAGATGATCAACCAAATGCCTCGCCGAGTCGGACCTGGAACAACGACGACCGGTCCGAGGGGATACGCCCGAGGCGGTAGATCAGCAGGGCGGCGAAATCCTCGGCCTCCTGCTCGGCCTCCTGCCCGCTGGGCCCCATGCAGCCGGTCCGCTGGTTGAGCATGTACCGGATCAGGTCGCCGCTGGCGAGTTCGGTGACGTCGAAGGCGGCTTCCACCACCGGGATGCCACCGTGTTCGAGCACGAGGTGGCCCAGCTCATGGGCCAGCGTCCGTTCCCAGGTGGGAAGGCCCTGCTGGATCACGAAGACGTCGTCGTCGGCGTACTGGCGCCACTGGCCGCAGACGCCGGGGGGCAGTTCGGCCATCCGGATGGAGATCGGCCGGCCGCGGTGTTCACCGACGGCGACCACCAGTCGGCTGACGGTGACCTCGCCCTGGCGGGGGGCCAGGTCGATGACGTCGTTGACCGCTTTGGTCACCCGGCGACTGGCCGCCATCTCGTCCCTCCCGCATCGATGGTCGTCACTCTTGCATCGATGGTCGTCGCTCTTGCCTCAATTGTCACTGTAAGAACCGTGC
>JAKIXW010000359.1 GCA_022708865.1 Acidobacteriota bacterium
CTCAAAAAGACGATGGACCATAGCGACGACCTTACGCACGAGAAGGTATTCGATACGTTTATCAAGGATCTGCGCGCGCGCGGTATACGGTTCGAGGTTCCGTCCGATCCATTGCACGACGTCGATTTCATCAACCTGTTGACCCGGACTTACGATGTCGGCACGCCGCTGATTTATCCGCCGGAAGCCCCTGGCCCGCACCAGATGCAGGCGGCATGATGTGGTTTGCGGGCAATGTTGCGCAACCGCCTGTCGAAGGCTGCACGGGGCCACGCTACTGAAAAAAAACGGCCGCGACACTCGCGTGCAGCGGCCGAATCAGGGGAATGTCCTGACGTCGCGGTGTCGTCCGCGACGCCGGCCGTGCGGGAGTCGCGGTTCAGCCGCCGCCCTCCGCGCCGAAGCGGTAGCGCAGCGACATACCCCACATGCGCGGTTCGCCGTACATCTCGTTGGTGAAGCCGCTCGAGTTGGCATAACCCGTATAGTTGGCGAGGACGTAGGTTTCGTCGGCGACGTTGTTCACGAAGGCGCGCGCGTCGAAGCTCGATCCCATGATGCCGTTCCACTCGGCCGACAGGTTGTAGACATGGTAGGCGTCGACCCAGCCGCCGGGCTCGTCTGCGGGATGCGTCGTACCGCTGCCGTAAACCTCACCGCGATAGTTCACGCTGCCGAACAGCACCACGTCGCCAATACCGTCGCCCAGCGGCAGCAGGTAGCGCACATTGAGCGCGGCGGTGTCCTCGGGGGTGTTCTGGAACGGGATGCACGACAGATCCAGCGTTGCCGCGGGCTCGCCGAGGGACGGCACGGTGACCAGGCCATTGCAGTCGCGCAGGGTGGTACCGCCCTTCAGCGGATCCGGATACTGGACCAGGTCGTAGTTGTCGTACTGGGAATCGACGTAAGAGTAGTTGGCGGAGATCTCCAGATTCTCGGTCGGTTGGATCAGGAATTCGAGTTCGATGCCCTCGATCGTAGCCCCGTCGGCGTTGAAAACGATGGCGCCCTGGTCGAGGCAGGTCGCACTCGTCGCGAAGTTCTCGCCGTTGGGGCCGATGCAGACATAGTCCTCGGTGCTGCCGTTGTTGTTGAAGTCACCGGCATCGGGCTGGAACGCGCCGATACCGAAATTGTCACCCGCAGCACGCTGAATGTCCTCGTAGTCCAGACTGAACAGGTTGGCATTGAGGCGCGCCGGCATCTCGCCCAGCATGAAATCGGTCTTCGCGCCGATTTCGTAGTTGGTCACGAATTCCGGTTCCGAGGTCATCCGGCTCACGCCGGACTGGTTGAAGCTGCCCGCCTTGTAACCACGCGTGATCTTGCCGTAGAGCAGCACGTCTTCGTTCATCTCGTAGTCGAGGCCCGCCGTCCAGGTCGGCTCGTCGGAGTTCAGGGTCGCGGTGCGCGGTTGTATCGTGTAGGTATCCGGCAATTGGGTGTACACGCGATCGCTGTAGTAGTTGGTGGCGAAACGCGCGCCTTCCTCCTCGTCCTCGGTGCGTCGCACGCCCAGCGTCAGGCTGAACTTTTCGAGCGACTCGGAAATGATGCCGAGCTGCAGCGTGCCCTGGGCGTATATGGCCGTGCTGGTGGTCTCGATCTCGGCGCTGGTGCTGGGGCTATAGCTGGCCGCATTGAACGAGCCGAGGGCGTTGAAGCCGTCCGGCTCCTGCTTCGAATAGTAGATGCCGGTGACGAAATCCAGTTGCTCGTCGAGCAGGGTTCCCGTCAGTTGCGCTTCCTCGGTCAGCAGCGACTGGTCGGTGATGCTGCCCCTCTGGCCCGGACGGGAGAAGGGGTCGTTCGCGACCGGGGTGTTCTCGGCGCCGACGGGGTCCAGCTGGCCCAGCATCGGCAGGATCGAACCATCGAGGTCCCAGCTGTAGTTCACCTGCATCGTCTGGTAGGCGAGGATATTGCGGAACCTCAGGTTGTCAGTCAGTTCGATCGAGGTCGTGTTGAAATAGCCTTCGGTCTCGATCTCGGTGTACTGGTCCTGGTTCATGGCGGTCTTGCGCGCCCCGAGACGCTTCTGGGCCGCGAGCACATCCTGGGTGATCGTCGGGTCGAAGATATCGGGATTGGTAATGTTGTACGCAAGGTTGCCGGACAGGTTTGCGACGTTCATGCCGGGGCCGGCACCGCTGAAGATGAAGCCGGTGCCGTTGTCCTCGGACTTGGATTGATAACCGACGAAATAGTTTTCGATGCGGTCGGTCGGGCGCCAGAGCACACCGACACGCGCATGCCAGTAATCCTTGTTGTCATAGTCCGCGCCCTTGAAGCCGGGCGAGCGCGGGTGGGTGCCGAAATGGCCGCACGGTATGTCGATGGTTCCCAGCCGCGCAACCATCGGCTGGCAGACATCGTTGAAACCGTAAGGCTGCGGACCCACGTCCTCGGTAAACCCGTCGCGCTCCACGTCCTTGTATGACAGGCGCACCATCAGCTTGTCATCGATCAAGGGTACGTTGACGGCGCCCTCGTATTCCTTGTTGTCGTAGTCGCCGCCCTGGGCCTGCACATAGCCGGAGAATTCCTCCGCGGGCTTCTTCGGCCCCAGCAGTACCGCGCCGCCGGTGGTGTTGCGGCCGAACAGCGTGCCTTGCGGGCCGCGCAGAACTTCGATTTGCGCCACTTCGCCGAGATCGGTCAGCGCCACGCCGTTACGCGCGCGATAAACGCCGTCGACGAAAATGCCGACCGCGGACTCAAGACCGGGGTTTGAACCCTGCGTGCCGACGCCGCGCAAACGCGCCGTGGCCGAGGATTCCGATTCCGAAAC
>JAKIXW010000035.1:0-7752 GCA_022708865.1 Acidobacteriota bacterium
ACCGTGCTGGATCCGCCGCGGGCCGGGGCCGGCCGCGAGGTCGTCGAGCAGGTCGCCGCCGCCGGCGTGCCGCGGGTGATCCACATCGGTTGCGAGGCAGCATCCTTCGCGCGGGACATCGGGCTCTACATCGGGCAGGGCTACACGGTGGAGCGCCTGCGGGTGTTCGACGCCTTCCCGCTGACGCACCACGTCGAGTGCATCGCCTTGCTCACCCGCTGACCGCAGTCCTGTTAGGTTCGACCGATGGCACGACCGACCTTGGGCGGGCGCCTGCTCACCCGGGAATCCTGGCCGGAGACCCGCCGCGTCACCGACATCCTGCGCAAGGAGACGGTGGGCGGCATCCTGCTGCTGATCGCGGCGGGCGCGGCGCTGCTGTGGGCGAACTCCCCGTATTCGGCTGCCTACCACCGGCTCTCCGAAGCCGTGGTCGGTCCGCGCGCACTGCACCTGGACCTGTCGGTGTCGGCCTGGGCCGCCGACGGTCTGCTGGCCATCTTCTTCTTCGTGGTCGGGCTGGAACTCAAGCGCGAGTTCGTTGCCGGGGATCTGCGCGACCCGGCCCGCGCCGCGCTGCCGATCCTGGCCGCGGTCGGCGGCATGGGCGTCCCCGCGGCGGTCTACATCGCGGTCAACCTGGCCGCCGGCTCCTCGGACACGCTGGCCGGGTGGGCGGTCCCGACGGCCACCGACATCGCGTTCGCGCTGGCGGTGCTCGCGGTGATCTCCACCCACCTGCCGGCGGCGCTGCGGACCTTCCTGCTCACCCTCGCGGTGGTCGACGACCTCCTTGCGATCATCGTGATCGCAGTGTTCTACACCGACCATCTGGCACCGCTGCCGCTGATCGGCGCGCTGGTCCTGATCGCGGTCTTCGGGCTCGTGGTGCGGCGCGGGATCCGAACGTGGTGGGTCCTCGTTCCGATCGCCGTCGTCGCGTGGGCACTCATGCACGCCAGCGGTGTGCATTCGACGGTGGCCGGGGTGTTGTTGGGATTTGCCGTGCCGGTGCTGGGCCCGCACGCGGCCGCCGAACACTTCGAGCACCGGATGCGCCCGCTGTCGGCCGGTGTCGCGGTCCCGGTGTTCGCCTTCTTCGCCGCCGGTGTGACCGTCAGCGGCTGGGCGGGATTCGTGGCCGCGCTGGGCGATCCCGTGACGCTCGGGGTGCTGGCCGGCCTGGTGCTGGGCAAACCGCTGGGCGTATTCCTCACCACCTATCTGGTGGCCAGGTTCACCCACGCCCGCCTCGACGACGATCTGGCCTGGCGTGATGTGCTCGGGGTCGCGCTGCTGGCGGGGATCGGCTTCACCGTCTCCCTGCTGATCGGCGAGTTGGCATTCGGTCACGGCACGCCGGAGGGCGAGGACGTCAAGGTCGCGGTTCTGCTCGGATCACTGGCGGCGGGGCTGCTGGCAGCGATCGTCCTGCTCGGCCGCAACGCCGCCTACCGGCGGATACATGCCGTCGAGACCGCCGACGCCGACAACGACGGCGTCCCCGACGTCTACCGGACGCACGGGCCGCCATCCGGCTGAACCCAGGTTGCTCGAGTACACTGGACGGATGCTTGAACAGATCCGCGGACCCGCAGATCTGCAGCACCTTTCCCAGTCCGAGCTCGGTGATCTGGCTCACGAGATCCGGGACTTTCTGATCCATAAGGTGGCTGCCAGCGGCGGGCACCTCGGCCCCAACCTGGGCGTGGTCGAACTGACGCTGGCCCTGCACCGGGTTTTCGACTCGCCGCACGATCCGATCATCTTCGACACCGGCCATCAGGCCTACGTGCACAAGATGTTGACCGGGCGGATGGGTGATTTCGACACGCTGCGCCGCAAGGGCGGACTGTCCGGATATCCGTCGCGCGCGGAGAGCGACCACGACTGGGTGGAGTCCAGCCACGCCTCGACGGCACTGTCCTACGCCGACGGTCTGGCCAAGGCCTTCGAACTGACCGGGCATCGCAACCGGCACGTGGTGGCGGTCGTCGGTGACGGCGCCCTGACCGGCGGCATGTGCTGGGAAGCGTTGAACAACATCGCCGCCGCCAACCGGCCCGTGGTGATCGTCGTGAACGACAACGGCCGCAGCTATGCACCCACCATCGGCGGGCTGGCCGATCACCTGGCCACCCTGCGCCTGCAGCCGGGCTACGAGAAGCTCCTGGAAAAGGGCAAAGATCTGGTTCGTGGTGTTCCGATGGTCGGGGAGTTCTGCTACCACTGCATGCATAGCGTGAAGGCCGGGATCAAGGACGCCCTGTCACCCCAGACGATGTTCACCGATCTGGGCCTGAAGTACGTCGGGCCGATCGACGGGCACGACGAGCACGCCGTGGAATCGGCGCTGCGCAGCGCGCGGGACTTCAACGCCCCGGTGATCGTGCACGTGGTCACCCGCAAGGGCATGGGTTACGGCCCGGCCGAGGCCGACGAGGACGAGCAGATGCACGCCTGCGGGGTCATCGACCCGGCAACCGGGCTGGCCACCTCCGAGGCCGCGCTGGGCTGGACCACCGTCTTCTCCGACGAGCTGATCCGCATCGCCGGCAAGCGCCGCGACATCGTCGGGATCACCGCCGCCATGCCGGGCCCGACCGGTATGGCCGAATTCGGAAAGCGGTTCCCGGACCGCGTGTTCGACGTCGGCATCGCCGAACAGCACGCGCTGACCTCTGCTGCGGGCCTGGCCATGGGCGGCCTGCACCCTGTGGTCGCCATCTACTCGACCTTCCTCAACCGGGCGTTCGACCAGGTGATGATGGACGTCGCACTGCACAAGCTGCCCGTCACGCTCGTGCTCGACCGGGCCGGCGTCACCGGCCCCGACGGCGCCAGCCACAACGGGATGTGGGATCTGGCGATGCTGAGCATCGTGCCCGATATGCGGGTCGCCGCGCCGCGCGACGCCACCCGGCTGCGTGAGGAACTGGCCGAGGCGCTCGCCGTCGACGACGGCCCTACCGCGTTGCGGTTCCCCAAAGGCGATGTGGGCGAGGATATTCCGGCGCTGCATCGGTTGGCCGGCGGCCTGGACGTGCTGGCCACCCCGGCCGACGGACTGGGCAACGACGTACTGCTGGTGGCCGTCGGCGCACTGGCCGGCATGGCGCTGGGCAGCGCCGAGCGGCTGTGCGACCAGGGCATCGGGGTGACGGTCGTCGACCCGCGCTGGGTGCTGCCCGTTTCCGGCGGGCTGGTGGAATTGGCGGGCGCGCACAAGCTGGTGGTGACGCTGGAGGACAACGGTGTGGCCGGCGGGATCGGGTCGGCGGTGTCGGCGGCGCTTCGGCGCGCCGAGATCGACGTGCCCTGCCGGGACATCGGCGTTCCGCAGCGGTTCCTGGCGCACGCGTCGCGCGGCGAGATCTTCGCCGAGATCGGGCTCACCGACCAGAACGTGGCGCGGCGGATCACCGGATGGGTTGCCGCGCAGAGCGCTGCGGTGGCCGAACCCGAGATCAGCGAACGCCTCGACTGACGCCCGTCCGATCTTCCTACCCAACCGGGTAGGGTGCGGCCATGGACGCCGAACTGGAGGGCTGGAGAGCCGCCGGGCAGGTCTTCGATTACCTGGGTTTCGACATCTTCTTCCGCGTGGACGGCCCACCCGCGGGCTCGGCTCCCTATCTGCTGGCGATCCACGGCTACCCGTTCAATTCGTGGGACTGGTCGCTGATCTGGCCGGCGATCACGCAGCGGTTCACCGTGGTCGCCCCCGACATGATCGGGATGGGATTCTCGGACAAGCCACGCGCGTACGAGTATTCGGTGGCCGACCACGCTGACATGCACGAGGCGCTGCTGAGGCACCTCGGCGTCGAGCGCGCACACATCCTGGCCCATGATCTGGGTGACTCGGTGGGTCAGGAGCTGTTGGCGCGCAGGCATTTCGGTGAACAGAGCTACGGCGACTGGTACATCGACTCGATCACCTGGCTCAACGGCGGCCTGTTCAACGAGGCCTACACCCCGCGGGCGATGCAGAAGCTCATGTCGCGAACTCCCATGGGCGACATGATGAGTCCGCTACAGGGCAGCCCGCTGTCGCGCCGGCTGCTGGAACCCACCCTGGCCGAGATGTTCGGGCCCAACACCAAGCCGGATGCTGCGCTGATGGCCAAGTTCCATCAGATTCTGGAGTACAACGACGGAAAGCGGGTGCTGCACAAGGTCGGCCGCTTCCTCGACGACCGGTACCGGCACCGCAATCGGTGGGTGCGTGCGATGCGGGAGACCACGGTGCCGATGCGGCTGATCGACGGCCCCGTCGACCCCAACTCCGGTGCTCACATGGCCGTGCGGTACCGCGACGTCATCCCGAATGCGGACGTGGTGATGCTCGGCGACGACATCGGTCACTGGCCGCAGATCGAGGCTCCCGACGCGGTGTCGGCGCACTTCCTCGAGTTCGTGACGGCGCTGACCTAACCGCGACCTAACCGCCGGCCAGCGCCGCGGCGAGGGCGGGCACCGCCAGCTCGCGCTGCCAGGTCCGGGCATCGCCGTCGCGAAGTACCGCGTCGACGGTGGCGACCACCGCGGCGCTGCCGGCGGTGGGCACCCAGTCCCAGCACAGCCGGCGGATCAGTTCCGGTGACACCAGGTTCTCGGTGGGAACTTGCACGCGTTCGGACACTTCGTTCAGTGCGTTGCGCGCGGCCTCGAGGCGGGCGGCGGCCTCGGGTTTCCGCCTGCTCCAGCGCACCGCCGGGGGCGGTCCGTTCTGTGGTTCGGAGGCATGCGGGGGATCGGGGTCGGCCCGGCCGGCGGCCAGCGCGTCCAGCCAGACCTTGGCGCTGCGGCGTTGCTTGGGCCCGCCGAACACCGGCAGCGCCAGGAGTTCCTCGACGGTTTTCGGGTCGGCCTGGGCGGCGTCGATGATCGCCGAATCGGGCAGGATCCGGCCGGGTGCGATGTCGCGGCGCTGCGCGATGTGGTCGCGGGCGTTCCACAGTTCGCGTACTTCGGCGAGTGCGCGCCGGTTGCGGACCTTGTGGATGCCGGAGGTGCGCCGCCACCGGTCCCGGCGGGTCGGGGTGGCCTCGGACGTGCGTACGAACTCGAATTCCTGTGCGGCCCAATCGGTTTTGCCCTGTTCGGCGAGCAAGGCCGAGATGGCCTCGCGCAACTCGAGCAGGACCTCGACGTCCAGTGCGGCGTAGTTGAGCCACGCGGGCGGCAACGGCCGTTTGGACCAGTCCGCGGCGCCGTGCCCCTTGGCCAGCCCCAGGCCCAGCATCCGCTGCACCATCGCAGCCAGGTTGACCCGGTCGAGTCCGGCCAGCCGGCCGGCCAGCTCGGTGTCGTAGAGGCTGGGCGGGTGCATGCCGACCTCGCCCAGACACGGCAGATCCTGGTCCGCGGCGTGCAGGATCCACTCGTCGGTGCCCAGCACTTCGGCCACCGGTGCGAGCACGGTCAGCGGATCACCGCCGTGGCTGACCGGGTCGATCAGCACGGTGCCCGCGCCGGCCCGGCGGATCTGGATCAGGTAGGCCCGGTTGGAGTAGCGAAAGCCCGACGCGCGCTCGGCATCCACCGCGAACGGGCCGGTTCCCGACGCGAGGCGGTCGGCCGCTGCCGCGATCTCTCGGGTGTACACCGACAGCACTGGTACCCCGTCGGCGGGCTCGAGTAGTGGGAGGGGCTCCGGTTCGGGTGCGGCCTCCTCGCTGGCGGGGGAGACCTTGTCGTCGGTCTGGCTCATGGTCAGGCGCGCGACCGTGAACCGAGGTCGGTCACCCCCACCGGCGGCAGGCCCGCGGCATGCTCGAGCACCTCGCAGAATGCCTGCACGTGCACCCCCAGATCCGGCGTGGTGGCCGTCCAGGATGCCCGCAGTTCCAGCTGGTGCGCGCGGGGTGGCCCGGAGATGTCGCCGTAGCGCACCGACGTGGTGGCGGTAACGGTGCCGCCGAGGGCCGTGACGTGCTCGGAGCGTGCCTCGAGCGCGTCGACCAGCCAGCTCCAGGCGACCTCGGGCAGCAGCGGGTCGACGGCTTCGGTGGAATCCAGATCGGCCTGGATGTAGGCCACCAGTCGCATGGTGCCGTCCCAGGCCTCCGAGCCGTCGGGGTCGTGCAGCAGGATCAGCCGGCCGAACGCATCGCCGTCGGACTGCTCGGGCACCACGGCGAGATCGGAGGCCAGCTCGGGGTGTTTGACCTCGGCGCCGATCGCATAACTGAAGGGCGCCAGCCGCTGCGGCGGGCGGATCGGCCCGAGTTCGATCTCCGGCCGGACCGTCGCGGCGTTCATCGCCTCCACAGCATCGTGGAATTCGGCCGGCTCGGCGGAGGTCACGAATCGACGCTAGCCCCATCTGAGCAGCCACGGGCGCAGGCGCGCCGTTTTTTGGCCCGGGTGCCGGTGATGGCAGCATGGACGCCGATGAACGTGCCCCAGGACGTCCCCCAGGACGCGCGCCCGAACACCCGTCGTGACCTGCCCGACTCGCCGTACCTGGCCGCCGCGGCCGGCCGCGTGCCCGCCCGGACGCCGGTGTGGTTCATGCGGCAGGCGGGCCGCAGCCTGCCCGAGTACCGCGCGCTGCGCGCCAACCACCGCATGCTCGACGCCTGCTTCGATGCCGAACTGGTCTGCGAGATCACCCTGCAGCCGATCCGGCGCCATCACCTGGACGCGGCGATCCTGTTCTCCGACATCGTGGTGCCGCTGCGGGGCGCGGGCATCGACCTGGACATCGTGCCCGACGTCGGCCCGGTGATCGCCTCGCCGATCCGGACCGCGGCCGACGTCGCCCGTATCGGCGTGCTGGATCGGGCGGCGGTACAGCCCGTGTCCCAGGCGGTGTCCCTGCTGGTCGGCGCCCTGGGGGAGGTGCCGCTGATCGGGTTCGCCGGCGCGCCGTTCACCCTGGCGTCCTATCTGGTCGAGGGCGGCCCGAGCAAGCATCACGAGCGCACGAAGGCGATGATGCTGGCCGATCCGTCGACGTGGCACGCGCTGATGACCGCGTTGACCGATATCACCATTGCGTTCCTGCGCCTGCAGGTGGACGCCGGAGTGGACGCGATCCAGGTGTTCGACTCCTGGGCGGGCACTCTGTCCCTGACCGATTACCGCGAGCTGGTGCTGCCGCATTCGACGCGGGTGTTCGAGGCGATGGCCGGCGCCGGCATTCCCATGACCCATTTCGGGGTGGGTACCGCGGAGCTGCTCGGGGCCATGGGCGAGGCAGGCGCCACCGTCGTCGGGGTGGACTGGCGTACGACGCTGTCGGATGCCGCCACCCGCATCCGCCCGGGTACGGCCCTGCAGGGCAACCTCGATCCCGTCGTGCTGATGGCCGGCTGGGACATCGTGGAAGCCCGGGCGCGGGCCGTCGTCGAGGACGGTCGGGCCGCCGTCGCCGCGGGTGCGGCCGGGCACATCTTCAACCTCGGCCATGGGGTGATGCCGGCCACCGATCCGGGAGTGCTGACCGATCTGGTGGCGCTGGTGCACTCCCTGTGAGCGACGCAGCCCGCGAGGGACGAGCGGGCGGAGGAGCCGCAGCGTGAGCCCTGTGACGGCCCCGTATTGCGCGAAGCGCTCCCTATGAGTACGACCTATTGCATTGTCGGGGGCGGTGTTTCGGGCTTGGTGGCGGCCTACCGGCTGCGCTGCGCAGTCGGTCCCGACGCCACCATCACCGTGTTCGACCCGGCTGACCGGCTCGGCGGGCTCTTGCGGACCGAGCGGGTCGGCGGGCAGTCGATGGACATCGGCGCCGAAGCGTTC
>JAKIXW010000035.1:7762-8178 GCA_022708865.1 Acidobacteriota bacterium
GGCCCGCCGGCCCGAGATGCCCGCACTGCTCGCGGACCTCGGCCTGGCCGGGCGGCGGATCTCTCCGGCGGGCACCCGCCCGCTGATCTACGCCGACGCGCGGCTGCATCCGCTGCCAGCCGGGACCGTCAACGGCATCCCCAGCGCCGCCGCCGCGATGACGGATCTGGTGGACGCGGAGACGCTGGCGCGCATGGGCGCCGAACCGTCGCGCCCGCTGTCCTGGCACGCCGGGGCCGACCCCTCGGTCGGCGACTTGGTCGGGGACCGGTTCGGCGCGCAGGTGGTGGCCCGCTCGGTGGATCCGCTGCTCTCGGGGGTGTACGCCGGTACGGCCGCCGGCATCGGCCTGCGTTCGGCGGTGCCGACGGTGGCGGCAGCCCTGGACCGGGGCGCGCCGAACCTGACCGAGGCGG
>JAKIXW010000035.1:8188-21065 GCA_022708865.1 Acidobacteriota bacterium
TGTTGCCGCCGGGTCCCGCCGGTCCGGTGTTCGGGGCGGTCGACGGCGGCTACCAGGTGATGCTGGACGCGCTGGTGGCCCAGAGCGGGCTGCGCTGGCAGGGCACCGCGGTGGTGGAGCTCCTGCGCGACGGCGGCGGCTGGAACGTCTACGACGACGAAGGCACCTGCTGGCCCGCCGACGGGGTGATCCTTGCGCTGCCCGCGCCGCGGCTGGCCGCGTTGATGGCCGGGCCGGCGCCGCGCACCGCGGCCGCCGCGGGGCGCATCGAGGTGGCCTCGTCGGTGGTGGTGGCGCTGGCGGTGCCCGGCGGGACGCCGCTGCCCCAGAACTCCGGGGTCCTGGTGGCCACCGGAGAACGGTTGCACGCCAAGGCGATCACGCTGTCCGGGCGCAAGTGGGGGTCGCGGGGTAATGCGGAGCTGCTGCGGTTGTCGTTCGGCCGGTCCGGCGACACGATCGCGCGCGATACCTCCGACGACACGCTCCTGGCCTGGTCGCTGGAAGACCTGCGCACGGTCTTCGGCATCGACGTCGAGCCGCTGGACGTCCGGGTGCACCGCTGGCTGGACGCCATGCCGCAGTACGCACCCGGGCACGCCGGCCTGGTCGCCGAACTGCGGGCCGGGCTGCCGCCGGGTCTGGCGGTGGCGGGCAACCATCTCGACGGCATCGGGGTGCCGGCCTGCGTGTCGGCGGCCGGACTGGCCGTGCAGGCGCTATCGGGCGTCGTGGGACGATAGGAACATGGCCAAGCTGGACTACGACAAACTCAACTCCACCACCCGCTACATGATGATCTCGGCGTTCGCGGTGAACCCGGGCGAGTTGGATGACGACCGTTCCGATGTGATCGACGACGTCGCCACCTTCTTCAAACAGCAGGAGGAGAAGGGCGTCGTGCTGCGAGGTCTCTACGACGTGGCGGGCCTGCGCGCCGACGCGGACTACATGACCTGGAACCACGCCGAGCGCATCGAGGACCTGCAGGCCGCCTACGCCGGTTTCCGCCGCACCCGGCTGGGCCGGCTGTCCGAGCCGGTGTGGAGCGCCGCCGCTCTGCATCGGCCCGCCGAGTTCAACAAGAGTCACGTGCCCGCATTCATCGCCGGCGAGCCCGCCGGTGACTATGTGTGCGTGTATCCGTTCGTGCGGTCCCTGGAGTGGTACCTGCTGCCGGACGACGAGCGGCGACACCTGCTCGTCGAGCACGGTATGGCCGGTCGTGAGTACGCCGATGTCCGGGCCAACACCGTGCCCGCCTTCGCGCTGGGTGATTACGAGTGGATCCTGGCCTTCGAGGGACCCGATCTGGGCCGCATCGTCGAGCTGATGTGGAAGCTGCGCTACACCGGCGCCCGCCGGCACGCCCGCG
Source organism: Acidobacteriota bacterium (assembly GCA_022708865.1). Lineage (GTDB taxonomy): Bacteria > Actinomycetota > Actinomycetes > Mycobacteriales > Mycobacteriaceae > Mycobacterium. The sequence goes on from JAKIXW010000035.1 coordinate 9,564, forward strand.
AGGAGACCCCGTTCTTCACCGGGCCGCGCCGCAGCGTCGAGGATCTGATCGCCGCGCTGCCGTAACCCCGCTGGTGGTCCCGGTTCGGCCGTCGAACGTGGGGGATATGGATGACAAGCGTTGGGTTCGGGTGCATATCCCCCACGTTCGATGTGTCGTTACCGGTGCCAACAGGGGGCTTCGGTGCTGGTGCGGAATCGGTGACTAAGAACTTAGGAGCTGGGTTCCAGCTTCAAGCAAATCGAATTGATGCAGTACCGCTGATCCGTCGGGGTCGGATAACCCTCGCCGGAGAACACGTGGCCCAGATGGCTGTGGCAGCTGGCGCACAGCACCTCGACCCGGCGCATGCCGTGCGTGTCGTCGGGCCGCAGCAGGACCGCTTCGGACTGGCTCGGGTTGAAGAACGACGGCCATCCGCAGTGCGAGTCGAATTTCTCTGTGCTGCGGAACAATTCGGCTCCGCAGGCGCGGCAGTTGTAGACACCTTCGGTGCGCGTGTCGGTGTATTCGCCGATGCCGGGGCGTTCCGTGCCGGCGCGGCGCAGGACCGCGAATTCCTCCGGGGTCAGCTTCGACCGCCATTCGTCATCGGTCAGCTGCACCTTGGCCGGGGGTAGCTCCCGTTGGCTGCGGGTCGTCATCAGCACACGCTAGCGCGGTCGGGCGACGGCGTCATCCAGGGCGGGTCGATTCCTTCGGCGAGGCGATCATCCGAGCGGGCGTCGAGGTAACGGAAGAACAGCACGCAGAACACCACGATCAGGATCAGCGACCAGCCGTAGGTGATCTTCATGTACTCGAGGAAACGTCCGGTGGTCGGCCAGCGCCACATCAGCCAGCGGTCCATCGTCAGGAAGCCGTAGGTGGCCAGCCAGGCCGGCCAGTTGCGCAGTACCGAATTCGGCAGCACCACCGTCATGAGGAACGGGAACAGCATCATCGAGTAGTAGCCCTGCGCCAGGGACATCACCAGCCACGACGTCACCAGCAGCACGCCCGCCGACGTCAGCACCCAGAACCGCTGGTCGCGCTCGCGGTAGTACCGGTACAGCAGCCACAGACTGCCCGCCGCGAGCGCCATGAACAGCACCCGCAGCGCCATGATCAGCCACAGCGGCAGGCCGTAGTAGGTGCCGTTGCCCTGGATGGAGGAGTTGAAGTAGTCCCGGGTGCCCAGGATGTAGGGCAGCGTGTTGTGCACGAAGCTGCCGGCGTCGGAGACCAGCGGCCAGGCCGCGGCGTTGAAGGCGATCGGCACCGCGAACGCGGCGGCCAGCGTGCGCCACTGCCGATTGAGCAGCGGGATCAGCAGCAGCACCCCGAGCACCGGTTTGACCACCAGCGACAGCCCGATCGCGATACCGGCCCACCACTGATGGCCGACCTTGCCCGACAGCAGGAACTGCAGGAATACCACCTCGGCGAGCAGGATGCAGCCGTTGATATTGGTGAAAACCAGTGTGTTGGTGACGGATTCGGTGACGAACATGGCCGCCAGCACGGCGGGCAGGGCCACCGAGGTCAGCGCGAACCCGAACATGCGCACCAGCAGGCAGGCGGCGGCGATGATCGCCACGGTGTTCAGGGCGACGAACCAGTTGTGCGAGGCGAAGATGGAGTCGATGTAGCCGAACGGCGCCATCAGCAGGGTGCCGCCCGGTGGGTACAGGTAGTGCGGGTCGACGTAGTCCAGGTGCTCGTTGTAGATGTCGACGCCGGCGCGGAAGTTGCGGACCGCGCGGTACACCGGGGCCCAGTCGTCGGTGATATAGCCGTTGCTGGTGAGCACCCAACTGCGGTGGATGATCGACATGATGGCGATCGGCCACAGCGCTACACGGAACACCTCGGCGGTGGTCATGGGGGCGGATCGGGGCCGGAGGGCGCGAAGGACAGCCGTCACGCCGGAACCGTACCCCGTGGACCAGAGTGCATGGCTCAGGCGGGGCAGTACGTGTCCGTCTCCGGCGTCTTGCCGGAGTCGATGTAGGAGATCAACGGGGCCAGCGCACAGCTCGAGTAGATCGAGGCGCCGTGTCCGATGCCCTGCCAGATGACCCGTTTGCTGGCCGCGCCCGCGTTGATGACGGTGGCCGCGGTGGCCGCCACGCCCTCGTTGCCGGCGATGGGATCGTTCTGCACGCCCATCAACAGCACGCCAACCTTGAGGTTCTTCGGGTCCTGCGGCGCGGTGCCGCTGGGCCAGTTCAGGCACTTGACCAGGTTGAGGGCGGCGACGGTGCCGAATTGCGGGTAGGTCTTGTTCCAGGCGACGACGAGTTCGCGGACACGGTCGGGGGTCGGCCGGTTGAGCGCGTCGCTGCACCGGTTGATGAACTGGCCGTCGGCTTCGCGCAGCGACTCCGACTGCGTGACGAGGTCCATGATCGGTCCACTGTCGCCGGAGCGGGCCGACGCCAGGATCTGGGCCAGCCGGTTGGTGCTGGCCACCCGGTCGCCGACGGGGAAGCCCAGGGCGGTGATCAGTCCGTTGGCCAGGGCGGCCACCGAGGCGCCCCCGGGGCCACGGCCGGCCCGTGCATCGGCCAGCAGGGCGTTCACCGCGCCCTTGGGGTCCGGCCCGAGCGGGCAATTGGTCGCCGCGCACTGGGTGGCGAACGCGTCGAGCGCGGCCTGCTGGCCCTTGGCCTGTTGATCGGCGGCCATCTCGGCGCCGACGCCGTACGGGATGGGGGAGTCGAGCACCAGCCGGGCGACCTTGTCCGGATGCGAGCCCGCGAACGCCATCGCCACCTGGGCGCCGTTGCCGATGCCCAGCACGGCCAGCCGCGGCACATCCCAGCTGCTGCGCAGGCGCTCGAGGTCTTCGGCGGCGCGCGCGTTGTCGTAGGCCGAATCGCCGGGCGCCAGCGCGTCGGTGCAACTGGTGGTGGCGGTCAGGGTGATGGCGCCCAGACTGGCCACCGGGTCGTCGCCCGACTCGAACTGCGCCTGGTTGGCCATCTCCTGCCGGTCGAACAGGTCGCGGCAGTCCACGGCGCTGGAGCGGCCCATGCCGCGCCGGTCGACGGCCACGATGGGCCGGGCCTCGAGCACATCGCCGCCGGAACGGGACAACCACTGCGGCAGCTGAACCGACGTCGGGACGTCCGAGCCGGTGGTGACCACCAGCGGACCGGCGTCGGCCGGGGTTGCAGCCGTCTTGGCGCGGACGACACCGATCGACACGGTTCCGCTGGCGCCGCCGATCGGGTCGAGGTCGGCGTCGTAGGTGGCGCAGTCCAGCATGACGCCGGCCGGCGCGGGCACCCCGGCGTCGCCGAAGACCTGCGTGGTGCACGGGCTCCAGGCCAGGTCTTTCTTGGGCGCCGCGATCTCCGGCGGTCCGTCGGGCGGTGCGGTCGTCGGGGTGGGTCCCGACCCGCCCGGGTGCCCGGAGTCGGATGCGTAGCGCGGGTTCGCGCCCAACAGCGGCACGCAACCCGACAGCAGGGCGGTGGCCGCGACCAGAGTCGCCACGAACGGGAGGGACCGTTTCACGCAGACCACAGTAGCGAGCGAGGGCGAATGCTCACCCGCGCACGTAGCGCGTGTACAGATAGCCGGCCTCGTCGGCCAGCAGGTGCGCGCGCCGCATCTCGGTCTGCACCTGGCCCGCGCCGGTCGCGATCCGGCGCGCCTGCCCGCCCACCAGCACCGGCGCCACCGTCAGGCACAGCTCGTCGAGCAGGCCGGCGTCGATGAAGGTGGAATGCAAGCTGGGGCCGCCCTCGGTGAGCACCCGGCGCAGTCCGCGGTCGGCCAGCACATTCAGCACGGTCGCGATGTCCACGCCGCCGGTGTCCGTCGCCGAACATGCCAGCACCTCGGCCGCCGGACCGAGTCGCTCGCCGGCGTCGGCCACCGCGGCCGCCGCGGTCAGCACGAGCGGAGGGACCTCGGTGTGGGTGAACACCTTCATGGTGCGGTCGAGGAGGCCGGACTGGGTGACGATCGCGATCGGCGGGACCTCCGACTGTCCGCGGTCGCGGCGGGCCTGACGGGCCGCGGCGGACATCTGGGCTCCGCCGTAGTTCTCGACGCGAACGGTGCCTGCGCCGACGACGATCACGTCGGCCAGTTCGCGCATCAGGCCGAACAGCGCCTTGTCGCCGGGTCCGGCCAGGCCGCCGGACTTCCCGTCGGCGGTCGCGCCGCCGTCGAGGCTGTTGATGAAGTTGGAGCGCACCCAGCACCGCGTCAGGTCGTTGGGGTACGCGTAGAGCTCCGGCAACCGGGAATCGGCCACGGTCTCGGCGGTGTCGAGCAGTGTGAGTTGTGTCCCAGCGTCGGCTTGGCCCATGAGTTCGATTGCAACACGTCGCTACAGTTCTGCGCATGCAACGTCTCGTGGACCGTCACCCGACGGTGTCGCCCGAGCGGCTGATTGCCCAGCTCGTGCCGCCGCCGACGTTCGCCGACGTCAGTTTCGACAACTACCGGCCCGACCGGGGCGAGCCCACCCAGGGCGCGGCGGTGGAGTTCTGCCGGCGGTTCTGCGACGACGCGGTCAGGCGCAAGCAGGGCAAGCGCAAGATGTTCGGCAAGCGAGAGACGCTGCCGGGGGTCGGGCTCTACCTGGACGGCGGGTTCGGGGTGGGTAAGACGCACCTGTTGGCGTCGACCTACTACACGTTGGCGACCGCCGGTGCCGGGCCGGCGGCGTTCGCGACGTTCGGCGAGCTGACCCAGCTGGCAGGTGTGTTCGGGTTCACCGAGTGCATCGACCTGCTGGCCGAATACGTGGTGGTGTGTATCGACGAGTTCGAGCTCGACGACCCGGGCAACACCACGCTGGTCTCGCGGCTGCTGTCGGCGCTGGTCGAGCGGGGCGTGTCGGTCGCGGCCACGTCGAACACGCTGCCCGAACAACTCGGTGAGGGCCGGTTCGCGGCGCAGGACTTCCTGCGCGAGATCAACACGCTCGCAACGATTTTCACCACGGTAAGGATCGAGGGGCCGGACTACCGGCACCGCGGGTTGCCACCGGCGCCCGAGCCGATGACCGACGAGCAGGTGACGGCGGCGGCCGCGGCCGTGCCCGGAGCCACCCTCGACAACTTCGACGAGCTGTGCGCGCACCTGGCCACGATGCATCCGTCGCGGTACCTGACGCTGATCGAGGGTGTGCGCGAGGTGTTCCTGACCGGAGTGCACGCCCTGGATGATCAGGCGGTCGCGCTGCGGCTGGTGTCGCTGACCGATCGGCTCTACGACGCGGGCGTGCCGGTGGTGGCGTCGGGGGACAAGCTCGACACCGTGTTCGCCGAGGAGATGCTCGCCGGCGGCTACCGCAAGAAGTACTTGCGGGCGACCTCACGGTTGTTGGCGTTGACCGCCGCCGGTATCGACGCGGGTCACCGCGTCATCACGTAGTCGTTCTCCAGGGTGTCGCCGAGCCGGAACGTCTTGGTGCCGCTGATCGTGAAGCCGTGCTTGCGGTAGAACCGCTGGGCGCGTTCGTTCTGCTGGTTGACCCCGAGCCACAGCGTGCCGGTGCCGCGGTCCCGGGTGTCGTCGATGGCCGCGCGCATCAACGCGGCCGCGACCGGGCCACCGTGCGCGTCGGGTGCGACGTAGATCTTGGACAATTCGGTCACCGGGCCGTCCGGCAGCGCCGCGCGCACGTCGGCGTCGGTCGGTCTGGCGTGAATCAGTATGGCGTAGCCCAGGATTCGGGTTCCCTGGCGCGCGACGAACACTGCTCGGTCCGCATCGGCGAGGTATTCGGCGAACCGTGCGGCGGACAGGTTCTCCGCCACGAACGCGGCGATGTCCTCGGCGGTGGACGTCGGCGGGCAGGCCAGTGGGAAGGTCGCGGCAGCGACGGCGGCCAGCTCTGGCAGATCGGCGGGAGCGGCCGGGCTGACGACTACAGGTTCCACTGGGCCAGGTGGATCCCGGTCTTCTTGTTGATGAGCACCACGTGCGACACCAGGTCGCGGTAGCAGTCCCAGAACACCGCGCCCGCCACCGTCGCTCCGGGTGTCGCGTTGGCCAGCGCGGCGTTCAGGTCGGCGGGGTCGTCGGTGGCGCGGGGCTCGTAGGCATCGCCGGTGGGTGTCACCCCGCGGAACTGGAAGGTGCCGGGAATGGCGCCCGGTGTCGGCGCGCTGACCGCGTGGACGACGACGTTGGCGCGCCAGACCTGCTCGCGCGGCGGGCGGGGCGGGTAGCCCCAGCCGGGCGGGATCTCCGAGGGCGTCACGCTGACGACGGTGACGTCCGCGATCACGTTGCCGTCGTGGATGCGCAGTGTGTCACCGGGGCGGCCGATGGGTGTTTCGACCGTGGTCTGGGCCGGGGCCGCGTTGGCCGGTGGGGTGGCCAGGGCCAGCATCGGGAGGACCGCGATCAGGATCATCAGCCAACGGCGCATGTTCGCATGATGGCACATCGGGGCTCGGCGGTTCGACGGGTTGCCGGTGTCAGGAGGGGATCAGGGTGCGCGTGGTGCGCAGGCGGCTGCGGCTGATCTGGCGGGCTACAGCGACGATCACGCCGAGCTGAACCAGCCCAGTCAGGACGACCGGCCAGAGCAGTCCGGAGACGACGGCATAGGTCGTGCGATGTGGGACGGGCTGGCGCTGGGAGAAATGATCGGCCGCGTCGACTGCCAGCGTGGTGCAGACCAGCCCGCAGGCCAGATACAGAACGGCCATCATGGTGGTTGACATCGTTGTCATCACTTCCTCAATGCCGGGCGAACTCCATTGTTCACCTGTATCCATGCATTCTGGCAACAAACACACGCTTGGCTGTGAAATTGTTATCTGTGACACAGCAGTAGTCAAATCCGGGCAGAAATGGTGCTCCGACCGCGCCCTCACGTTGGTTCGCCGTTGTGCCGCAATCTTCGCGGTGTGGTAGCCGGGCAAATCCTGCAGGCCCGGTCACTCCTCGTCCGAGCTCGCCGTCCCAAACTGTCCGCGAACACGCTCCGGAGTGTCGCCGCCGGGCGGGGTCGGGGTTGTCCCCGGTGCTGATCCGGGCGGCGTTCTTGGGGCGGAATCACGCCCGTCGCGCACGGTGGCACGGCCGGTGGGTGACGTTCGGGCAGCAATCCTCGGCGAGCCTCTGCTTCTGGGCGTAATCCATCGAGGGGTTGTTGTCCCAGGCGGCCAGAACACAGTTCGTGAACGCCTGACCCGGCGGCTGTTTGGGTCTGCCGTACCGGGTGCCGCCAATGCGGTGGCGGCGATCATCACGGCACCGGGTGCTCCAATCGGTCGCCATCCCGCACCGGTGTGGCTGAGAGTCCGGATGGCTGCCTACTTCGGCAGCGGTCACGAAAAGCGCTGATCCAGAGGGTATTTCGTGGAGTTCGGCTATTGGACCGCGTGGGTGTCCACCCCGGGCGGCTGGACCGCCGTCGGTGCTGGCGCCAGGGGAGCGGACGCGCTCCAGGTGCGCCCGTCGGGGAATTGACACGACGCCGTTCCCTGGGCGGTGGTGGCGAACGTCCCGCCGAGGGATTTGCAGCAGCTTGCGCGGGCGACCTTGTCGGATCCGGAGCGCCCGCGTTCGCGACGCAGACGTCCATCTGGGCCAACTCGACCGGTTTGCTCGGCTCGGCGCCTGCGGGCGCCACGGGCGGTTTCCCTTCCTGGGGAAGTCCGCTCTGGTGGTGTCGATGTAGTGCGTATGTGGTGCCAGCCCTTATTGGCTGGGCTATTTGACTACTCTGACCTGCACAAACAATGGTGCGCGATACTGGGATTGAACCAGTGACCTCTTCCGTGTCAGGGAAGCGCTCTCCCGCTGAGCTAATCGCGCGGGGGTCGAACTTTTGGAGGTGGAGACGGGAATCGAACCCGTGTGCACGGCTTTGCAGGCCGTTGCCTCACCACTCGGCCACTCCACCGCTGGGGTTGATGCGAATCGCACCTTCGAGCGGATGACGGGATTCGAACCCGCGACCCTCACCTTGGCAAGGTGATGCGCTACCAACTGCGCTACATCCGCGTGCCACGGGCGAGATCGTCGCCCGTCGCGATGCACGACGATAGTCCACGCGGGCTGGCGGGCACAAATCCCTGGTCGCGCAAGCGGACTGGAAAGGCTCGGACGAGGTCTAGAAGATGTCGTAGCTCTGTCGGGACAGCCGGAAGCCGTGCCCGTCGGCGTTGGCGCAACGCATCCCGGCCTCGTCGCTCCCGCAGGTGAATCCGCCGGCTCGCTGCGTCTTCCCGTAGTCCAGGGCCGGCCCGGCGTGCAGCGTGGTGTCCCCGGCGCACACGAACGCTGGCGGCCCGTGTGGATCCAGCCCGATGCCCTGGCCGTAGCCCGTAAAGCTGGGGCAGTCCGTCGGCCGCGGTGGTGGCGACCAGTCGCGTTCCTCGATGTCGCAGCGCAGGTATTGGGCGTCCATGATGCAGCCGATGTTGCCGCTCGGTGAGGTGAACGACTGCAGATCGGCGGCTGCGACCGGTGCGGTGACCAAGCCGAGCGCAGCCACCCCGACCAGCAACGAGAGACGCTTCACCCGGCCGAAGCTACTCCCTGAGGACGTCGCACGGGGGGCGAGTGAGCGGGCGAGACGGATTCCAGTCCATCGGGGTCGCCGTGTTAGTGTTCCACCTCGTTCGATCTCGTTGGACCGGGGTCGACGATGTTGCGACGGTCTCGTAGCTCAGTGGAAGAGCGTCCGCCTCACACGCGGAAGGTCGCTGGTTCGAACCCAGCCGGGACCACCAGGTCGGAGCCCAGTTTCTAAAAATGTTACGACATTAGCCCTAACTCGCACTGCGCACTCTGGCTCGTTGATTTGCCGGCAACGTGCTTTAGGAACCGGCGAGCCTGTGATACATATACCGATCATCGGCACGCCGGTCGCGCAAAGCTATATATTTGTGTCATCGGGCCCATTTTGTCGGTAAGATACAAATATGAATCATCAACGATGGTCGTGGGTCACCGACCCTGAGGGGCTCGGCCGGGTTATCCGCGAGGCCCGACGCAGCCGTGGACTGCAGCAGTCAGACCTGTCCGACCGCCTCGGCGTCTCCCGCATGACCATCTCGCGCATGGAGCGCGGCGACGCCGTCTCCATCGACACCGCGCTGCGCGCACTGGCCGAATGCGGCATCGCACTCGCAGCGGTCCCCAAGTTCGCGCGCCTCGAGGTGACCGATGGCTAGACGCGTCGAACCACTGGATGTGTGGCTCTACGGCACTCGGCTGGCACAGCTGAGCCAGCCGAGTCCGCGAAGCATCCACTACCGCCTCGAATTCAGTGAGGAAGCGCTCGACACCTACGGTGCGGGACGGCGGATACTCTCGCTGGCTCTGCCCCTGTCACCGACGCCGATCGCCGACGCCGTGGGCGGACGCCTACCGGCGACCAATTTCCTCGACGGCCTGCTGCCCGAGGGCAATCTGCGCCAACAGATGGCTTCTGCGCTGGGCGTGGCGACCACTGACCTGATGGCACTGCTCCGTGAGGCCGGCGGGGATTGCGCCGGCGCCGTTCAATTCCTGCCCGTCGGGGCGTCCCCGCCGCAGCCCACGGTGCGCGAACTCACCACGGCGGAGGTCAACCGAATCGTCGCCGACCTTCCCGCCTACAACCTGCCCGACGGAGCGGCGCCGCAGGCGTCGTTGGCCGGGATCCAGGACAAGGTTTTGTTGACCGACCTCGGTGACGGCCGGTGGGGACTGCCGCAGCACGGGGCGGCGTCCACGCACATCGTCAAACCCGAACCGCTGCACGGCGTGATCCCGCACCTGATCCATGCTGAGGACTGGGCGCTGCGGGTGGCCGCGGCTGCTGGCTTGCCCGCTGCTCGGTCGCGGATCGAGGACTTCGACGGCCGCGTGGCGATCGTGCTGGCCCGCTATGACCGCGATCCTTCGGGTGGGCGAATCCACCAGGAGGACTTCTGTCAGGTGCTCGGCCTGGCCCCGGCCGACAAGTACGAAACGACCCGCGCCGCGCGCACAGAGGGGTCGCGACTGTCCCGGGTCATCGCGCGCGCCGCCCCGCAGGCCCTCGACGATCCCACCGAGTTGCGCACCGCGCTGCTGCGGGCGGTCACCTTCAACGTCATCGTGGGAAACGCCGACGCGCACTCGAAGAACTACTCGCTGCTGATCGGCAACCGCGGCGAAGTATCGCTGGCCCCGCTGTATGACGTCGCCCCGGTCATGTTCATCGCCGGGCAGTTCGGCAGCACCGGGCACACGATCAACGGCAAGACCCAGATCAGCGCCGTCGAGCTCGATGACCTTGTCGCCGAAGCGAAAACATGGGGCCTGACGAGCAAGCAGGCCGAGCAGACCATCGAAAAGACCGTCAAGGCAACACGATCCGCGATCGACCGCACGCCCACCCCGGCTGGTCTCGATGAGATGCGATCCAACCTGGACGCCTTCTGGACCCGCAAATCGTGGGGAGCGCCCAAGGCTGACGCAGCTCGCGCCAAGTGAAGCTGGCCGCAGCGTAGTTGAACAGTGCTCGGGGGTGGCCGACCAAAAGGCCGACACATCAACGGCTCAAGCGGTTACGCGAGCATCCTCATCAACTCGCGCCATCCATGAATGGGACGACTCGCCAGGGGGCGGTCCACTCCCGCCTTCGCCAGCTCGACGATGGCCGGAGTGCGGGCACGACCGCTGCGACCGCGTCAGCGGCCGTCAGTGTCGATGTCGTGGCTCCAAAAACCACTGCGGCACATGCGGTCAAGACCGACTCCGCAGCCGTTTCATCCGCCGTGGTATCGGCAGCCGATGACCCAACGTGACCAAAGATGTTGCCGTCGCGTCCGCAGTCGATACCAAGGTCGATGCCGCCCGACTCCGATGCCAAGACCGAGTCCGCGACGACGACGCGGGAATCCGCACGGGTCGACCCGCGAACCGGCGGCGGCAGCGGACACCACGGCTGGCGCCGGTTCCGGTATTTCCGACAGGCCCGGGAAGAGGAGCGAGAGTTGTTTTCCCAGAGGGTGATTGGCCTCGGGGCCGGCTGTCGATCGGTCGCCCGATCCCGGGTCACTTGCTCGGCGCTGCTGGTGGGCGCTGGGTCGCAGCGTGCAGTAGCTGCTCGCGGACCGGTTCTGGCAGGCCGATCAGCGCGGTGGTGATCCGGCGTACCCGTGAATCGTGCGCGAGGGCCAGCCAGTCGAGGTCGTCGTCGAGCAGCCTGGTGTAGGCGATGTCGGCGGTGCCGGCCAGATAGTCCGGATCGACGCCGAAGAATTCGCCGATCAGCTCGACCGACCGGGTGGAGGGCCGGGCGCGGACCCCGCTGCGCAGCTGTGAGAGGTAGGGCGCGGAGAACTTGAAACCGCGCGCCGACAGAAAGTCCAACACCTCGCTGCTGTAGTACGGGCGGTCGGCCCCGGGCGCGCGGATGGTGTCGAAGAGCCGGTTGAGGCGCATCGCGAAGGTTTCGTCGGCGTCGAATGCCAGTGCCGCCGCGGCTGGTCGTTCCATCTCACGTCCCCGCTGGCAAATTTCTAGACCGAGACACAAGTCGGCAGTGTAGCGGCAGGCAAA
>JAKIXW010000360.1 GCA_022708865.1 Acidobacteriota bacterium
GGACTCGGGGTAGGTGCTGTGCACCGCGACGTTGGTGCCCAGGGTGTCGCAGACGGCGTCGTCGGGCAGACACAGGTCGATGGATCGGGCGCCCCAGGTGGGGCTCATGGTCAACGGCAGGCCCGCCTTGGCGCTGGGGTTGCCGAACAGCGCGATGGCCGCGACGTGATCCGGGGCGCTGGCCGGTAGCGGGAGCGTGAAACCCGCCGCCGGGACCGGCAGCTCGGCGATGACGTCGACCACCGCCGCACCCTGGGAGAAGCCGCCGAGGACCAGTCGGGCCGCGGTCCGGAAGTCGTAGGTGGCCGGGTAGTTCACGCCGTAGGTGCCGACGGTGCGCTCGCCGACGCGGGCTCGCAGGTCGTTGACGAAGGCACCACCCACCCGGCCCAGGCCCAGGGGCTCGGTGGTGCCGCGGGCGAACACGACCTCGATGTCCGGGCAGTCGTCGGCGTGGGCGGCCGGTGCCGGTGTGTGGAGGATCACGGGGGCCAGCAGGCCGGCGGTGGCCAGAGCAGTCAGGATGCGCACGTCGGAAATGCTACCGAGGCCGGGCCAGGATGAGGCCGGCCAACACCACCGCCGCGCCGAGCGCCTGGCCGGCCGACATGGCCTCGCCGATCAGCACCCGGGCCCACAGCACCGCGAAGAGCACCTCGGAGAGGCCGACCAGGGAGGCGAAGCCGGGCCGCAGCCGCGCCACCCCGGCGATGCCCAGGGTGTAGGCGATCGCGGTGCTGAACAGGCCGAGCACCAGGACCGCGGCGAACCACGGTGCGGTGATCCCGGCGACCGTGACGTCGGCGGTGCTGAACGCCAGCGGCAGGATTCCGGTGACGCCGAGCGCGGTGACCACGGCACCACCGACGAGCAGGCCACCGGTCGCCAGGGTCAGCGGGTGCAGGCTGTCCCCGGTGCCCGTCGCGGTGTTGGTGGCCGCCGCGCTCATCATGAAGTAGCAGGCCGCGCAGATCGCCGCCCCCGTCGCCCACAGCACGCCGACGGTGTTCACCTGGGTCGGGCCGTCTCCGAAGACGTTGAGCACCAACGTGATTCCCGCGATCGCCAGCAGCATGCCGGCCAGGGTCGCGGTGCCGGGGCGCCGACGGGTGGTCGCCCAGATCCAGCCGACCACCAGGATCGGCGCGGTGTACTCGAGCAGCAGGGCCACGCCCACCGACAGGTGGGCGACGGCGTTGTAGTAGCACAGTTGGGCACCCGCGATCGGGATGGCCCCGTAGAGCACGACGGTGCCGGCATGTCGGCGGGCCTCGGCGATCCACTGCGGGCGCACGACGGTGGCGACGGCGGCCAGGGCGATCGCGCCGCCGGCCAGTCGGGCGATGACGGCAGCGGTAGGGGTCCAGCCGGCGTCCATCAGGGCCCTGGCGAACGGTCCGGAGAGCGCGAAGGTCAGTGCGGAGGTGAGTGCGAAGGCGAGCCCGCGGGAGAACCGGGTATCCGGGGCCTCCGGTTTCACCATCAGCACGGCACACCTCCAATGTAATGAGTAAAATCCGATTTGGTCATGACCAGCCTAGGGACCAGGCCCGTAAGGAGTCAAATGAATTTCAGTCATGACACGGAGCTCACCCTGCGGGCCGCCGGTGCCCTGGTGAACTCGAACCGGGTGCACGACGCCGACGACCTGGCCGACCAGCGGGCCCTGGATGAATACCTGCAGGAGTGGGGCTGGACCGGCCGCCGGGACCGCGACGCCGACGAACTGGTCGCGGTGCACCGGCTGCGGGAACGCGTCGGCCAGATCTGGCGGGACGCGGGGGACGCGGGCGATGACGCGGACGAAGAGCGCACCGTCGGTCAGGTCAACGCGCTGCTGAGCGACACCCAGGCCGCGCCGTGGCTGACCCGCCACCCCGAGATGCCCGACTGGCATCTGCACCTGGCGTCCATCCACGATCCACTGGCCCAGCGAATGGGGGCCGAGATGGCGATGGCCCTGGCCGACCTGATCCGCGGCGGCGAACTACGGCGGCTGAAGATCTGCGCCGCGCCGGACTGCGAGGCGGTGCTCGTCGACCTGTCCCGCAACCGGTCGCGGATCTTCTGCGACACCGGCAACTGCGGCAACCGCCAACACGTGGCGGCCTACCGGGAGCGGCAGGCCGCGGGCGGACCTCGAGCTCAGGGCAGCCAGTAGCCGCGCACGCGATAGAACCTGCCGTGGCCCAGCACGCAGTTGGCGGCTTGCAGTCCCGACATCGTGGCGGCCTCGATGCAGCCCGCGTTCATGCCGCAGTCGGTCCAGTCGCCGGCGAGGAACAGATTGTCGTAGCCGCTCTCGTCGGGGCGCAGCCGGTACCGGTCGGAGCCGGGCACGGACTGCACATAGCGGTCGGACGGATCGATGTTCACGCTGACATGCTGCGTGCGCAGTGCCGCGGCACCCCGCTGCTCGGTCACTCCGTGCAGCAGTGACCAGTCGAAACCCTGTTCGCCGAACGCATTCGGGAAATAGAGGCCCAGGTTGCGCTCGAAGTAGGCGGCCGCCTCGGCATGCACCTGCTCGTCGAGCCGGCGGGTGTACCCCTCGGCCGGCTCGGACGTCGGCCACGGCGCGTCCAGGCTGCCGCAGAAATACGCCACCGTGCCGGGCCGGTCGTCGTCGGGCCATTCCTCGGCCCACAGGGTTTGTGGCATCGACGCCCACGTCTCGAACGGCCGCAGGTAGGCGCTCACGGTGACGCCCGGACGGTCCCAGCCCAGGGCCGGCTCGTCCGGCCGGAACCACAGCTGCACGG
>JAKIXW010000361.1 GCA_022708865.1 Acidobacteriota bacterium
GGCTGGGGGAGCGGCGGATCTACATCAGCGGACTGCTGATCGTCGCAGTCTCGACCGGCGCGTGCGCGTTCGCGCAGACCTACACCCAGCTGCTGCTGTTCCGGTCGGCCGGTGGGATCGGGTCGGCCATGTTCACGGTGTCCTCGCTGGGCCTGATGATCCGGATCTCGCCGCCGGACGCCCGCGGCCGCGTCGCGGGGCTGTTCGCGTCGGGATTCCTGGTGGGTTCGGTCGGCGGCCCGGTGCTGGGCTCACTCACCGCCGGCCTGGGTCTATCCGCGCCGTTCCTGATCTACGGCGCGGCGCTGCTGGTAGCGGCCGCAGTGGTGTTCGTCAGCCTGCGGCATTCGGCGGTGGCCGCTCCCGAGCTCAGCGACGAACCGACGGTGGCGATGCGCACCGTCCTGCGCAACCGCGCGTACGTCGCCGCATTGTTCTCGAACTTCGCCACCGGCTGGTCGTCGATCGGGTTGCGGATCGCGCTGGTGCCGCTGTTCGTCGTCGACGCCCTCGGTCAGGGTGCGCGGATGGCCGGGGTAGCGCTGGCGACGTTCGCGATCGGCAACGTCTCGGCGGTGGTGCCCAGCGGCTATCTGTCCGACCGGGTGGGCCGGCGCATGTTGATGATCGTGGGCCTGACGGTGTCGGCGCTGTCGACGGTGGCGGTGGGCTTCATGACGTCCATGCCGTTGTTCTTGGTGGCCGCGTATGTGACGGGCGCCGCCACCGGCATGTTCATCTCGCCGCAGCAGGCGGCCGTGGCCGACGTGGTGGGCAATAAGGCGCGCGGCGGTACCGCGGTCGCCGGTTTCCAGATGACGTCCGACCTGGGCGGCATCGTAGGGTCGTTCGCCCTCGGCCAGATCGCACAGCATGTGGGCTTCGGCGCCGCGTTCGTCGTCACGGGCGCGATCCTGCTGGCAGCGGCCGTCGGTTGGCTGTTCGCGCCGGAAACCCGGCCGGCCACCGCAGTCGGGCACACCCCGATGCGGCCATTGGGCCCGGACTGCGCCGACGAATTGCCGTAGCGGCGGGCTGTTTTCGGGAAGGATGTCGGGCATGACCCCGAAGCTCGATCCCCGCGCACATTCCCTCTCGCTGTTGTCCGACGGTGAGCTGGTGGAGGAATCCGACCTCGGTTCGATCCAGCGGGTGACCGCCGATCAGCTCCCGATCCTGTCGGGCCTGTCGATCAAACGGCTGGTGCTCAACCCCGGTGCGATGCGCACCCCGCACTGGCACGCGAACGCCAACGAGCTGACCTACTGCATCTCCGGCACCTCGCTGGTGTCGGTGCTCGACAGCTACAACGTGTTCTCCTCGTTCACCGTCGGGCCGGGCGAGATGTTCCACATCGACTCGGGGTCGTTGCACCATATCGAGAACATCGGGGAGGGCGCGGCGGAGTTCATCCTGGCGTTCCGGCACGAGCGCCCAGAGGATTTCGGCTTCGGCGCCGCGTTCGGCGCGATGACCGACGCCGTGCTGGGCAACACCTACGACCTGCCGGCGTCCGATTTCGCGAAGATCCGGCGGGACACCACCGACCGTCGCCTGGCGGCCCGCACCGGCGATCCGTCGGTGCCGGCGTCGGCGCATTTCAACGATCCGCACAAGTTCGCCGTCGAGGCGCAGAGCCCGCAGGTGGGCAGCGCGGTCGGCTCGGCACGGCTGGCGCGGGTGCAGTACTGGCCGGCGCTGAAAGATCTGTCCATGTACTCACTGCGGATCCGCGAAGACGGTATGCGCGAACCACATTGGCATCCCATCACCGCCGAGATGGGCTACGTGGCAACCGGCAGCTCGCGGATGACGGTGATGGATCCCGACGGCAGCCTGGACACCTGGTATCTCGAGCAGGGCGACATGTACTTCATCCCGCGGGCCTACCCGCATCACATCGAGGTGATCGACGCGCCGGATCTGCACTTCGCGATCTTCTTCGACCAGCCGACGCCAGGCGATATCGGCTACCGGGCTTCGGCCAGCGCGTACTCCCGGGAAGTGCTCGCCGCGACGTTCAACGTCCACATCGACGACCTGCCCGACTTCCCGTTCACCAACTCCGATCCGCTGATCGTCAACCGGGTCAACCCGGTGGATCCGCGGGTTTGACCCCGTGAACAGTTGATTAACGAGCCTCTGAACAGCGGTTTTGAGGCGCGCGGGTACGGTGGTGTAACTTCGTACCGCACAACTTCAGGGGCTATGGCGCAGTTGGTAGCGCACCACACTGGCAGTGTGGGGGTCAGGGGTTCGAATCCCCTTAGCTCCACTCCTGGAAACCCGCTCTGAACAGAAAATCGGAGCGGGTTTTTTGTTTGCTTGCTAAGTCCTGCGATAGGCCTGCGACGAAATGCCATGGGTAACCCGGTCCGCGGGGGTCGGGTAGCTTCGTAGAGAATCAAACCCAGAACTGACCCAGCATTCAGCGAAGGCCCTCCATGCCCGACGATCAGAACACCGACGTCCCACCGAATCAGCTCTCCATCGACCCGCGCAGCGCCTTCTATAGCGAAGAGGTGCTTCGCCGTGACGTCGGTATTCGCTTCAATGGCGTCGAGAAAACCAATGTTCACGAATACAACGTGGCCGAGGGTTGGGTCCGTGTTGAAGTCCCTACTGCCAAGGACCGCCGCGGAAATCCGATGGTCGTCAAGCTCAGTGGCACGGTTGAGCCCTTTTTCCGCCCAGCGGAATAGCGGACGCCCTGGATTACCGGAGCGGCT
>JAKIXW010000362.1 GCA_022708865.1 Acidobacteriota bacterium
TGCGGCGCACCACCAGAACGTGCTCGACGGGGCTGTCGTCGCCGAGCCCGGCCAGTGCCTCGTCCACGCCGGCCTTCAGCGGCGCGGCCGCACCCCGACGGAACTGCCCGTCGGTGGTGATCACCATCTTGGCCGCGGCGTCGTCGATGCGGGCTCGCAGTGCTGCCGCAGAAAATCCTGCGAAGACCACGCTGTGCATCACCCCGAGGCGCGCACACGCCAGCATCGCGACGATGGCCTCGGGCACCATCGGCATATAGATGGCGACGCGGTCACCGGCTCTGAGGCCGAGTTCGGTCAGGGTGTTGGCGGCCCGGCACACCTCGTCCTTGAGTTCGGCGTAGGTGATGTCGCGTGCATTGCCTGGTTCGGGGCCCACCGGTTCGCCCTCCCAGTGGATGGCGACCCGGGCACCGTTGCCGGCCTCGACATGCCGGTCCACACAGTTGTAGGCGACGTTCAGCTTGCCGCCGACGAACCACTTGGCGACCGGCGCCTCCGACCAGTCGAGCACCTCGGTGAACGGGGTGTCCCAGGTGAGCCGATTCGCCTGCTCGGCCCAGAACGCCAGCCGGTCGGCCTCGGCCGCGTCATACAGTTCCTGTGATGCGTTCGCGTTCGCCGCGAACTCCGCCGATGGCGGATAGCATGACTGAACTTCAGTGTGCGTCTCGGTCATGCTTGTGAGCGTAGTCACTCAACGTTGCATCAACGTTGGCAACTCACACCCCCTGACCGCGGACGGCGGGTGGTGTGCGCCGAACGGTCGCGCCCCGTGGGCCGAACGGTCCGGCGACGCGGGTGCGGAAAGGGTGGGCCAGTGCTGCGGTTGCGAATTGCGGTGACCGCGATGTGTGTCCTGGTACTGATGGTCGTCACCGCGTGCGGCGGGGCGGGTGGTCCCGGCGCGGGGCAGGGCGTGGTGACGGTCAACGGGGGCGAACCGCAGAACCCGCTGATTCCCACCAACACCAACGAGAACAACGGCGGCCGGATCATCGACCGGCTCTTCGCCGGCCTGATGTCGTATGACGCCCACGGCAATCCCACCAACGAGGTCGCCCGGTCGATCGACACCACCGACAACGTCAACTTCCACATCACGCTCCAACCGGATTGGAAGTTCACCGACGGGACACCGGTGACGGCGAAGTCGTTCGTCGACGCGTGGAACTACGGTGCGCTGAGCACCAACGGCCAACTGCAGCAGAGCTTCTTCTCGCCGATCGTCGGGTTCGACGAGGTGGCCGGTGAGAAGCCGACCGCGCAGACGATGTCGGGCCTGGCGGTCCTCAACGACACCGAGTTCACCGTGCGGCTCAAGGCGCCGACCATCGATTTCACCCAGCGGCTGGCGTTCACCCCGTTCTATCCGCTGCCGCAGGTGGCCTTCGCCGACATGGCCGCCTTCGGACGGCACCCCGTGGGCAACGGCCCCTACCGCCTGGCCGGCGGCGACGCCTGGCAGCACAACGTGCGCATCGACCTGGTGCCCAATGCGGACTACCACGGCAGTCGCCCGGCCCGGAACAAGGGCCTGCGGATGGTGTTCTACGCCAACCTCGATACCGCCTACGCCGATCTGCTGGCCGGCAACCTGGACGTGCTCGACACCGTGCCGACCAGTGCGCTGCCCACCTTCCGCAAGGATCTCGGGGACCGGGCGATGACCGGGCCCGTGGCGCAGAACCAGACCCTGGACACGCCGCTGCGGCTCGATCACTTCGGCGGCGAGGAAGGCCGGCTGCGCCGGCTGGCCCTGTCCGCGGCGATCAACCGACCACAGATCTGCGAGCAGATTTTCAGCGGAAGCCGCTCTCCAGCAAGGGATTTCACCGCAAGCTCGTTGCCCGGATTCAGCGCCGACCTGGCCGGCAACGATGCGCTGGACTACAACCCGGACCGTGCCCGCGCGCTGTGGGCCAAGGCCGACGCCATCTCGCGGTGGAGCGGCCAGTACGTCATCGCCTACAACGCCGACGGCGGGCACCAGGAGTGGGTGGACGCGGTGGCCAACAGCCTGAAGAACACCCTGGGCATCGACGCCGTCGGTGCTCCGCAGCCGACGTTCGCCGCGATGCGCACCCAGATCACCGACCGCACCATCGGCACCGCCTTCCGGGCCGGCTGGCAGGGCGACTACCCGTCGATGCTGGAATTCCTGGAGCCGTTGTTCGTCACCGGCGCCGGCTCCAACGACGTCGACTACTCCAACCGCGAGTTCGACGGCGCGGTGACCGCGGCGCAGGCCGCGGCGACACTGCCGGAGTCGCAGGCGCTGACCAACACCGCGCAGCAGATCCTGCTCGAGGACATGCCGGTGGTGCCGCTGTGGGACTACATCGGCGCTGCAGGCCGCTCAGCGGCCGTCGACAACGTGGTGATGACGTGGAACGGATTGCCGGACTACGAGAACATCGTCAAGTCCTGATGTCCGGTTCCTGAGATGTGGGCCTACCTCGCGCGCCGGGTGGCGGTGATGGTGCCGGTGTTCTTCGGGGCGACGCTGCTGATCCATGCCATGGTCTTCCTGCTGCCGGGGGATCCGGTCGCCGCGCTCGGCGGCGACCGCCCGCTGAGCCCCGGTGTGGTGGCCCAACTTCGCGCGCAGTACCACCTCGACCAACCATTCTGGCTGCAGTATGCGCACTACCTCGGCGGCATCCTGCGCGGCGACTTCGGTGTGTCGTTCTCCGGCCTGCCCGTCAGCGAGGTTCTG
>JAKIXW010000363.1 GCA_022708865.1 Acidobacteriota bacterium
GAAAATTCTGTGGCTGACGATCAAGATGGAGTGGACGCGGGGTGTGAACTTCCTGGAGAAGGCGTGGCTGAACTTCCGCAACTTCTTCATCAAAATCGGCTATGACGCCTGGCACGGCCTGCTGGCCGTCGCTGAGATCGTCTGGCACGCCCTGGAGGTCGGCTGGATCGAGACCACCGCGTTCTTCTCCAAGCTCTGGACGGACTTCACGTCGTTCTTCGCCCGCACGTGGGAATCCATCAAGGCCGGAGCGCAGAAGGCGTGGAACTGGATCAAGAGCCTCTTCGACGACTCGGTCGACCTGGAGGCCGAGAACAAGCTGGTCGAGGAGCAGAAGCAGGCCGCCATCGCCCGCATCGAGGACGAGCAGAAACGCAAGACCGCCCAACGCGAGGCCCAGCGTGAAGCCGAGCGCCGACGGGCGTCGGCGGTTCACGAGGCGACGCTCGGCGAGATCGGCCGGCAGAACCTGGAGAAGCACCGCGAGCTCGACACCGAGTACGCCAACCGCATGGCCGACAACGAGCAGGACCTCGCCAAGGCGCGCAAGGAGTGGCGTGACGCCATCGAGTCGGCCAAGAAGAAACGCGAGGCCAAGGAGGCTGAGCCGGGGCCTGAAGGCCTGCAAGGTCCCGACGACATCATCAACAAGGCCCGCGACGCCCTGGCCGGTCTGGGCGACATCGGCGACATGGTCGGGGCCGAGGCGGCGAAGATCGGCGTCAAGGGCACGTTCAATGCCGCCGCCGTGCGCGGGCTTGCCGCCGGGGACGCCGCCGACCGCACCGCCAAGGCGTCCGAGGAGACCGCAAAGAACACCAAAAAGCTCGTCCAGGCCGCGACCACCGGCGGCCTGACGTTCGCGTGAGAGTAACCATGCACGAGACAGCGTTAGGGACTATCTGCGGAATTTGGGCTGAGGCGCAGAGGATCAATCTGGAAGATCTTCCCCGTCCAGCTCATCCCATGCGTCGGGAAATGGGCCGAACTCCGTGGCGTGGACAGCGGCTGGTAGCCATCGACCTTGACGTTCAGCGTGAACCACGAGTCGCGATCCACATGGGCATTGATGAACCGAAGGTACGCGCGGTTCCTGGGTGGGAAGGCGTACTGCCCGGCAGAGTCCGTGCGATCCGTTCGAGTGCCGTCGCAGTACTCGATCTCTACGACGGCCGAAGGGATCGGATCGCCCGTGACACCGTCAACAACTGTCCCGTTGATCGTCGGAACGACGCTGACAACTGTGCATCCGCCAAGCAGGCAGGCGGCAGTCAAGATGAGAAGCAGACTCAGTCGTTGCATAGTCGTTGCCTTGGCGTGAGTTGGATCGGGGCAATGACCAACGTCTTGCCCGTGTAAGTGATCCCATGCCCGCCTGACATGTGTGGGTCGAGCACACGGGCAGGCGCTTCAGGCGAAGAGGATTGGGGATGCCTGACAGACAAGAGTTCGGCTGCCTCGTAGCCGTCGGCTTCCACGTGGAGCGAGAAGATGCATACACGGTCAAGATGGACGGGCACCAATGTGAAGAGCATGTGCTTTGGCCCAAACGAGAAGCGACCTTCCGAATCAGTTCGGGCGGTACGTTCTGAATTGAAGTACTTCGCCTTCACATTGGCGGACTTGATTGGCGTGCCTGTAGTGGCATCGACCACCGAACCTTCAAGTGGTGCGACAATGCGTTTGATCGTGCAGCCCCCAAACAGACAGGACGCGGCGAGGATGATCGGAAGTAGTAGTCTGCCCATGTTTTCCACCTCGCATCCTTATACCCGCGATGCGGCAATCTGCGCAGAAGAAATCCCCGTCGGACCCACAGTGATGGAGGGCCGCCTTCGATGCTGACAGAGAAGTACGACAGTCGCAAGATCACCACCGGCCCCAGTGGCACGGCCGAGTCGGCGGAGTTCATCTACACCCTGCGCGGCGTGGCCGACGAAAACTCCGCCCGCATCCTGGCGGGCAGTTCCACGCCGTCCACCTACGGCGATCTGGTCCGCAAGAACATCTCGCTGGAGCCGGTCCACGTCGACACGGCCAACCTCGGCGCGTGTATCTGGGAGGTCACCGTCCAGTTCGGGGTGAAGGAGGAGCCGGAGACGGGCGACCCCGCGCAATTCTCCTTCGACACCGGCGGCGGCACGCAGCACATCACGCAGGCCATCCAGACGATCAGCCGTCACGCCGCCAGCGGCACGGCCCCGGACTTCAAGGGCGCGATTGGCGTCACGCACGACAACGTCGAGGGCGTGGACATCACCGTGCCGGTCTACAACTTCTCCGAGACGCACTACCTGCCGGCCGCCCAGGTGACCAACGCTTACAAGGGCACGCTGTTCAATCTCACCGGCAAGGTCAACAACGCCAGTTTCCGCGGGCTGGCGGCAGGCGAGTGCCTGTTCCTCGGGGCCTCCGGAAGCCAGCGCGGGGCGGGCGAGGACTGGGAGATTACCTTCAAGTTCGCCGGCAGCCCCAACCGCACCGGAATCACGGTCGGACCGATCACGGGCATCTCGAAGAAGGGTTGGGAGTACCTGTGGGTCCGGTACGCCGACGCCGAGGACGCCGCCAGTAACACGCTGGTCAAGCAGCCCGTCGCCGCCTACGTCGAGAAGGTCTACGAGGATGGCAACTTCGCGGGCCTCGGGATCGGATCATGAGCGACCACATGAAGAAGGTCCAGTCGGGCGATCCGCTGGTGGTCCCTGCCCAGGCCTA
>JAKIXW010000364.1 GCA_022708865.1 Acidobacteriota bacterium
CCGAAAATAGCCGGACGCCGGCCCACAACGCACCCACCGCGACGCGCACAAAAGCGACGATTAGCGCGGCCGACTTTCCGGACGTCAGCGTGGTAAACGGCCCGAAAAACCTACGACGTCAGATCGGCCAAAACGCCGACGTCAATTAGGCCCGGCACAGCTACCGCTCAAAGTGGCTGGTTTTGATTCGACCTTTGCTGGCTGGTTTTGAGTGACCGCTGACACTCACAAAACGTGGATATCATCGAGTTCGACCCGGAAAGCGTCACCATCTTCGATTACGGTCAATTCAACCGACAGATCTGAGCGACCTTCCTCCTTGGTCCAAACTGGCACGGTAATCGACCAGCGTGGAGGAACCGTGGACTTCACTTCGACAACATCCATCAACTGGAACGCCTCATGGGGAGGCGCGATGATCGTGCGTCCGTAATCGGCGACGGCGGTCGAGATGTCGTCGGCTTTCATACGAACGCCACAAGTGAGGCTTTCTAGCTCTGGGTATCGTTTCTCGGCCAAGAGCGCGAGGACCTCGCGCACCGGCGTCTCAAGTCGATTAGGCATAGCGGTTCAGTTTCGATTTCCGGGAATACGTGTCGTCGTCGTCTTGTTGACCCCAATGCTTTGGAACCAAGCATCGCTCTCCGCGATGATCTGCCGAGCTTGTACTTCAGAGTATCCAGCACGGCGGAGCGCTTTGTAGCCGATCCAACGCTCGGCAGCATACGTTCCGCCACCTGCTTCGCGCTGGACCTGTGTTGCTATGTAATGCGGCGTGCCCTGTGCCGTTGACGGGCCAGGCAGTTGCACGCCGGGTGCGGCACGCGTGCTATAGCCTGCGAGACCACGAACAGCGGCATCCTGGATGACGTGGTGCGCGTCCTTTAGCCCGGCTGCCCGTAAATCACCGATCGACTGCGTAAATCGCGCCGTTGTTGTTTCTGCGGACGTGGTGGCCCGCAGCGCACGGGCGGGATTCCCGAAGAAGCCGAGAAGGCGATGGGTGACGAGCATGATCCCGACTTCGATCACCGCATCTTTGATGGCTCCTTTCACGAATTCGCGACGCAGGTGCTGGTCGAGTGTCACGTACTCGCGACCATCATACCGCATGCATTCCCCTTCCGAGGCGCCGAAGTATGGCGCCATGATGAACTCCGAACCCAATCGTTCGTTCATCCGGTCCGCCGCGCCGTCGAAGCTCGCGTCCAGATAGGAGAGCTCGCTGGCCCGCGAACTGTCGAGTCCGCTGGGGTCGGAAAGAACGACCGGGTTCCCGCTGGCGTAGGCGTACCAGTTTGTCCCGCCGCGAAACCCGCTGGGGTCGGCGTTGAGGAAGCGGGCGAGCTTGGGGTGGTAGAAACGGGCGCGCATGTGCACCAGCCCGTTGGGGTCGGTGGCGCAGCCGAGCAGCCCGCCGAAGAGATACGGTGTATCGGAGGTTCCGGTGCGGTGGACGATGCTGCCGTACGGCGTGTATCCGATCCGGTCGGTGATGGCACCGGCCGCATCGGAGAGGGCGACGGTGTTGCCGACTTGGTCGCCGTGGTAGTACCGCGGCGCGTCGGTAGCGGCTTCGACCTCGTAAAGCAGCACGCCGCCGGCATGCACATAGAGGACCTCGCTGCCGTCGGGACGCTCGCGCACGAGGACCTGCGGCAGCGGGCCGCCATGCGGGTCGATCACGAAGCGGGTTGTGCCGGAAAGGTTCGTCTGCGCAACGCGGTTGCCCTCGGCGTCATAGGACGACGTCACGCCATCTGCCGAGCAGAGGCGGTTGCGCGCATCGTACATGTAGTCGCCGAGCTCACCGGAGGCGAGCGGGCCGCGGGTCATGTTGCCGTCGTCGTCGTGGCGGACCTCCTGCCCGTTCCACGTCGCCAACCGGTTGTCGTCGTCGTACGTCATCGGCGCGAGCGACTCAGCGGCGGAGGCGGTCGGCCGGGGTAGTTCGCTCCGCCAGGCGATGCGTCCGCCGGCGTCGAACCCGAAGTGGAGGAATGTATGGATCTCACCGGAGGGCTTGCGCTCCTCGATGCGCAGGAGTTGTCCGGCCAAGTCGTAGGTGAGCTCGCGGGTGTTGCCGTTGGGGCGCCGGAGCTGGGTCAGGAGCCCATCCGCGCGGTAGGTGAAGGTCGTGGTGCGGCCGCTCCAGTCGACGACTGTGGCCAGACGGTTCTGTTCGTCGTAGGTGTAGTCGATTGCCCGAGCGGGGCTGCCGGGATAGACCAGTCGCCTGAGGAGGCCGTTGGCAAAATAGCGGTAGGTGACCGTGTATCCGCGCGAGTCGGTGTAGGTCTTGACCCGGCCAAAGGGGTCGAAGGTGCGAGCGATCGACGAACTTCCTTCGGTGACGGTGAGGGGGCGCCCTTGTGCATCGTAAGTGAAGCCGATGGTGCCCGCGGGGTCCGTCGCGGTTTCGATGCGGTCGGCGGCATCGTAAACGAATGTCGTGGTTTGGCCGCTCGGCGTCTGCGCGGTCTCGGGAAGATTCCGATCGTTGTAGGTGCGGGTGAGCGTCTTGCCCAGCGGGGTGGTGAGGCCTTGGGGTAGCCCATTCTCGCAATAGGTGAAACTGAAGGTTTTGCCGCGGCGGTTCGTCAGGGAGAGTCGTTCCCCCCACGCATTGAAGGAGGTCGTGCTTTCCTGTCCTCGTGCATCGGTGGCGAGCGACGGCTGGCCGCGTT
>JAKIXW010000365.1:0-2367 GCA_022708865.1 Acidobacteriota bacterium
CGGCCAAGGGCCTGGAGCCGCAGACCCTCAAGCTCTTCCAGGTGTGCCGCCACCGCGGGATCCCGATCATCACGGTGATCAACAAGTGGGACCGCCCGGGCCGGCACGCCCTGGATCTGCTCGACGAGATCAACGACCGCATCAAGCTCAAGCCCACGCCGCTGACCTGGCCGGTGGGCATCGCCGGCGACTTCAAGGGCGTCCTGGACCGTCGCACCGGCAACTTCATCCGGTTCACCCGCACCGCCGGCGGCGCCACCGCCGCACCCGAGGAGCACATCCCGGCCGACAAGGGCCACGACGCCGCGGGCGTGGACTGGGACAACGCCGTGGAGGAGTGCGAACTGCTCAGCGCCGACGGCGGCGACTACGACCAGGACGCGTTCCTGGGCGGCGAGGCCACCCCGGTGCTGTTCACCTCTGCCGCGCTGAACTTCGGGGTCAACCAACTGCTGGACACCCTGGTGCGGATCGCTCCGCCGCCGCGCGGCCAGCGCGACGTCGAGGGCAACCTACGGCCCGTCGACTCCGCCTTCAGCGCGTTCGTGTTCAAGGTGCAGGCCGGCATGGACTCGGCGCACCGCGACCGCATCGCCTACGCACGGGTGTGCTCGGGCACTTTCGAGCGCGGCGACGTGCTGACCCACGCCGCCACCGGCAAGCCGTTCGTCACCAAGTACGCGCAGTCGGTGTTCGGCCAGCAGCGCTCGACCCTGGACAACGCCTGGCCCGGCGACGTGATCGGCCTGGCCAACGCCGCCGCGCTGCGCCCCGGCGACACCCTGTTCCGGGACGAGCCCGTGCAGTTCCCGCCGATCCCGAGCTTCTCCCCCGAGCATTTCGCCGTCGCCCGGGGCACCGACCCGAGCAAGCACAAGCAGTTCCGCAAGGGCATCGAGCAGCTCGAGCAGGAAGGCGTGGTGCAGGTGCTGCGGTCGGATCGACGCGGCGAGCAGGCACCCGTCCTCGCCGCCGTCGGCCCCATGCAGTTCGAAGTGGCCACCCACCGGATGGCGTCGGAGTTCAGCGCCCCGATCACCCTGGAGCCGCTGCCCTACACGGTGGCCCGCGCCATCGGCCCCGAGGACGCCGAGTTCGCCGGCAAGCAGGTGTCCATGGAGGTGCTCACCCGCACCGACGGCGTCATGCTGGCGCTGTTCACCACCAAGTGGCGTCTGCAGGGCTTCTGCGAGGACAACCCCACCGTCCGGCTGCGCGAACTGGTGGCCGCCGGGGACAACTGAGCCCGATCTAGCGCCCGACCGAGCCGCACCCCACGAAGGGGATGCAGCCGCTGGCGCCGCCCGGACCGACCGTGCCGCTCGGGCCGCCCGGAATGGACCCGCTCGCCCCGCCGGGACCCGCCGTTCCGGCAGGACCGCCGGGAATGCTGCCGCTGGCGCCGCCCGGACCGGCCGTCCCCACCGGGCACGGGGTGCCGTCGGGGTTGACGCACGCGGGGTCGGCCGCGGCCGACGGAGCCACCGCGATCGCCGCGGCCGCCACCCCGGCGAGGACAGCCAACGACATCTTCTTCAGTGCCATGTGTCGGGTATACCCGCATCGCAAAGACTTCCGCGCGGTATTAACGCTCTCGGCAGACAAAACCAAGTGGTTCGGTAGCGACGATGCGCATTCCGGCGACCAGCCGGGCGCGGGCGGGTAAGAACGACGCCATGAAGCGCAGCCAGCTGCTCGGCGAATGTTCCGCCGAGTTCTTCGGAACGATGATCTTGATCCTATTCGGCGTCGGAGTGGTCGCCCAGGTGGTCACCGGCGGGTTCCCGACGACGACGGGCGCCACCGGCGACTACAACTCGATCGCCTGGGGCTGGGGTCTGGGCGTGGCGATGGCGGTGTTCGTCGCGGGCCGGGTCAGCGGTGCACACCTCAACCCCGCGGTGACCGTTGCACTGGCGATCTTCAAGGGCTTCAGCTGGCGCAAGATCGCGCCCTACATTGCCGCGCAGATGGCCGGGGCGTTCGTCGGCGCCCTGCTGGTGCGCTGGTCCTACTCCGACGCGATCAACCGGGTCGACCCGGGCCACACCAAAGCCACCCAGGGCATCTTCTCCACCTCGCCGGACATCGGCGTCTCGATCCCCACGGCGTTCCTGGACCAGATCATCGGCACGGCGATCCTGGTGATGGTGATATTCGCCCTGACCAGCGCGGTGAACAATCCCCCGCTGGGCAACACCGCGCCGTTGTTCATCGGGTTGCTGGTGGTCGGAATCGGACTGGGCTGGGGAGCCAACGCCGGCTATGCGATCAACCCGGCGCGTGACTTCGCGCCGCGGGTGGCGTCCTGGCTGACCGGCTACCACGAGGCCATGTTCTCGGCCAACGGCCCGGAACTGTACTTCT
>JAKIXW010000365.1:2377-2666 GCA_022708865.1 Acidobacteriota bacterium
GCTGACCGCCCCGCTGATCGGCGGGGTGATCGGCGGCGCGCTGTTCGTGTTCGGGATCGAGCGATTCCTGCCCACCGCGATCGCCGAACCGGCCGAGATCGGTGTGGTGGAGCCGACGCCGTTGCGGTAGCGCTCAGCGATCGGGGCCCGTCATCGTGTAGGGTCTGAAGTGAGGTTGATCTTCCAGCCTCGGAATCCGTCGCAGGCGCACGGTGTGCCATCGCACCCGTGATGCGAGCCTCCGGACGAATCCCACTCACACTTGCTTCTTCTCTTCATGCTGTAAATC
>JAKIXW010000366.1 GCA_022708865.1 Acidobacteriota bacterium
CACCGCGATGCTGTGGACGGCGGTGGCGATCTGGCTCGAGCCGCTGCGCAGCACGTTCGACTACGGCCAGATCAACGTCCTGCTGGTGTTGATGATTCTGCTGGCGGTGTACAGCAATCGGTGGTGGCTCTCCGGGTTGCTGGTGGGGCTCGCGGCCGGGGTCAAGCTGACACCGGCGGTCGCCGGGCTGTACTTCCTGGGGATGCGCCGCTGGGCGGCGGCGGCGTGCTCCGTCGTCGTGTTCGCCGCGACGGTCGCGCTGTCCTGGCTGGTGGTCAGGGACCAGGCCACCTATTACTTCACCGAACTCCTCGGTGACGCTCGCCGGGTGGGGCCCATCGGGACGTCGTTCAATCAGTCGTGGCGGGGCGGGATCTCGCGGATCGTCGGGCACGACGCCGGGTACGGCGCACCCGTCCTGGCTGCCCTGGCGGTGACGGCGGTGCTGGCCTGGCTGGCCTGGCGGGCACTCGCCAGCGACTCCGACCGGCAGGACCGGCTGGGCCTGCTGCTGGTGGTGCAGCTGTTCGGGCTGCTGCTCTCGCCGATCTCCTGGACCCATCACTGGGTGTGGTTGCTGCCCTTGATGATCTGGCTGCTGCAGGGCCCGTACCGCTACCTGTTGGAGGCGCGGCTGCTCGGCTGGGGCTGGCTGGCGTTGACGCTCATCGGGGTGCCCTGGCTGCTCAGCTTCGCCCAGCCGACCATCTGGCAGATCGGCCGGCCGTGGTGCCTGGCGTGGGCGGGGCTGGTCTACGTCGTCGCGACGATGCTCACGCTGGCCTGGATCGCCGCCGTGCGGCTCAGGTTTCCGGGTGGTCGACGATCCTGTCGATGTCGCCAGCCATAGCGACGTCCTTGTCGGTGATTCCGCCCTCGGAGTGCGTCACCAGCGCGAAAGTTACTGTCCGCCAGCGGATATCGATATCAGGGTGATGATCGGCAGTTTCGGCGTGCTCGGCGACCCGACGTACGGTGTCGATGCCGTCGAGGAACGTCGGGAACTTCACCGAGCGCCGCAGCGTACCGTCGGCACGCTGCCACCCGTTCAGCGTCGCCGCTGCGGCATCGACCTGCTCATCGCTCAACACGGCCATCCCCCGACGGTATACCGTCACTGCTCATGACGGTCCAGATCGTCGTCGCCGGTGCATTGATCGTCGACGGCGCGCTGCTGGTCGCTCAGCGCGCCCACCCGCCGGAACTGGCCGGACGGTGGGAGTTGCCGGGCGGCAAGGTCGCACCGGGCGAGACCGACGCCGCGGCTCTGGTCCGTGAACTGCGCGAGGAACTCGGCGTGGTCGTCGCTGTCGGCGGCCGGCTGGGTGATGACGTTCCACTGACCCCCGGGATGGTCCTGCGGGCCTACCGCGTCACCCTGGTGGCCGGCTCCGCGCATCCGCACGACCACCGGGAATTGCGCTGGGTCACCGGGGCGGAGTTGGCGACGCTGACCTGGGTGCCCGCCGACACCGCCTGGCTGCCGGATCTGGCCACGGCGATGGCGATCACCTGAGATGGGTGTCCGCGGTTTCTCTGGAGCGGCGTACCGGCGTCGGGTGGCGTGGGAGATCGCCTGGAAGCCGGTGCTGATGTTGGTGGTGGTCAGGCGCTGCAGCGGGCCGAGTCAATGGCCGTCGCCGATTTCCGCGGCGTGCTCGAGGACGTCCACGATGGCCGGATTCGCACCCAGGGCAAGGTGATTGACGCCATCACCGACGATCAGCGCACCTACTACGGCTTCGACCTCGCCGACTTCGGGGATCCGCCGGCAGGTGGTTGGGTGCTGATGCTGTTGGGCCAGCCGTAACGCGGGGCTCGGTCGCGGACGGGCTGTGACGTTCGATGCAGTTCGGCGTGTTTTCGGCCAAAGTACGCCGTCCGGTCCTCCTCGAGTGCTTTGCTGAACAGGTGACCACGGCAGCCCCGTCGTCCACTTACGTCGGGCAGGGCTTGAACCTTGCTCTGGCGACTTGGGTTTCGACGATCAATTTCTGGGCCTGGAACCTCATCGGGCCGATGTCAACCACCTACGCCGAGCGACTATCGCTCAGTAGTACCCAGGCCTCCGTGCTGGTGGCCACACCGATCCTGGTGGGCTCGTTGGGCCGGTTGGTCAGCGGGCCGCTGACCGACCGCTTCGGCGGGCGGGTGATGCTGATCGCCGTCACGCTCGCGTCGATCGTGCCCGTGCTCGCGGTGGGGATCGCCGGCACCATGGGCTCGTATCCGCTGCTGATCCTGTTCGGCTTCTTCCTCGGGGTGGCCGGCACGATCTTCGCGGTCGGCATCCCGTTCTCCAACAATTGGTACGAGCCGGCCCGGCGCGGCTTCGCGACCGGGGTATTCGGCGCGGGCATGGTGGGCACCGCCCTGTCGGCCTTCTTCACCCCGCGGTTCGTCCGGTGGTTCGGGCTGATGACGACGCACGTCATCGTCGCCGTCGCCCTCGCCGCGACGGCCGCGGTCGCGTTCCTGGTGCTGCGCGACTCACCGGTCTTCCACGCGAACACCGATCCGGTGGTGCCGAAGTTGTTGGCCGCCGCGAAGTTACGCGTTACGTGGGAGATGTCGTTCCTCTACGCTGTCGTCTTCGGCGGCTTCGTGGCGTTCAGCAATTATCTGCCCACCTACATCAAGACCA
>JAKIXW010000367.1 GCA_022708865.1 Acidobacteriota bacterium
CGACGGGAATTGCACCGAAATCGCGTGGTCGCTCACCCGCGCCTGGCCGCTTTCACCAGGCCACCGCCGATGATCAGTCGCTGGATCTCGCTGGTGCCCTCGTACAGGCGTAGCAGCCGGACCTCGCGGTAGATGCGTTCCACGGGGACCTCGCGCATGTAGCCGGTGCCGCCGTGGATCTGTACCGCCAGGTCGGCGACCTGACCGGCCATCTCGGTGCAGAACAGCTTGGCCGCCGACGGGGCGATCCGGCGGTCTTCATTGGTCACCCATTTGCGGGCGGTGTCGCGGACCAGGGCCCGGCCGGCCAGCACGCCGGTCTGCTGGTCGGCGATCATGGCCTGGACCAGTTGGAAATCGCCGATCGGGGTGCCGCCCTGGGTGGCGGTGGCGGCGTAGGCGACCGATTCGTCGAGGGCGCGTTGCGCGGCGCCGACGGCCAGGGCGGCGATGTGGACGCGGCCGCGGGCCAGCGATGTCATCGCGGCCCGGTAGCCATGGTCCTCGCTGCCGCCGACCAGCGCGCTGTCGGGAACCCGGACGTCGGTAAAGCTGACATCGGCGGTCCAGGCGCCCTCCTGGCCCATCTTCTTGTCCTTGACGCCGACCTCGACGCCGGGCGCGTCGGCCGGCACCAGGAAGACGGCGATGCCAGCGCCCTTGTCGTCGGCCGGGCGGGTGCGGGCGAACACCACGAACAGGTTCGCGGTCGGGGCGTTGGTGATGAACCGCTTCTGGCCGTTGATCACCCAGTCGACGCCATCACGGGCTGCCTTGGCCTTCAGCCCCGACGGGTTGGACCCGGCACCCGGTTCGGTCAGCGCGAAGGACGCCACCACCTCGCCCGACGCGATGCCTTCCAGCCAGCGCGACTTCTGCTCGTCGGTGCCGAAACCGACCAGCACCTGCCCGGCGATGCCGTTGTTGGTGCCGAACATCGAGCGCAGCGCCAACGACGTGTAGCCCAGCTCCATCGCCAGCTCGACGTCCTGGGCCAGGTTGAGTCCGAGGCCGCCCCATTCCTGCGGGATGGCATAGCCGAACAGGCCCATCTTCATCGCCTGGTCACGGATGTCGTCGGGGACCCGGTCCTCGGCCAGGATCTCGTTCTCCCGTGGGACGACGATATCGCGGACGAACTGCCTTGTCTGATTCAGGATTTCGGCGAAGTCGTCGTCACTGACTTCGGGCGGCACGGCGGTGGTCACGGTAGGTACTCCTCGGCGTCGGGGACCCGGTATTGGCTGTAGATCATATATGAAATACGATATCTGAAAACTAGCAGGCTGTTTTCGAAGGCAGGGGATTGACGGTGACGTTGTTGGCGGGCCGCACGGCGGTCGTGACGGGTGGGGCCCAGGGCCTGGGACTGGCGATCGCGCAGCGCTTCGTGGCCGAGGGTGCCCGAGTGGTCCTGGGTGATCTGAACCTCGAGGCCACCGATGCGGCCGCGGCCAGCCTCGGCGGCGCCGATGTCGCCCTCGCCCACCAGTGCGACGTGACCTCCGGTGCGGACGTCGACGGACTGGTGGCCGCGGCCATCCAGAAGTTCGGCCGTCTGGACATCATGGTGAACAACGCTGGCATCACCCGCGACGCCACCATTCGCAAGATGACCGAGGACCAGTTCGATCAGGTGATCGCCGTACACCTGAAGGGCACCTGGAACGGTCTGCGCGCTGCCGCCGCAATCATGCGGGAGCAGCAGAGCGGCGCGATCGTGAACATGTCGTCGATCTCGGGGAAGGTCGGCATGATCGGGCAGACGAACTACTCGGCGGCCAAGGCCGGCATTGTCGGCATGACCAAGGCGGCTTCCAAGGAACTCGCCCATCTCGGGGTGCGGGTCAATGCCATTCAGCCCGGCCTGATCCGGTCGGCGATGACCGAGGCGATGCCGCAACGGATCTGGGACTCCAAGGTCGCCGAGGTGCCCATGGGTCGGGCCGGTGAGCCCGACGAGGTCGCCAACGTCGCCCTGTTCCTGGCCTCGGATCTGTCCTCCTACATGACCGGCACGGTCCTCGAGGTCACCGGCGGGCGTCACCTGTGACCGCCGCCGGAACGTCGATCTCGGCAATGGAAAGGGGAGTCCTGTGCGAGAAGTAGTGATCTGTGAACCCGTGCGGACACCCATCGGCCGCTACGGCGGGATGTTCGCCTCGCTGACCGCGGTCGACCTCGCGGTCATGGCGTTGAAGGGTCTGCTGGAACGCACCGGCGTGGCACCCGACGCCGTCGAGGATGTCGTTCTCGGGCACTGCTATCCCTCGATGGAGGCGCCCGCGATCGGCCGGGTCGTCGCACTGGATGCCGGTCTGCCGGTGACGGTTCCGGGTATGCAGCTCGACCGCCGCTGTGGCTCGGGTCTGCAGTCGGTGATCCAGGCTGCGCTGCAGGTCTGCTCCGGTCAGCACGATGTCGTCGTCGCCGGCGGTGCGGACTCCATGAGCAACGTGGTCTTTCACTCCACCGATATGCGCTGGGGCGGTTCGCGTGGCGGCGTCGCGGTGCACGACGCGCTGGCCCGCGGCCGCACCACCGCCGGCGGCCGGTTCTATCCCGTGCCCGGCGGCATGCTCGAGACCGCGGAGAACCTGCGCAAGCAGTACGGGATCCCGCGCGCCGAGCAGGACGAGC
>JAKIXW010000368.1 GCA_022708865.1 Acidobacteriota bacterium
GCGCACCGCCAGCAGGGCGATCCCGAACACCAACGCCGCCGACGTGAACGCTGCGGGCAGCGCGGCAGCGGCGACAAGCATGGCCGCCATCGCAGCGATGACCACCGCCTCGTGACTGACGTTGGCGGTGTCGAACGTGTTGATCAGCCACGTATAACCGACCCAGGCCCACCACACGGCGAGCAGCGCGAGCGCCGCCCGCCCGAGTCCCCTCGGCGAGGCGTCATGCAGCACGAGCTGCGTCACCTGCGACATAGCAAAGGCGAACACGAGGTCGAAGAAGAGTTCGAGGTTGCCCTCGGACGTCGATCCACCCCGCTGGCTGGTGTTCTGCCCGGTCACGCCACTACTCCGGCTTGCGTGAAGTGCACTCGGGCCGGCCCGACTTCCCCGGAGGTAGATCCTTCACCGCTTACTTCCTTCCCCCGGGGCGACATCACGCAAGGTCTCGAGGCGAGACGAACCTATGTCCTGACAGCAACAGGCAAGCGTCGGAGCATGTTTCGTCCTCGCGAGACCCCAGGTACCCGTACTTGGCATGGCTAGTCAGCGCGATTGGGACAGTGCTCTGTGGTGACGAAATTGCCGCCACCTTTTCACCATGCTGTGGTGAAAGCGGGGAATAGCGAAGTTAGCCACGATGCGTAGCACCGTCATAGATACCTACGACCAACGTCTTTCTCGACCTATTTCCACGAGTCATGCCACACGGACGCCCGCCTTTCCGTGTTTGCCGACGGTGGGCTCCATGCCGTCGTTGCTGGCAGTTTTGCCGGCGGCGACGCGGGTAGACGGACGTCGCTTTCCGCTTTCACGTACACAAAAGGAGCTCTCATGAAAGCAATGACCTATCGCGGACCTTACAAAGTTCGGGTCGAGGAAAAGGACCGCCCTAGGATCGAGCATCCCAACGACGCGATTGTGCGGGTACAGCTCGCGGCGATTTGCGGATCTGACCTTCACCTGTACCACGGTCTGATGCCGGACACCCGGGTAGGCCACACATTCGGACACGAATTCATCGGCGTCGTCGACGAGGTCGGCCCGTCGGTACAGTCCATCAAAGTCGGCGACCGGGTCATGGTGCCGTTCAACATCTACTGCGGATCATGCTACTTCTGCGCCAGGGGACTGTATTCCAACTGTCACAACGTGAACCCGAACGCGACTGCAGTCGGCGGGATCTAGGGTCTGCTGCACGAATAGGTGACATCTGAGTTGGCTTGCCCAGCATGGGCGGGCTGGAAGGATGTCCCCATGGCAAGGCCCTACCCCCGCGAGTTCCGCGACGACGTCGTCCGGGTCGCTCGCAACCGCGATGACGGTGTAACGATCGAGCAGATCGCCACCGATTTCGGAGTGCACCCGATGACGCTGCAGAAATGGCTCCGTCAGGCCGACATCGACGAAGGCACCAAGCCCGGCAAGAGCGCCAGCGAGTCCGGTGAGCTGCGCGAAGCCCGACGGCGGATCAAACTGCTAGAGCAAGAGAACGAGGTGCTGCGCCGGGCCGCAGCGTATTTATCGCAGGCCAATCTGCCGGGAAAAGGGTCTACCCGCTCGTGAAAGAGCTCGCCGCCGACGGGATCCCCGTCGCGGTGACGTGCCGGGTACTCAAGCTCTCCCGCCAACCGTATTACCGCTGGCTGGCCGACCCCATCACCGAGGCCGAACTCATCGAGGCCTACCGCGCCAATGCGCTGTTCGACGCGCACGCAGACGATCCGGAGTTCGGCTACCGCTACCTCGTGGAGGAGGCGCGCGATGCCGGCGAGCCGATGGCCGAGCGCACCGCATGGCGGATCTGCTCGCAGAATCGACTGTGGAGCGTGTTTGGTAAGAAACGCGGCAAGAACGGCAAAGTCGGGCCGCCGGTGCACGACGATCTTGTCGAGCGTGACTTCACCGCTGAAGGGCCAAATCAGTTGTGGCTCAGTGACATCACTGAGCACCGCACCGGTGAGGGCAAGCTCTACCTCTGTGCGATTAAGGACGTGTTCTCCAACCGGATCGTCGGCTACAGCATCGACTCCCGAATGAAGTCACAACTGGCCATCCGGGCACTACACAGCGCGGTAGCCCGACGCGGAGATGTCGCGGGGTGCATTCTGCACTCGGATCGCGGATCTCAGTTCCGGTCAAGGAAATTCGTACACGCCTTGAATCAACACGAGATGGTCGGCTCTATGGGCCGTGTCGGAGCCGCCGGCGACAACGCCGCCATGGAGAGCTTCTTTAGCCTGCTGCAGAAGAACGTGCTCGACCGCCGCCGCTGGGACACCCGAGAACAACTCCGCATCGCGATCGTCACCTGGATCGAGCGCACCTACCACCGGCGCCGCCGCCAGTCCGGCCTCGGGCGGTTGACCCCGATCGAATTCGAAGCAATCATGACCACACCGGCCAGTCAGGCCGCGTGACCGAAACTGTCACCTGATCGTGCAGCAGACCCCTCGACGTTCGACACTGAGTGCGCCCGACAACGCCGCTGAGACGCTTCATGCCTTGATCGACATCCGCGCTGCCGGGCTGTGTGAGCCATTGCCCCTCGGTGTGCGTACTTCGGCCGCGTACGCGGAACTGTCGAACTGGAACCCCGATGAGGCGTACCACAAGGCAA
>JAKIXW010000369.1 GCA_022708865.1 Acidobacteriota bacterium
CGGTCGAGGGCCGCTGCTACGGCCTGGTGGCACCGGGCTACACGATGGCCGAGATCGCCGCCGAGCAGATCCTCGCGCGCGGCGATGCCCGGTTCCCCGGCGCGGACATGTCGACCAAGCTCAAGCTGCTGGGCGTCGATGTCGCCAGCTTCGGCGACGCGATGGCCGCCACGCCCGGTGCCCTCGAGATCGTGCACTCCGATCCGGTGGCCGGCACCTACAAGAAACTCGTGGTCGCCGACGACATGCGGACCCTGCTGGGCGGCATCCTGGTCGGGGACGCCGAGGCCTACGCAACGCTCAAACCGCTTGTGGGCCGGGAGATCCCGGCCGACCCGAGCGCGTTGATCGCGCCGGCGGGCGGAGCGGTCGTCGGCCTGTCCGTGCTGCCCGACGACGCCGAGATCTGCTCGTGCAACGGCGTTTCGAAGGGATCCATCTGCTGGGCCATCGCCGAGGGCGCGTGCACCGTCGCCGACATCAAGAAATGCACGACGGCGGGAACCACCTGCGGCGGCTGCGTGCCCAGCATCACCAAACTGCTGGCCGATTCCGGCGTGGAACTCTCGAAGTGGTTGTGCGAGCACTTCACCCAGAGCCGCGCCGAGTTGTTCTCGATCGTGGCCGCCACCGGCATTCGCAGCTTCAGTGAGCTGCTCACCCGGTTCGGCACCGGCGCGGGATGTGAGGTCTGCAAGCCGACGGTCGCCTCCATCCTGGCCTCGACGTCCAGCGATCACATCCTCGACGGCGAGATGGCCGCGCTGCAGGACACCAACGACCACTTCCTGGCCAACCTGCAGCGCAACGGCACCTACTCCGTGGTGCCGCGGATGCCCGGCGGCGAGGTCACCCCGGACCAGCTGATCGTCATCGGGGAGATCGCCCGGGACTTCGGGCTCTACACCAAGATCACCGGCGGCCAGCGCATCGACCTGTTCGGCGCCCGGGTCGAGGAACTGCCCCTGATCTGGCGCCGGCTGGTCGATGCCGGAATGGAGTCCGGGCATGCCTACGGCAAGAGCCTGCGAACGGTGAAGAGCTGCGTCGGGTCGACCTGGTGTCGCTACGGCGTGCAGGACTCGGTCGGCATGGCCGTCACCCTCGAACGCCGCTACCGCGGGCTGCGCTCACCGCACAAGCTGAAGCTGGGCGTTTCCGGATGTGCCCGGGAATGCGCCGAGGCCCGCGGCAAGGACGTCGGCGTGATCGCGACCGACGCCGGCTGGAACCTCTACGTCGGGGGTAACGGCGGGCAGAGTCCCAAGCACGCGCAGCTGCTGGCGTCGGGCCTCGACGACGACACCCTGATCCGCTATATCGACCGCTATTTGATGCTCTACATCCGCACCGCAGACCGGCTGCAACGCACCGCGCCGTGGCAGGAGGCGTTCGACGGCGGCCTCGAAAAGTTGCGGGACATCCTCTGCCAGGACATTCTTGGGATAGCCAACGACCTGGAAGCGGCCATGACCAGGCACGTCGCGGGATACCGCGACGAATGGGCCGCGGTTCTCGACGACGAGGACAAGCTGCGACGTTTCGTCTCGTTCGTCAATGCACCCGACACCCCCGACCCGACGATCGCCTTCGACGACTCGTCGGGACGAAAGGTCCCTGTCCCGCTCGGCTCGCCCGCCTTTCCCACTCGATAAGGAGCGATCATGACCATCCTGGAGACCGATCCGCACGCCGGGGAGAGCGCTGTTTCGGAGTGGGTCGCGGTATGCCCGGTGACCGATCTCACACCCGGTCGCGGGGTCGCCGCGCTGCTCGGCGACCAGCAGGTCGCGGTGTTCCTGCTTGGGTTCCCGGCGGGATCGCCGGATCTGCGGGCGGTCGGCAACATCGACCCGTTCGGCCGGGCCGCGGTGATGTCACGCGGGCTGGTGGGCAGCCGCGGCGCGGTCCCTACGGTCGCCTCGCCCTTGCTCAAGCAGGTGTACTGCCTGGACACCGGGGCGTGCCTGGACGACGACACCTACGCGCTGCCGGTGTACCCGGTCCGGGTCAGGGCCGGTGTCGTGGAGGTCGCCCGATGTGTGGACGCCGCTTGACCAGCCCACCGGAGTCCACGCCCTCGCCGCTGACCGGATTCACGGTCGGTGTCACGGCGGCGCGCCGGGCCGAAGAGTTCGCGGCACTGCTGCAGCGCCGCGGCGCCGCGGTGGTGCAGGCCCCGGCGATCCGGATCATCCCGCTCGTCGACGACGAGGAACTGCGGCACGCCACGGAGTCGGTGATCGCGGATCCGCCGGACATCGTGGTGGCCACCACCGGCATCGGGTTCCGCGGCTGGATCGAGGCCGCCGACGGCTGGGGGCTGGCCGACGACCTCGTCGAGAAGCTGGCCGGCACCCGGCTGCTGGCGCGGGGTCCCAAGGCCAAGGGGGCGATCCGCGCGGCCGGATTGCACGAACAGTGGTCGCCGCCCGGGGAGTCCTCCTCGGAACTGATCAGCGAACTGCTCGACGAGGGTGTGGCCGGTCTGCGGGTGGGCGTTCAGATGCACGGCGCCACCACTGACTGGGAGCCGCTGCCCGACCTGTGCGAGGTGCTGCGCGAGGCGGGTGCGACCGTCATCCCGATCCCGGT
>JAKIXW010000036.1:0-4102 GCA_022708865.1 Acidobacteriota bacterium
CGCCGGGCGGTGGCGCCGCTGACCGACGCGCTGACCAAGCTGCAGAACGACTATCGCGATCTGCTGTCCAAGGAGGTCCTGCGCTACATGCGCGACGTGATCGACCACCAGACGCATGCGGCCGACCAGATCGCCAGCTACGACGAGATGCTGTCCTCCCTGGTGCAGGCCGCGCTGGCCCGGGTCGGCATGCAGCAGAACACGGATATGCGCAAGATCTCGGCGTGGGTCGCCATCGCCGCCGTCCCGACCATGATCGCCGGCATCTACGGCATGAACTTCGAGCACATGCCCGAACTGCACGAGACCTGGGGATATCCGGCGGTGCTGCTGCTGATGGTGACCGTGTGCGGATTCCTCTACCGGAATTTCCGCCGCAACCACTGGCTGTAGGGCGTCAGCTCGGCTGTCCCGCGACGCGCTGCGGGTCGGTGACGTCGACGCCGTCCTGCCGCCATACCTCGCGTAGCGCGTCGACCCCCTCGAGCCGCACCCACGCGGCCTCGTTGGCACTGATCGGGGTGGCGGCCAGGAATGTCACCGGGTCATACGGGTCGCCGAGTTCCAGATCCGGGATCGGCCCTGCGGCGAGCACCACCGCGCTGAACGGCGGCAGTCCGGCGGGCCGTTGCCACAGCGGGGCGCCGAGATCGATCAGTGTGTCGGCGGCCAGCACGATTCCGTCGACCGCCGGCGTGGCCGCCAGGATGGCGACCGTGCGCGCCAGGCCGGGCGTGGGCACCGTGTCGCGCACCGTGAGGAGCACCTCGGCGCGCGGTCCGCGGACCGGATCGATCGCCACCGCGCCCGGATCTCCCATCGGGTGCCGGGAGCAGCCGAGCGAAACATGGTGCAGCCGGCCGTTCACGGGCCCGAATCGCAGCACGTCGATGGGCTCGACGCCCAGGAACGTCACACTGGCCGTATCGGGGTCCGCCGCGAAACCCTGTGCGGCGAAATGGTTTCGCACATGAGCGCGAACCGCGTCGAGAACCGGGCTCATCGCGGTGCGACTGCGCTGCGCCGGCCGTTCAGATGCTCAACCGGGACAGCATGTCCCGCGCCCGCTCAGCGTTCTGAGGATCGCAGAGGACATCGTAGCGGCCGGCCACCAGCTGCATGGTCGAGCTGAAATCTCTTGTACCCCTTGCCATTGCGTACGGTATGGCCGAGGTGATCAAGCCGAAGATGATACCTGCGATCAGACCGGTCAGCAACGCTCCGGCCTGATTGCCGCTCAACAGGCCCAG
This sequence comes from Acidobacteriota bacterium, assembly GCA_022708865.1. GTDB lineage: Bacteria > Actinomycetota > Actinomycetes > Mycobacteriales > Mycobacteriaceae > Mycobacterium. The sequence continues at coordinate 1,251 of JAKIXW010000036.1, forward strand.
CACCAGGCCGACGAAGATGCCCAGCCAGGCGCCGGTGAGCACGCCGCCGCCGAGCACCTTCGGCCACGTCAGGCGACCGGTGACACGCTCGACCTGCATGAGATCGACGCCGACGATGGTGACCTGTTGCACCGGGAACTGCTGATCGGATAGGTAGTCGACGGCCTTCTGCGCCTCGGCGTAGGTCGGGTACGAACCGATGGGCCACCCCTTCGGCGGGGTCGGCAGTCCGATTGGTCCGCCGCGGCCCCCGACCGGCGGGCGCGGATTCTGGCCGGGCTGAAAAGGACTGGTCATGTGATGTCCCTCCTCTACTCCCCGCAATGGTACGTACCGCTAGATTGAGCGCCATGACATCTACCCCGGGAGATCCGGGCGACCGCCGGGAGGGCAACTACCAGCCCCCGCCGATCGGGTCGTACGAGTCGGCACCCCTGGACTATCCGGCCGACTATCCCGATCAGCCGATGTTCGCCGGACCGCCCGTGCCGCCCGGTGTTCCCCCGCCGTCGTTCGGTGTTCCCCCGATGCCGCCCGGCTACTACCCACCGCCGCCGGGCTATCCGCCGTATCCACCGCCGTACGACCCGTACGCCGGGTACCGCGCCGGTGTCCCACCGGGCCAGAACGGACCGTCGGTCGCGGCCCTGGTGTGCGCCCTGCTGGGCGTGCCGATGTGCATGTGCTTTCTGCCGTCGCTGGCCGCAATCCTGTTGGGCATCATCGGGATCCAGCAGACCGGTCGGACCGGGCAGGCCGGCCGCGGGATGGCGATCGCCGGACTGGCGATCGGCCTGGTGACCCTGCTCCTGGGCTTCCTGTTCATGGCCGGCGGCGGAGTGACCAGCGTCTTCCGCTGAAACGCGTTGAACCCCAACACTCTTCGAAGGACGTCAGACCGGCGGCTGGAACGGCGCGGCTTCGCGCTGCATTCCCGCGGCCCGGCCCTTCGCCGAGACGACCAGCGCCATCTTGCGGCTGGCCTCGTCGATCATCTCGTCACCCAGCATCACCGCCCCGCGGGCGCCGCCGGCCACCGAGGTGTGCCACTCATACGCCTCCAGGATGAGCTCCGCGCGATCGAAATCCGCCTGGCGGGGGCTGAAGATCTCGTTGCCGGCGGCGATCTGATCCGGATGCAGCACCCACTTGCCGTCATATCCCAGCGCCGCCGAACGCCCGGCCACCCGCCGGAACGCATCGACGTCGCGGATCTTCAGGTACGGGCCGTCGACCGCCGCGACACCGTGCGCACGAGCAGACACCAGGATCGTCATCAACACGTGGTGGTAGGCGTCGCCCACGTCGTAACCGGGCGGCTGCTCGCCGACCACCAGGGTGCGAGTGTTAAGGCTGGCCATCAGATCGGCCGGGCCCAGCACCAGCGCCTGCACCCGCGGGTGGGCGGCGATCGCATTGATGTTGGTCAGACCACGGGCATCCTCGATCTGGGCGTCGATCGCGATGCTCCCGACCGGCAGCCCGTGGGTGTGTTCGAGCTGCGTCAGCAACAGGTCGGCGGCCTGCACGTGGGACACGTCGCTGACCTTCGGCAGGACCACCACCTCGACCGCCGACCCGGCGCCGGCCACCACCTCGATCAGATCGGCGTGCGTCCAGGGCGTGGTCCAGTCGTTGACGCGAACACCCCGCAGCTGACCGGCCCAACCCGGCTCGGCCAGCGCGCTCGCCACCGTCGTCCGCGCCGCCGCCTTGGCGTCGGCGGCCACCGCGTCCTCGAGGTCGAGGAACACCTCATCGGCGGGCAGACCCTTGGCCTTTTCGATCATCTTTCGATTGCTGCCCGGAACCGACAGGCAGGTTCGGCGGGGGCGATACGCGGAATTCACCCGTCCACTCCTACCCTTTGAACCATGGCGTCGATCAACAGGGTGTACGCGGCCCGGCTCGCGGGGCTGGTGGTGCTGGGCCCCGACGGCGAGTCGGTGGGCCGGGTACGCGACGTCGTCATCAGCATCAGCATCGTCCGCCAGCAGCCCCGTGTCCTCGGCCTGGTCATCGAATTGCTCACCCGCAGAAGGATTTTCGTACCCATCCTGCGGGTGACCGCGATCGAGCCGAACGCTGTCACGCTGACCACCGGCAACGTGTCGCTGCGCCGGTTCGCCCAGCGGCCGGGCGAGGTCCTGGTGCTGGGCCAGGTGCTCGACACCCGCGTGCGGGTCAACGATCCGGAACTGCCCCAGCTGCAGGGCCAGGACGTGGTGGTCGTCGACCTGGCGATCGAGCAGACCCGGACCCGCGACTGGCTGGTGACCCGGCTCGCGGTGCGCAGTCACCGCCGGCTGCGGCGCACCACCGTTCACGTCGTGGACTGGCAGCACGTCCAGGGGCTGACACCGTCGGCGCTGGCAATGCCCGGCCAGGGCGTCGCCCAACTGCTGCACCAGTTCGAGGACCAGCGACCGGTCGAGGTGGCCGACGCGATCCGAGACCTGCCGGTCAAACGCCGCACCGAGGTCATCAACGCCCTGGACGACGAACGGCTCGCCGACATCCTGCAGGAGCTCGGCGAGGACGAACAGACCGAACTGCTGCTGAAGATGGACACCGAGCGCGCCGCCGATGTGCTCGAGGCGATGGACCCCGACGACGCCGCCGACCTGTTGGGGGTGCTCAACCCGACGCACGCCGAGGCGCTGCTGGCCCGGATGGATCCGGAGGAGTCCGATCCGGTTCGGCGACTGCTGCAGCACTCCCCCGACACCGCGGGCGGTTTGATGACCCCCGAACCGGTGATCCTGGCCCCGGACACCACCGTGGCCGGCGCGCTGGCCCGGGTGCGCGACCCCGACCTGACGCCGGCGCTGGCGTCGCTGGTGTTCGTGGTC
>JAKIXW010000036.1:4141-21043 GCA_022708865.1 Acidobacteriota bacterium
GCAGCGTCTGCTCCGCGAGCCTCCGGCCGCACTGGTGAGCGGCATCGTGGATGCCGACCTGCCGACCCTGACCCCCGAGCAGACACTGGCCGGGGTGACCCGCTACTTTGCGGCCTACAACCTGGTCTGTGGGCCGGTGATCGACGAGCAGGGGCACCTGCTGGGCGCGGTCACCGTCGACGACGTGCTCGACCACCTGTTACCGCACGACTGGCGGGCCAGCGCCGAGGAACCCGAACTGGCCCCGTGAGTGAGACTTCGGCGCGCAGCCGCCTCGACACCCCGCGCACCTCGCGCCGGCCCCGACTGAACCTCGACGCCGAGGCGGTGGGCCGGTTCAGCGAGTCGATCGCCCGATTCCTGGGCACCGGCCGCTACCTGGCCTGGCAGACGATCCTCGTGATCGTTTGGATCGCGCTGAATCTGTTCGCCGTGAGATGGCGCTGGGACCCCTACCCGTTCATCCTGCTGAACCTCGCGTTCTCGACGCAGGCCGCGTACGCCGCCCCACTGATCCTGCTGGCCCAGAACCGGCAGGAGAACCGCGACCGGGTGTCGCTCGAGGAGGACCGTCGGCGCGCCGAACAGACCAAGGCGGACACCGAATTCCTGGCCCGCGAACTGGCCGCGCTGCGGCTGGCGGTCGGCGAGGTCGCGACCCGCGATTACCTCCGTCGCGAGCTCGAGGAATTGCACGAGAAGATCGACGCGCTCAACCCGCCCAAGAAGCCGGCGGCGGGCAAGTCGGACGGCGGCGAGCGGCGGCCCAAGAAGTCCGTCTGATGAGCAGGGGATTGCTGCCACACGTGTCCCAACTGTTATGTATGGTGACTTGGTTCACAAGGTATGCCCGTCGTGCTTGCCGGGCATCGATCACGAGGACGGTCGAGTGCGCATAGGGGCAGGTTCGGGCGACCCGAGCAAGTCGGTTGTCGCCGGGCCGCGCGCTCGCGGAACCGCGCCGCTCGCCGAACTCGGCGAGTCGGTGCCCGAGCCCCAGGGGCGCCCGCGCGGCCGGCTGGCCCGCGCCACCCGCTCTCCTGCGCTCGGCGTGGCGGTGCTGTCCCCCCTCGTGCTCGCCGCCGCCGTCGGTGCGGCCGGGCCGTCCACCCCGGTCAGCCCGGACACCGGCAAGGTCGTCGAGATCAGCCCGCTCGCGGCCGTCGCCCCCACCCGGCCCGTCGACATGAGCGGCCCGACGGTGGTCGCGGTGGCCAAGGCGCCCGACACGTTCCGGGTGGCCGCCGCCGCGGCGTCCGCCCCGCCGCCGGCCGCCATCGTCTCCGCCCCCGGTGCGCTGCGCATCCCCGCCATCGCGCTGAGCGCGTACCGCAACGCCGAGGCCACCATGGCGCGTGCGCAGCCCGGCTGCGGCATCAGCTGGAACCTGCTGGCCGGCATCGGCCGGATCGAATCGGGCCACGCCAACAACGGCGCCACCGACTCGCGCGGCACCGCGGTCAGCCCCATCTACGGCCCCGCCCTGGACGGCACCCTGCCGGGCAACGAGGTCATCGTCTCGGCCAGCCAGCTCGGCCGGGTGACGTACGCCCGCGCGATGGGACCCATGCAGTTCCTGCCGGGGACATGGTCGCGGTTCGCCTCCGACGGCGACGGGGACGGCAAGGCCGATCCGCAGAACGTCTACGACGCCACCCTGTCGGCGGCCCGGTACCTGTGCAGCGGCGGGCTGAATCTGCGCGACCAGTCGCAGGTGCTGACGGCGATCCTGCGCTACAACAACTCGATGGCCTACGCCCGCAACGTGCTCGGATGGGCCGCCTCCTACGCGACGGGTGTGGCGCCGGTCAACCTGCCGCCCATCACCGGTCCCACGCCGCCCATCGCGGACGCGCGGCTGGACGCCCACATGGAGTCCAACCCCGAGGGGCTGGGCCCGGGCCTGTCGGCAACCGATCCGCTGCCGGTGTTCAGCCTGACGCAGAGCGGGGTGGCCAATTCGCTGCCCGTGCCGCCCGGACCCGCCGAGGGCACCACGACAACGCCGCTGAACGCACCGTGCACCATCTTCTGCCTCAGCGACAACGCCCCGTTGAGCGATCCCTCCGCGGTGCCGCAGTGGGGCCAGCCGGGATGGACCCCGCCCTGGATGCAGCCCGGCTGGGTACCGCCGTGGATGCAGCAGCCCGCCGCGCCGGCCGCCGGGCCCGCCCTCGGCCCGCTGCCGGGTGCGCCCACCCCCGGTCCGGTTCCGGCCGAGGCTCCGGCCCCGGGCGTGCTGCCACAGGGCCAGGCGCCTGCCCCCGGCCCTGCCCCGATGCCGGCCGATCCCGGCGCGCCCGGGGTCTCGCTGGGCCCGCTGCCCGGCCCGGCTGCCTGACCGGCGCCGAGCGTTCCGGCGTCACCGATAGACTCGTCGGTGATGTCCGAGAGCACTGATCCGACCGCTGCCGTGCGCGCCGCGCTGGCCAAGGTCATCGATCCCGAACTGCGCAAGCCGATCACCGAACTCGGCATGGTCAAGAGCGTCGACGTGCGGCCCGACGGGGCCACCCACGTCGAGATCTACCTGACCACCGAGGCGTGTCCGAAGAAGTCCGAGATCAGCGAGCTGGTGACGCGCGCGGTCGCCGACGTGCCGGGCACCGGTGCGGTCACCGTCGTCCTGGACGTCATGAGCGACGAGCAGCGCGCCGAGTTGCGCAAGCAGTTGCGCGGCGACCAGGGCCTGTCCGCCGAGCCGGTCATCCCGTTCGCCCAGCCGGGCTCGTTGACCCGCGTCTACGCGGTGGCCTCGGGCAAGGGCGGCGTCGGCAAGTCCAGCGTGACGGTCAACCTGGCCGCCGCCATGGCCGCGCGCGGCCTGTCGGTGGGACTGCTCGACGCCGACATCTACGGCCACTCCGTTCCCCGCATGATGGGCACGAATGACCGTCCCATTCAAGTGGATTCGATGATCGTGCCGCCCGTGGCCCACGACGTGAAGGTGATCTCGATCGCGCAGTTCACCCAGGGCAACACCCCGGTGGTGTGGCGCGGCCCGATGCTGCACCGGGCGCTGCAACAGTTCCTGGCCGACGTCTACTGGGGCGATCTGGACGTGCTGCTGCTCGACCTGCCGCCGGGCACCGGCGACGTGGCGATCTCGATCGCGCAGCTGATCCCGGGGGCCGAGATCGTGGTCGTCACCACCCCGCAGTTGGCCGCCGCCGAGGTCGCCGAACGCGCCGGGGCCATCGCCGTGCAGACCCGCCAGCGCGTCGTCGGCGTCGTGGAGAACATGTCCGGCCTGGTGCTGCCCGACGGTTCCACCATGCGGGTGTTCGGCGAGGGTGGCGGCCAGCAGGTGGCCGAGAGCCTGACGCGGACCACCGGTGCCGAGGTGCCGCTGCTCGGCCAGGTGCCGTTGGATCCCGCACTGGTCAATGCCGGAGATTCCGGTGTGCCCCTTGTCCTTTCGGCCCCGGAGTCGGCAGCCGCCAAGGAGCTGCAGAAGGTGGCCGACGCGCTGACGGCACGCCGGCGCGGGCTGGCCGGGATGTCGCTGGGATTGGACACGACTCGGCGCTGAGGCCCTCCCTCGATCTGTTCCGCGCTGGCTGCGACGAAACGCGAGTGGACCTCGCACAGAGCGCTGAGTAGATCAGGACTCTACGTCGCGTCGGGGTCGAACGGGGTGGGCAGCGTCGGGTCCGGCTCGGCCGGCGCGCGCTGGGCGGCCGCCGGCGGAACGACGAGCTCGGACCTGACCTCGTTGAAGTTGTTCTCCACGCTGTTGAGCAGCGAATCATCACCGTCGAGAAGGTGTTTGGTGATCGCGGCCCGCGGCGACATCCCGCGCAGCTTGTTCAGCTCCGAGAGGGGCTCACGCAGATCGTCGAATTCCGGACCCAGATCCTCGCGCAACTGACTGGTGGCTCCGCTGATGTAGTCGCGGGCCTGCCGCAGCGTGCTCGACGTCCAGCGGATGGCACCCGGGAGCCGTTCGGGGCCCAGCACCACGAGGCCGACGACGACGAGCACCAGCATCTCGCCCCAGCCCACGTTGGCGAACACGGACTAGCCGTCCGATGAAGGGGTGACCGTCAGGGTGACGTGGCGGCCGTCGCGCACCACCTCGATGGGAGCCGGCTGGCCGATCTTCAACTGCCGCACCGCGACCGTCATCTCGTCGGCGTCGGCCACCGAGCGATCGCCGACCTTGACCACCACGTCGTTCTCCAGCACACCGCCCTTCTCGGCCGGACCGCCAGCCTTGACGTTGGCGACCTGCGCACCGGAGGCGACATCGTTGCTGACCGAGCGGGCACTGAGGCCCAGTGTCGGGTGGTTGATCTTCCCGTCCTTGATCAACGTCTCGGCGGTGGCCTTGACCTCGTTGACGGGGATCGCGAAGCCCAGGCCACTTGCGCTGTCGGACAACGACTTTCCGGCGGTATTGATGCCGATGACCTCGGAGGCCATGTTGATCAGCGGGCCACCGGAGTTGCCGTGGTTGATCGAGGCGTCGGTCTGCAGGGCGTCGATGACGGTGTCGGTGTCCGAGCCGTCGCCCGACAGTGGGACCGGCCGGTGCAGCGCACTGATGATGCCGTGGGTCACGGTGCTGCGCAGGCCCAGCGGCGCGCCGGCGGCGATGACCTCGTCACCGACGTGCACCTTGTCGGAGTCGCCGAGACGGGCAACCGTCAGGTTGTCGACATTGTCGACCTTGAGCACCGCCAGGTCGGTCTTCGGGTCACGGCCCACCAGGTTGGCCGGCACCTCCTTGCCGTCGTTGAACACGACGGTGGTCTTGTACTGGCTGGGATTGTTGGCGGCGTCGGAGATCACGTGGTTGTTGGTGACGATGTAGCCGCGGCCGTCGATCACCACCCCCGACCCCTGCGAACCCTGGTCGTTGCTGGTGGCCTCGATGGTGACCACCGAATCGGCCACCGAAGCGGCCACCTTGGCGAACTGGCCCGTCGGGAGTTGCTGACCGTCGCCGGTCTCCAGCGTGACCTTGGAGGTGGTGAAGGCCTCCACCACCTCGGCCGTCTTGCGGCCGACCCAGCCGCCGAGCAGCCCGATCAGCAGCGCGGTGACGCCCAGGATCGCCAGCGCCCGATAGGAGACCTTTCCGCCGAACAGGACGTCGCGCACGCCCAGCTTGCCCAGCTGCGGCGCGGCCGCGGCATGCTCGGGTTCGGCGACCGCCGGATCACCGAGGGCGGCCGGCGCGGCGGGATTGCGCCACGGGTCGTCGGGCTCGTCGTCGCCGAGCTTCTCGTCGGTCAGGGCGCTGGCGTCGACCGGGTGCCGCTGCAGCGAATCCCCACCCGGATACGGCCGGCCGAACGCCTCGGCCAGCACCGGATCCTTGGGCTTCTGGTCGGGCCGGAACTCCGAGCCGTCGCGGAACCGCGGCGAGCGCAGGTCGTCGGCGACGAAGGACCCCTCGACGCCGTCGGGCCGCGCGAACGTCCGGCGCGATGCCTCGTCGACGGGAGGCCGTGACACGGGTCGCGGCGCCAGGCGCGGGCCGCTGGCACCCTGGCCGGAGTTGTCCTGGTTGGAACTCAAGTCACCCTCGATCAATCGTGCGAAGCGTACGGATCCGTGCGGCGCAACCGCCGGGAGGCCCGGGAGGCGTTGGCCCCTGGTACACCCTACCGGCGGCGCCGGCCGTCCCAGGGGTTGCGCGGCCCTTGCGACTCGGGGTCGGGGTTGTCGCAGGCTCCCGGGTCGTCGCACTGCACCAGCGACGAGAACGGGATCTGGCTCAGCCGACCCATCAGGGAGGTCGGCGGGTCGATCGGATGAGAGTTCTGCAGCACGTCGCGGGCCTGCCGCTGGGCGTCGACCTCGGCAACGCACTCGACGCACTGCGACAGATGGGTGGCGGCCCGCATGTAGGCGTTCATCCGCAGCTCACCGTCGACGTAGGCGGCAATGGCCTCGGTGGACAGGTGCTCGGTGGATCTGAACTGCCGGGGCGCGCCGACGGGCGCGTCGCTCTGCGACGCGAAATGCGCCGGCAACCGGGAGAACAGCCGGAACACATGCCCCCGGTCGAACATCACCCCGCTCCTTCCCCGGTCGTTGGCGCCTACCGCAGTCGAATGTAGCGCGCGGGACCAGTTCACTGCGAGAAAACCCGGCAGGGTCAGGCCGTCTTGGCGATGTACTGCGGATCCTGGGAATGTGCTGCGAGGTAGTCGCGGATGCCCTGGCGACCACGGTGGATGCGGCTGCGGACGGTGCCGAGCTTGACGCCCAGCGTCGCACCGATCTCCTCGTAGGACAGGCCTTCGATATCGCACAACACCACGGCGGCGCGGAACTCCGGCGCCAGCGAGTCCAGGGCCGCCTGCAGGTCGGCGCCCAGGCGGGAGTCGTGGTAGATCTGCTCGGGGTTGGGGTCGGACGCCGGAACGCGCTCGTAGTCCTCCGGCAGCGCCTCCATCCGGATCCGTCCGCGCCGGCGAACCATGTCGAGGAACAGGTTGGTGGTGATGCGGTGCAGCCATCCCTCGAACGTCCCGGGCTGGTAGTTCTGCACCGAGCGGAACACCCGGATGAACGTCTCCTGGGTCAGGTCCTCGGCATCGTGCTGGTTCCCCGACAGGCGGTAGGCCAGCCGGTAGACCCGATCGGCGTGCTGGCGCACCAGCTCGTCCCACGACGGCATCGTGGTCTTGTCCCCGGTTGCGTCGAACACCGCGGTGCCGTGCAACTCGTCGGATGGCTCCACCCAGCCCTGCTCACCGTGGTCGGGGTGCGACATGCTGGCCGGGGCCATGAACGCGTTGGTCGTGGGATCCTCCTGGTCGAAGCCGCTGCCGGCACGTGGACCGACGGCAGGTGATCCGTCGGGTTCGGCGAGCGGTTTGGTTCCGCGAGCGCGAGGCCCGACGGCATATGAACCGTCGGAGTCGGCAACATGGAACTCGTCGCCATTATTCCCGATCCAGCTACCGCCGACGTCCATGCCGAATACCGTTGCCGACCGGCGTGTGGCGGGCATATGAGGCACCTGAAGTTTTCCTGAGAAAGCGGGCCGCGCCCCGATTGCGCTGCACAGATGGGCGCGCCAGCTGCATTGCGCCCGGCATTCGATCTACGCTGCGGGCATGCCCGATGAGGATCCGCCGGTGTTGGTCCGGCCAAGTCGCGCCGACGCCATGCTCGCCCATGCCGAGGGCTCGATCACCGAGGACGCCGTGCTCGCCGCGGCCCGGGAACGGGCCGAGGACATCGGCGCCGACGCGGTGACCCCGGCCGTCGGCGCGCTGCTGAGCATGCTTACCCGGCTGTCCGGGGGCAAGGCCGTGGCGGAGGTCGGCACCGGGGCCGGCGTGAGCGGGCTGTGGATGCTCTCCGGGATGCGCGACGACGGCGTCCTGACCACCATCGACATCGAGCCCGAGCACCAGCGCCTGGCCAAGCAGGCGTTCAGCGAGGGCGGCATCGGGCCGTCGCGCACCCGGCTCATCACCGGACGCGCCCAGGACGTCCTCACCCGCCTCGCCGACGAGTCCTACGATCTGGTCTTCATCGACGCCGAACCGGGCGATCAGGCCGATTTCGTGGTCGAGGGAATCCGGCTACTGCGGCCCGGCGGCGTCATCGTCGTGCATCGCGCCGCACTGGCGGGTCGAGCCGGGGATCCCTCGGCGAACGACCCCGAGGTCGCGTCGGTGCGCGAGGCGGCCCGGCTGATCGCCGAGGACGAGCGCTTCACCCCCGTGTTGTTGCCTCTAGGTGATGGGATCCTGGCGGCGGCCCGCGACTGATCCGGAATCACCGGCAGTCTTTACGAGCTCATGACGCCGGAGTCGTTGACACGCCATTGAACGAGTGTTTAGCGTATTGAACATGCGTTCAGCGCACGATCCGACCGCGGCCGCCAGGATTCGCGACGCCGCGATCGACCAGTTCGGCCGGCACGGCTTCGAGGTCGGCGTCCGAGCCATTGCGGGCGCGGCCGGAGTCAGCCCCGGTCTGGTGATCCATCACTTCGGCTCCAAGGACGGCCTGCGCGCGGCCTGCGACGAGCACATCGCCGAGAGCATCCGGCAATCCAAGAGCGAATCCCTGCAGACCCACGACCCGGCGGCCTGGTTCACCGCGATCGCCGAGATCGAGGAATTCGCGCCGATGATGGCGTACCTGGTGCGCACCATGCAGACCGGCGGCGAGCTGGCCAGGACGATGTGGCGCACCATGATCGACAACGCCGAGCAGTACATGGACGAGGGCGTCCGCGCCGGCACGGTCAAGCCCAGCCAGGACGCCAAGGCCCGGGCCCGCTATCTCGCGCTGTCCGGCGGCGGAGCCTTCCTGCTCTACCTGCAGCTGCATGAGAACCCCACCGATCTTCGCGCGGTGCTGCACGACTATGCCCAGGACATGATCCTGCCGGCGCTCGAGGTGTATTCCAACGGCCTGCTCACCGACTCGACCATGTACGACGCGTTCCTGGAGCAGCGCAACCAAGGCATTCCCGTCAAGACCGTGCCCGACACCGCACCCGAGGATGAGACGGAGTAGCGCATCATGACCGAACACCAGCAAGCCATCGAAATCTCCGGCCTGACAAAGAATTTCGGTTCGGTCCGCGCTCTGGACGGCCTCGACATGACGGTCACCCCGGGGGAAGTGCACGGCTTTCTGGGGCCCAACGGCGCTGGCAAGTCCACCACCATCCGGATCCTGTTGGGGCTGGTGCGCTCCGACGGAGGCACCGTCCGGATGCTCGGCCACGACCCCTGGGCCGACGCCGTGGACCTGCACCGCCGGATCGCCTATGTCCCCGGCGATGTCACGCTGTGGCCGTCGCTGACCGGCGGCGAGACCATCGACCTGCTGGCGCGGATGCGCGGCGGGATGGACACCGGGCGCCGGAGCGAACTCATCGAACGCTTCGAGCTCGACCCGCACAAGAAAGCCCGCACCTATTCGAAGGGCAACCGGCAGAAGGTGTCGCTGGTATCGGCATTCGCATCCAACGCGGAACTACTGTTGCTGGACGAGCCCAGCACCGGCCTGGACCCGTTGATGGAGAACGTCTTTCAACGGTGCGTCGCCGAGGCCCGTGATCGTGGCACCACCGTCCTGCTGTCGAGCCACATCCTGGCCGAGACCGAAGCCCTCTGTGATCGCCTGACCATCATCCGCGCGGGCAGGACCGTCGAATCCGGCACCCTGGACTCGATGCAGCGCCTGTCGCGCACGTCGATCAAGGCCGAATTGCTCAGCGACCCCGGCGATCTCCGGCGGATCCCGGGGGTCGAGGACATCGGCTTCGAGGGCAGTATCCTGCACGTCAAGGTGGACAGCGCCAGCCTGCCCGAACTGATCCGGGCACTCGGGCAGGCCGGAGTACGCAGCCTGGTCAGTCAGCCCCGCACCCTGGAAGACCTGTTCCTGCGCCACTACGGACCCGACCCGGACGCCGGGAACCGGGAGGACCGGAAGGTGCACGCATGAGTACGCCGGTCCTGACCCCGGCGATCCGGCCGGCCGCGGGCGAGCCGCCCGGATCGTCGAAATTCACTGGGACACTGCGGCTGCTGCGGCTGTACCTGCGCCGCGACCGCGTGGTCGCGGCACTGTGGATCCTGCTGCTGTCGGTCCCGCCGGCCACGGTCTATGTGGGCAGCATCAGCAAGGTGTACCCGACCGACGCCGGCCGCGCCGGCATGGTGGCCTCGATCATGGCCAGTCCCGCCCAGCGCGCCATGTACGGCAACGTCTACAACGACACCCTGGGCGCCGTCGGCGTCTGGAAGGCCGGGATGTTCCACGTGCTGATCGCGGTGGCGGTGATCCTGACGGTCATCCGGCACACCCGCGGCGACGAGGAGGCCGGCCGGACCGAGCTGCTCGATTCGACCGCCGTCGGCCGCTACGCCGATCTGACCGCCACTCTGATGCTGGCTCTCGGCGCATCGCTACTGACCGGGCTGATCGGCTTCGCCACTCTGCTGACCGTCGACATCCCGGCCGCCGGTTCTCTGGCGTTCGGACTGGCACTGGCCGGTTCGGGCCTGGTGTTCGGCGCCGTCGCCGCGGTCGCTGCCCAACTCTCGGCCAACGCCCGCACCGCTCGGGGCCTGGCATTCGCGGTGCTGGCGGCCGCGTTCACGCTGCGCGCTGTCGGCGACGCCCGGTCGGCCACCGGATCCAGCGCGCTGTCCTGGCTCTCGCCGCTGGGCTGGTCGCTGCAGGTGCGACCGTTCGCCGGCGACCGGTGGTGGGTGCTGGCACTGCACGTGCTCGCGTGCGCGTTGCTGACGGTGTTCGCCTACTGGCTGCGGGGTCGACGCGACGTCGGGGCGGGATTGCTGGCCGAGCGGCCCGGCCCCGGTACGGCGGGGCCCGCGCTCGCCGGGCCGCTGGCCCTGGCATGGCGGGTCAGCCGCGGCGCACTGCTGCTGTGGACGACCGGCCTGTGCCTGTACGGGCTGATGATCGGCAGCGTTGTACACGGGGTGGGCGACGAGGTGGGCGACAGTGGGCTGGCCCGCGATATCGTCACCCGCCTCGGCGGTACCGCGGCCATGGAGCAGGCCTTCATCGCGATCGCATTCGCGATGCTCGGCATGGTGGCCTCGGCATTCGTCATCTCGATGCTGTTGCGGCTGCACCAGGAGGAGACCATTGGCCGCGCGGAGACGGCACTGGCCGGTTCGGTAAGCCGGACCCGTTGGCTGGCAAGCTATCTGGGGCTCGCGATCGCCGGATCGGGTGTCGCGATGCTGCTGGCCGGCACGGTCGCGGGGCTGACCTACGGCATTGCGGCCGGCGACGTCGGCGGCAAGCTGCCGGCCGTACTGGGCGCCGCCGCCGTGCAGTTGCCCGCGGTGTGGCTGCTCGCCGCGGTGACCGTCGCGCTGTTCGGGCTGACACCCCGGTTCAGCCCGGCGGCCTGGGCGGTGCTCGTGGGTTTCATCGCGCTGTACATGCTCGGATCGCTGTCCGGGTTCCCGCAGTGGCTGCTGAACCTCGAACCGTTCTCGCACATCCCCCGCGTCGTTGCCGGGAGCTTCACGGCGGTGCCGCTGCTGTGGCTGCTCGCCGTCGACGTCACATTGATCATGCTGGGCGTCAACGCATTTCGGCGACGCGATCTGGAGTGAGGAGCAGCAGATGTTTTTCGGTCACCGGGAGTACCGACAACAGGTGCGTTACCGCCCGGTACCGAATGTGTGGTGAGCACGGGTTCCGACCCTGCTGCGGTCCGGTTGAATCCATACTGGTCTCGTGGAACAGCTACTGACCGGGCTCGGGCTGTCGACCGCCGCCGGGCTCAACGCCTACATCCCGATGCTGATGCTCGGATTGTTGGCGCGCTTCACCGACATCGTTCACCTGCCGGCCGGCTGGAGCTGGATGGAGAACGGCTGGGTGATTCTGATCATCGCGGTCCTGCTGGTTCGCGACGGCCTGCTGGCGGCCACGTTGCCGCTGCTGCGCAGCCGGGGCCTGACCGCCCTGCCGGTGACGTACATCGGCAAGGCCGCGACGTTCGCCCTGATGTCGGCGTTCCCGCTGATCCTGCTGGGCCAGTTCGACGCGATGTGGAGCAGGGTGGTGGGCGCGCTTGGTTGGGGCTTCCTGATCTGGGGCATCTACATGTACCTATGGTCATTCGTGCTCTACGTCCTGCAGGTCACCAAGGTGTTGCGCGAGCTGCCGCGGGTCACGCGATGAGCCGGGACCAGTCGGAATCCCGCGCGTTCGGCGGCCATCACCCCGATGCCGGGCTGCGCGCCGAGCAGGCCGACCAGGTCACCAAGCTGCCGGTGCCGTCGCTGCTGCGGTCGTTGCTCACCGACCACCTCGATCCCGGCTACGCCGCGGCGGCCGAGAAGCACTCGAAATCGACACGGCCGCTTGGGATCTCACAAGGGCTATGGCAGGCTACCGGGGCGCTGCTGATCGCGGCGGTATTCGCCGGCGCGGTGGCCCAGGCCCGCGCGCTGGCGCCCGGATTCACCAGCGCGCAGCGCGTGCTGGCCGGCAGTGTGCGCTCCGCCGAGCAGAACGCCGACGGACTCACCCGCGACCGCGACACCCTGGCCGGGCAGGTCGACGACCTGGCCCGCACCCGGCTGCGCGACGACAGCGAGGGCCGCACCCTGCTGGCCGGCCTGGACAAGCTCAGCCTCGCCGCTGGCAGCACCGCGGTGATCGGCCCCGGGCTGACCGTGACCGTGTCCGATCCCGGTGCCGGCCGCGACCTTTCGGACGTCTCCAAGCAGCGGGTGGCCGGCAGCCGGCAGGTGATCCTCGACCGCGACCTGCAACTGGTGGTGAACTCGCTGTGGGCCAGCGGCGCCGAGGCGGTGTCCGCCGGTGGCATCCGGATCGGGCCGAACGTGACCATCCGGCAGGCCGGCGGCGCCATCCTGGTCGACAACCATCCGATCACCAGTCCGTACACCATCCTGGCGATCGGACCGCCCAACACCATGCGGGACACCTTCGAACACAGCCCGGGGCTGAACCGGCTGCGGCTGCTCGAGGCCTCCTACGGCGCCGGCGTCACGGTCAGCACCGGCGATGGGCTGACGCTGCCCGCCGGGGCCGGCCGCGACGTCGAATTCGCCCGGCAGGCCGGATCCTGAGATGGAGGACGACCGATGATCGGAATCGCCGCGCTGGTGGTCGGCATCGTGCTGGGTCTGGTGTTCCACCCGAGCGTGCCCGAGGTGGTGCAGCCGTATCTGCCCATCGCGGTGGTCGCCGCGCTGGACGCGGTGTTCGGCGGTCTGCGGGCCTATCTCGAGCATATCTTCGACGCCAAGGTGTTCGTGGTGTCGTTCGTGTTCAACGTGCTGGTGGCCGCGCTGATCGTGTGGGTCGGCGACCAGCTCGGCGTCGGCACGCAGCTGTCGACGGCCATCATCGTGGTGCTCGGCATCCGGATCTTCGGCAACGCCGCGGCCCTGCGGCGGCGGCTGTTCGGGGCCTGACATGTCCCAACCCGAACCCCGGAGGCGCCGCTCCCAGCTCGTCTTCGCGGTGCTGGGTGTCGTGCTGTGCCTGCTGCTCGGGCTGGCGCTGGCCACCCAGGTCCGCCAGACCGAATCCGGCGACGCCCTGGACACGGCGCGCCCGGCCGACCTGCTGGCCCTGCTCGGATCCCTGCAGCAGCGCGAAGCCGCACTGAATGCCGAAGTCGGCGACCTGCAACGCCAATTGGCGACACTGCAGGCCGCCGGCACCTCCGATCAGGCGGCCGTGGACAACGCGCGCGCCCGGCTGGGTGCATTGTCGATCCTGATCGGCACCGTCGCCGCCACCGGACCGGGCGTGACGATCAGCATCGCCGATCCGGCCGGTGGCGTGGCACCCGAAACGATGCTCGACGTCGTCAACGAACTGCGTGCCGCGGGGGCCGAGGCGATCGAGATCCACGACGGCTCCCAATCGGTCCGGATCGGGGTCGACTCCTGGGTGGTGGGCCGGCCCGGTGCGCTGCAGATGGACGGCATGACGCTGTCGCCGCCGTATTCCGTTCTGGCCATTGGTGATCCACCGACACTTGCCGCGGCGATGAACATCCCCGGCGGCGCGGTCGACAGCGTCGAGCGGGTCGGTGGCACCATGACGGTGCAGCAGTCGCAGCGGGTCGACGTCACCACCTTGCGGCAACCGAAACCCCGCCAATACGCTCAGCCCGTCAAGTAGCTCGTTCCACCCCGTTTGTATAGGAGCCAGACCACCGTGAGCGAAGTACCGTCCGAACTGCTCTACACCAGCGAGCACGAGTGGGTGCGCCGCACCGGAGACGACACCGTGCGCGTGGGGATCACCGATTTCGCGCAGTCCGCGCTGGGCGACGTGGTGTTCGTGCAACTGCCCGAGGTCGGTGCCGTGCTGACCGCCGGCGAGACCTTCGGCGAGGTGGAGTCCACCAAGTCGGTGTCGGACCTCTACGCGCCGCTGTCGGCGAAAGTGGTTGCCATCAACGAAGATCTGGAGGGCAGCCCGGATCTGGTGAACTCCGATCCCTACGGCGAGGGCTGGTTGGTGGACCTGCGGATCGACGGCGGCACCCTCGACGACGACCTGACCGCACTGCTCGATCCGGACGCCTACCAGGCATCCCTGACCGAGTGACCGGATTGTTAGGGTTCCTACCGGCCGCGATCACCACCACTGAACGCCGGTCACACGGTACGGTCGAAGGAACGGCGAGTGCGGGGCGGGCACTGGAGACCAAGGGTGCCAGGGGATGCTGGAGACGCTGCCATAGCAGCCAAGTGAGGAGCCAGGTGTGACGGACAAGGACAGTTCCGACGAGGTCACCGTTGAGACGACATCGGTGTTCCGCGCCGACTTCCTCAACGAGCTCGACACCCCGCCGTCGACCGGATCGGAGAGCGCCGTCTCGGGTGTTGAAGGACTGCCGGTCGGTTCGGCCCTGCTGGTCGTCAAGCGCGGACCCAACGCGGGATCGCGGTTCCTGCTCGATCAGGCCAGCACCTCGGCGGGTCGCCACCCCGACAGCGATATCTTTCTCGACGATGTGACGGTGAGCCGTCGGCACGCCGAGTTCCGGCTCTCCGGAGCCGATTTCAAGGTCGTCGACGTGGGCAGCCTGAACGGCACCTACGTCAACCGCGAACCCGTCGACTCGGCCGTCCTGGCCAACGGCGACGAGGTGCAGATCGGCAAGTTCCGGCTGGTGTTCCTGACCGGGCCGCGCACCGACGACGGCGGCCCAGGCAGCTAGTGACGGCCCCCGATACTCCCGAGTTCGCCGGGATGTCCATCGGAGCGGTCCTCGACCTGCTGCTGCCCGATTTCCCGGATCACGTCTCCGTCTCCAAAATCAGGTTCCTGGAGGCCGAAGGTCTGATCACACCCGAACGCACCGGGTCGGGGTATCGCCGATTCACCGCCTACGACTGCGCGCGGCTGCGCTTCGTCCTGACCGCCCAGCGCGACCAGTACCTGCCCCTGAAGGTCATCAAGGCCCAGCTCGACGCCCTGCCCGACGGTGAGCTGCCGGTGCCGGCATCGGCCTACGGCACCCCGCGCCTGGTGCCCGACCCCGACAGCCCGGGCGCGCCGGCCGTCGCCGCCGCGCGGGTCCGGTTGAGCCGCGACGATCTCCTGCAGCAGTCCGGGGTGGGTGCGGATCTGCTCAACGCGCTGCTGCGCAACAGCATCATCACGCCGGTGAGCAAGGGCGGCGGGGCGGCCTACTTCGACGAGCACGCGGTGGTGATCGCGCAGTGCGCTCAGGCGCTGGCCGATTACGGCGTGGAGCCGCGGCACCTGCGGGCCTTCCGGTCGGCGGCCGACCGGCAGTCGGATCTGATCGCCCAGATCGCCGGACCGCTGGTCAAGACCGACAAGGTCGGCGCGCGGGATCGCGCCGACGACCTCGCACGCGAGGTGGCCACACTGGCGATCACCCTGCACACATCGTTGATCAAGTCGGCCGTCCGCGACGTGCTGAACCGGTGAGGGCTAGAGTTGGAGTCAGTTCGCCGCAGCCTTCGGAGGGGCAACACTGATGGGTGAAGTTCGTGTCGTCGGGATCCGCGTCGAGCCACCTCAGAGTCAGCCGGTCCTGCTGCTGCGGGAATCCAACGGCGATCGCTATCTGCCCATCTGGATCGGGCAGTCCGAGGCCGCCGCCATCGCACTCGAACAGCAGGGTGTGGAGCCGGCCCGGCCGCTGACCCACGACCTCATCCGCGATCTGATTGCCGCCCTCGGGCATTCGCTCAAGGAGGTCCGGATCGTCGATCTGCAGGAGGGCACCTTCTACGCGGATCTGGTTTTCGACCAGGACATCACCGTGTCCGCGCGGCCGTCGGACTCGGTGGCCATCGCACTGCGGATGGGCGTACCGATCTATGTCGAGGAGGCGGTGCTGGCCGAGGCCGGCCTGCTGATCCCCGACGAGTCCGACGAAGAGGCATCAGGCACGGTCCGCGAGGACGAGGTCGAGAAGTTCAAGGAATTTCTCGACACCATCTCGCCCGACGATTTCAAGGCCACCTGACCTGCGGGTTGCCGCCGCGAATGTTACGGAACCGTCTCAACTGGTCATCCGGCATTCGACACGCCCGGCACCTGTCGGGCAGAGCCGGAAATCGGGCGATACTGGGAAGCGAGAAGTTGGGGCCGGCGCACTCCCGGCGACCGGACGAGAGCGTATGCTCTTGAACACTCGGCGAGAGGAATCTGGGGTGGGCGAGCAGCCACGGCAGGAGCAGCTGGACCTTAACGGCGAAAGCACCGACTCTTCCCTCGAGCCCGACATCGCGCAGGGGCCGGTGCAACCCGGTCTGTTCCCCGACGATTCCGTTCCCGACGAACTCATCGGATACCGCGGGCCCAGCGCGTGCCAGATCGCGGGCATCACCTATCGCCAGCTCGACTACTGGGCCCGCACCTCGCTGGTCGTTCCGTCGATCCGCGGCGCGGCCGGCTCGGGCAGCCAGCGGCTGTACTCCTTCAAGGACATCCTGGTCCTCAAGATCGTCAAGCGACTCCTCGACACCGGCATCTCGCTGCACAACATCCGGGTGGCGGTCGATCACCTGCGCCGGCGTGGCGTCGAGGACCTGGCCAACATCACCCTGTTCTCCGACGGCACCACGGTCTACGAGTGCACGTCCGCCGAAGAAGTCGTGGACCTGCTGCAGGGCGGGCAGGGTGTGTTCGGGATCGCGGTGTCCGGCGCGATGCGGGAGCTGACCGGCACCATCGCCGACTTCCCGGGTGAACGCGCCGACGGCGGCGAGTCGATCGCCGCGCCGGAGGACGAGCTCGCCTCGCGGCGCAAGCATCGCGACCGCAAGATCGGCTGAATCGACGCTGCCGTCGCGCCGACGCAGGTGACGCGAGGAACGAACGGCGCCGGAGGGTAAGCTGAACGGCGCATCGCCCGCCCGCGGGAGAGTTCCGTGATCGCCAGTCACGGAC
>JAKIXW010000370.1 GCA_022708865.1 Acidobacteriota bacterium
TCCGGCGACGGCGAACAGCGCACCCAAAACGCGTGAACCACACCATCATCCATCTCCGAGACCGGAAGCAGAACCCCCACGACATGCTAGACAAAATCCAATCCTACTTCGGCTTTTCGACCATGCCCTTCGCCCGGGGCCTGGCCCCGGGCCAGCTGTTCCGCAGCGCCGATCACGCCCAGGCGGTCGCCCGCATCGGCTACGGCATCACCACCCGCGGCATCACCGTGATCACCGGCGAGGTCGGCGTCGGCAAGACCGTCGCCGCCCGCGCCGCCATCGACCGCGCCGAACCCGCCCGCCACCACCTGATCTACATCCCCGACCCCACCGTCGGCGCCCGCGGCATCTACCACCACATCGTGACCGCACTCGGCGCGCGGCCCAGCTTCCACAACGCCGCCCTGGTCCCCCAAGCCCGCGACGCGCTGGCCGCCGAACACGCCGAACGCGGCCGTGTTCCCATTTTGTGTATCGACGAGGGTCACCTACTAACCCACGACGCCCTGGAAGCGTTGCGGCTGCTCACCAACCATCGGCTCGACACCGAATCCCCGTTCGCCACAATCCTTCTCGGCCAACCCACCCTCGCCACCAAGATGGCGTTGGGCATCCTGGCCGCGCTCGAACAACGCATCACCGTGCGGCGCACCATGACCGGCATGACCAGCGACGAAAGCGCCGGCTACATCCGCCACCACCTACAGCTAAGTGGCCGATCCGACCCGCTGTTCACCGACGACGCCATCGCGCTGATCCACGAATCGGGCCGCGGCAAACCCCGCGCCGTCAACCGCCTCGCCATCTCCGCGCTCATCGCCGCCTGCGCCGCCGGCAAGAACCTCGTCGACGAAGCCAGCGCCCGATCCGCGGTCACGGAAACCAACCACAACACCCAACCCGCGACGACACCCTGACCACCCCAGCGACACCTCGACCACCCCAGCCCCGCCGAAACCCTTCGAGCGGGGCTATTTCACGCCCGAACCAGCCTCACCGGCAATGACGCCGCCATGCGCAAGCTCAGTGACGCGCAACAGTTGTGCCAAGCCAGATCCACCGGGTATCTGACAGTCCCTGCCAAAACAGCCTATGACATGCGGGAGACTGTCAACTTAACGGTGTAACTCGTTGTCGTAGTGTTACTTTCGGCCTGGGTTCAGTCGTCCCGGGAATGCCAGCTCGAAGGCGTTGAGTGGGGCCTTCCATCGATTCATCCAGCGTTGCCGGCCTTTGCCGGTCGGGTCGAGGCTCATGATCGCCAGATAGATGCACTTGAGCGCGGCCTGCTCGGTCGGGAAGTGGCCGCGGGCGTTGACCGCCCTGCGGATGCGTGAGTTCAGGCTCTCGATGCTGTTAGTCGTGCAGATCACGCTGCGGATTTCCTTGTCGAAGGCCAGGAAGGGCACGAACTCGGCCCAGGCGTTGTCCCATAGCTTGATGATCGCGGGATAGCGCTGCTGCCATTTCTCGCTGAACGCGACGAACGCGTCCAGCGCCGCGGCCTCGCTGGCCGCGGTGTACACAGGCTTGAGGTCCTTGGCGATCGCGGCCCAATCCTTCTTTGACGCGTAGCGAAAGCTGTTGCGCAGCAGGTGGATTATGCAGGTCTGGGTGATCGCCTGTGGCCACACTGTCTCGATCGCTGCGGGCAGCCCTTTCAGGCCGTCGCACACCACGATGCAGATGTCCTGGGTGCCCCGGTTTTTGATCTCCGTCAAGATCCGCAGCCAAAACTTCGACCCCTCTCCGTCGCCGTGCTCGCCGGCCCACAGCCCCAGCACGTCACGGGTGCCGTCCACGGTCACGCCCAGCGCGACGTAGATCGGCCGGTTGGCGACGTTGCCCTCTCTGATCTTGACGTTGATGGCGTCGATGAACACCACCGGATACACCGCATCCAGCGGCCGGTTCTGCCACTCGCTCATGCCCTCGATCACCCGGTCGGTGATCGTGGAGATGGTCTGCTTGGACACCTGCGCGCCATACACCTCGGCCAGGTGCGCGCAGATCTCGCCGTGGGTCAATCCCTTGGCCGACAACGAGATCACCAGTCCATCCAGCCCGGACAGGCGGCGTTGCCGCTTGCGCACGATCCGCGGCTCAAACGTCGCGTCGCGGTCGCGGGGGATGGTGACCTCCACCGGCCCGATGTCGGTGAGCACCGTCTTGGCGCGCGCTCCGTTGCGGGAGTTGGCGCCGTCGCGGCCGGCCGGGTCGTGTTTGGCGTAGCCGAGGTGAACGTCCATCTCCCCCTGGGCGGCGGACTCGATGATCCGCTTCGTCAACTGAGCCAGCAGGCCGTCCTCGCCGGTCAGCTGAAGCCCTTCGCAGCGGGCCCGATCCACCAGCTGCCCGATTAGCTGCTCGTCGAGGTCGTCCAGCCGGACCACGCCCTGCCCGTCGGGTGTCTCGACGACCTTATCCATAGTCACATCAGTCACAGCGCTCTCCTTTTTCCTCAGGAGTTACACCGTTTAACTTACAGACCCCACCAAGGTCCCGTCACGATCGAAATACCCGGGAGGGATGACTTTTTGCATCACGGTGTCGCGGGTCGGCTCCGGCA
>JAKIXW010000371.1 GCA_022708865.1 Acidobacteriota bacterium
CTGCGGGGGGACCGTCTTGACCGCCCCACGTGTCCACAGGGCGGCGATACCGAGCAGCGCGGTGTCGACGCCGGTTCGCACCAGCGGCGTGTTCTCCTCGGTGCGCAGCACCTCCGGCGTCAGCCCGCACTCGGCGATCATCTCCGCCAGCGCATCCGCCCGCCAGGGGCGGTCGACGACCACGGACAGCCGCGCGCCCGACGCGCCGACGACCACGATCTGCCCGGATGTCGCGAGCAGCCCGGTGAGATCGGACACCGCGGGCGGCACCGAGTCAGCGGAGAAGAACGACAGCTGGCTCACGTCATCGACACTAAGCCAGACCGGTGCTCATGGCGGCTGACAAAACGCTCCGGCGGCCGAAAACACACCCCACCGGACAAAACACCCCGGGCGGTTGGACCGTCCGGGGTGTTTACGTAGCTGGGAGTCGCTCAGACGGCGCGAACGCCGGTGGCCTGCGGGCCCTTGGGGCTCTGGCCGACCTCGAACTCCACTCGCTGGTTCTCTTCCAGGGTGCGGAAGCCCGAACCCTGAATCTCCGTGTAGTGGACGAAAACGTCAGCGGAGCCGTCCTCGGGGGCGATGAAGCCAAAGCCCTTTTCCGCGTTGAACCACTTCACAGTTCCCTGTGGCATCTTTCGATCTTTCCTTACTGTGTACTTCGGGTGCGGTACACCACCTTTCGGCGTACCGGGCCCGTTGTCGACCGCACATCCTTCGCAGGAACCGCGACCGCAACGTCGATCCTGCGAGAGCTTTGACACCACACAGAAGCTGCGACCACCCTTATCCAATCATGAACTGGGCACTTGCAACAGTCGTGCATCGAGGAACCGGGTGAACAAAGGGCGAAAGTGACGACGAATTTCGGCGGTGAGCTGCTCGCCGCCGCGCTCGCGGGCACCGAAACCACCGAAAGCCCGATCCGGCACATCGCCGAGTTGCCCGCCCGGCCCGGCCAGCGCCAACCCTGGCCGGACTGGGCCGACGGCGACGTGGTGCGCGCCTTCACCGAGCGCGGCATCGCCGCGTTGTGGACCCACCAGCGCGACGCCGCCGAACTCGCCCACCAGCGCCGGCACGTGGTGATCGCCACCGGCACGGCGTCGGGCAAGTCGCTGGCCTATCAACTGCCGATCCTCGACGCACTGGCCCGCGATCCCCGGGCCCGGGCCCTGTACCTGAGTCCTACCAAGGCACTGGGCCACGACCAGCTGCGCTCCGCGCACGCACTGACGGCGGCGATCCCGGCGCTGGCCGGGGACTTCGCCGCGGCGCCCACCGCGTACGACGGTGAGATCCGCCGGTTCGCCCGCGAACGGTCACGGTGGGTGTTCTCCAACCCCGACATGATCCACCTGTCGCTGCTGCGCAACCACGCCCGGTGGGCGGTGTTCCTGCGCGGGCTGCGCTATCTGGTTGTCGACGAATGCCATTACTACCGAGGCATTTTCGGCTCGAACGTGGCGATGGTGCTGCGCCGGCTGCTGCGCCTGGCCGCGCGCTACTCCCCCGACGCCACCATTCCGACGGTGATCCTGGCCAGTGCCACGACGGCGGCGCCGGGCCGCACGGCGGCCGAGTTGATCGGCCAGCACGTCGAGGAGATCACCGCCGACGGCGCCCCGCAGGGTGCGCGGACCATCGCCCTGTGGGAACCCGCGCTGCGCACCGACATCACCGGGGAGAACGGTGCGCCGGTCCGGCGTTCGGCGGGATCGGAAGCGGCCCGGGTGATGGCCGACCTGATCGTCGAGGGCGCCCGGACGCTGACCTTCGTGCGGTCGCGGCGCGGCGCCGAACTGACCGCGCTGGGTGCCCGCGCCCGCTTGGCCGAGGTCGCCCCCGAACTGGCCGCTCTGGTGTCGTCGTACCGGGCCGGATATCTGGCCGAGGACCGCCGGGCCCTCGAGCAGGCACTCGTCGACGGTGGTCTGCGCGGCCTGGCGACCACGAATGCCCTCGAGCTGGGCATCGACATCGCCGGACTGGACGCCGTGGTGCTGGCCGGGTTCCCCGGCAGCGTGTCGTCGTTCTGGCAGCAGGCCGGCCGGTCCGGGCGCCGCGGCCAGGGTGCGCTGGTGGTACTCATCGCGCGGGACGACCCCCTGGACACCTACCTGGTGCACCACCCGTCGGCCCTGCTGGACGAGCCGGTCGAGCGGGTAGTGATCGACCCGGCCAACCCGTACGTGATGGGACCCCAACTCCTCTGTGCCGCAACAGAATTACCGATCGGGGAAGCCGAGATCGCACTGTGGTCGGCCCACGAAGTGGCGGCGTCGCTGATCGACGACGGCCTGCTGCGCCGCCGCGGGGGGCGGTATTACCCGAGTCCGGGCGTCGACCCGCATCCGGCGGTCGATATCCGCGGCTCCGCCGGCGGCCAGGTCGCCATCCTGGAGACCGACACCGGCCGGCTGCTGGGCGGGGTCGGGGCGGGCCGGGCCCCGGCGACGGTGCACCCGGGTGCGGTGTACCTGCATCAGGGTGAGACCTACCTGGTCGACTCGCTGGACCTGGAGGCGGCGATCGCGTTCGTGCA
>JAKIXW010000372.1 GCA_022708865.1 Acidobacteriota bacterium
GTCGACCCGGTGAAGGTGATCATGTCCACTCGTGGGTCGGCGCTCAGCGCCGCGCCCACCTCGTTGGCATTGGACACCACGACGTTGAACACCCCGGGCGGAATGTCGGTCTCCTCGGCGACGATCCGGCCGAGTTCGGTGCCCGACCAGGGCGTCAGCTGCGCCGGCTTGAGGACGACGGTGTTGCCGGCCATCAGCGCCGGCGCGCTCTCGGCGACGTTGAGATAGAAAGGCACGTTCCACGGCGTGATTGCGCCGACCACGCCGACCGGATCGAACGCCAGGGTGCGCCGTGCGGTCCCCATCGAGGCCTGGTGGATCCCGGTGTCGCGCAGGTATTCGAAGGTCCTACCGTGCTCGGCCCAGTGCTTCACCTCCGCAATGGGATCTTCGATCTGGCTGCCGGTCACGCTGATCGGGCAGCCGACCTCGGTCACCACGATCCGGCGCAACCGCTCCTTGTTGCGTTCCAGCGCGTCATGCAGCTGCATCAGGCAGTGGTAACGGAATTCGACGTCGCGGGACCAGTCCGTCCGCTCGAACGCGTCGCGGGCGGCGCCGATCGCGCGGTCCATATCGGCGACGGTGCCGTCGGTGGCCCAACCGACCACCTCGCCGGTGCCGGGGTGCTCGACATCGAACAGTGCACCGGAGGCGGTGTGCTGCAGTTCGCCGCCGATCAGCATGCGTTGTTCGCCGGCGAGAATCCCGGTGTCGCTGGCTGTTTGGGTCACGTCGCACCGCCCGGGGCCACCAGCGCCGGCGGATTGACGGCGTCGGTGTCGGGGTTGGCGATCGGCAGGCCCAGGAAGCGCCGCGCGTTGTCGCCCATGAAATCGTAGGTCCGTCGCACGTCCATGCCCTCGGCGTACTTCCAGAATCCCTTGGGTTGGGCCAGGCCCTCCGGGTGCGGATAGTCCGACCCGAACATCACCTTGTCCCAGCCGACGGTGTTCACCACGTCGGAGACACAGCCCTCCCAGAACGGGGACACCCACACATTGCGGCGGAATATCTCGTGCGGATGTTCGGGGAAGTTCTGCGGCATCTTCTTGACCAGATCCTCGAAGTCGTTGAACAACGGGAAGATCCAGCCGCTGCCGTTCTCGACGCTGGCGATGCGCAGCTTCGGGAATCGGGTCAGGGTGCCATGGCAGATCAGGCTGGTGAGCATGTCGGCGATCTCGCGGTGTCCCAGCACCATCCAGCGGAATGCGCTCATGGCCATGAAGTTCTGGGTGTGCGGTGGTTCCCAGGCGTTGACGTAGGAGTCCAGCGGCGGGTAGCTGGCATGCAGGACTATCGGCAGCTCCGCGTCCTCTACGGCACGCCAGAACGGGTCGAACTCGGGCAGGGCGGGGGAGCGCCAGCCATGCAGGCCGTTGACCGGTCCGGGTTTGATGAGCGCCACCTTGGCGCCATTGGCGATCACGTACTCCAATTCACGTTGGGCAGCCGCGACCTCGGAGAGGTTGATGATCGGCGTGGAGAACACCCGGTTCTGGTAGTTGAAGGTCCAGTGCTCGGCCATCCACTGGTTCAGTGCATGAATGACCGCGATGGTCAATTCCGGGTCGTCGGCGGTGGCGTGCTCGATGAGGCTCGCCAGGGTCGGATAGTTGATGGCTTCGACAACGCCCTGGCGGTCCAGCTCCTCGACCCGGTCCTGCGGTGTGCGGGTGGCGGCCGGTGCGTCGATGGCCTTGCCCTGCATCTCGCGCAGCGTCTGGCCCTCGATGTTCTCCCCGGCGAAGAACTTCTCGTGCGCGCCCGGCGCAGCGACCCGGTCGAAGGTCGGGTTAGGGATGAAGTCGGAGACCCGGCCGTTGATCACGATGCGGGTCTGTCGACCGAATTGGCCGTACTGCACCGCTCTTTCGTACTTCTCTGGCAGGAACTTCGTCAGCGCGTCGGCCGTTTCGTACATGTGCTGGTCGGCGTCGAAGATCGGCGCGTCCCGAAACTGCTCGGTCATGAGGTTGCCTTCCTATCGCGAGCAGACGCAAAAGTCCCTCGTATTAACGACTTTGGGGGTCGCGTGCGTCTGCTCGGCATCGGAACTAGGTGGTCAGCACGGTTGCGGCGGCGGTGCCGGGCGCGCCGTAGAGCTGGGTGAAGCCGACCTTGGGATTGCCGGGCACCTGCCGCTCTCCGGCCTGGCCTCGAAGCTGCCGGACGATCTCGTGGATCTGACGCAGCCCGGATGCCCCGATCGGTTCGCCGTTGGCGATCAGGCCGCCGTCGGTGTTGATCGGCATGGCCCCGCCGATCTCCGTCACACCGTCGGCCAACAGCTTCTCCTGATCGCCGTCGGCGCAGAAGCCGCATTCGGCCATGTGGATGATCTCGGCACCGGCGTCGGTGTCCTGGAGCTGGATCACGTCGACGTCTTCCGGTGCCACACCGGCCTTTTCGAACGCGGCCCGCGCGGCGTAGGCGGTGGGCGCGACGTCCTCCGCGACGGGCGCGAACGTGGTGTTCACTTCATAGGCGCCGTAGCTACGGGTGCGAACCTCAACCGCTTTCAGATAGACCGGCTTGTCGGTG
>JAKIXW010000373.1 GCA_022708865.1 Acidobacteriota bacterium
CCTGCCCGATCGGGACCTGCGCGCCGATACCGGTGAGGTGGTTCGGTTGGCGACCGCCGTCTCGGAGGCGACGGCCACGTTCTCACCGCAGAACCCGACGTCCTCGATCGAACGGGCCGCCTCGATGATGGCCCCCGAGCAGGGTGCGGCATTCCGGGAGAACTTCGGCAGGTCGACGCAGGACCTGGCCCGCAAGAACATTTCGGCACAGGCGCAGACCATCTCGGCCGGGATCGAGGCCCTGGGCCCGGCCGCGGCCAGTGTCGCCGTCGTCATGCGCGGCACCCAGCAGACGCCGGGCCAGCCGCCCAGTCGGGCGGTGCTCGCGCTGCGGGTGACGCTGGCCAAGAAGGACGGCCGCTGGCTGGTCTATGACGTTGTGCCGATAAACCAGGTGCCGATAAACCAGGTGCCGAGCACCGCGACGCCGCCGGGTCAGCGATAGAGCTGGTGGTCGATCTTCAGGCAGCGATCCATCACCACGGTGATCCCCGCGCGCTGCCCTATGGGCGCTGTTGGTCGCAGTCCTGGTCGTAGAGCCCCAGCTGCAGCCAGAGTGTCCTGGGGCGCACCGGCATTGCCAGCACATCGGTGAGGACGCCGGGCAGTTCGCTCGACCGGCGGAACACATCCACCAGGTCGACGGGCTCCGGTAGGTCGGCCAGCGACGGATACGTTGGGGCACCGTCGATTTCGGTGATGGTGGGATTCACCGGATACATCCGGTAGTCGCCCGTGCCGACCAGGTAGCTGTACACCTCATGACCGGCGCGGTCCGGGTTCGCCGATGCGCCGACGACGGCGATGCTGGTGGTGTCCCGCACAATCTGCCGCAGGTCCGGCGGCGGCGACGGGAGCCCGCTCAGGGCCCGCCCTCCTCGCGTTGTGCGCGCATCCGGACGAACCGGTCCGACAGCTTGCGGATCCGGATCACCAGGGACGCCGGCGGGCTCACCCGGCCCTCCAGGTAGAGCACCAGATCCTCGACCGGCACACCGATCCGGGAGGCGAACTCATGGTGGGACAACCCCGACCGTGCGACCAGCGACCGGATGTGACGGGCCGCCTCGGCGCGCTCGCCGGCCTCAAGGTGCTGCCGGCTGCGCACCAGCACATCGGACAGGGCGTTGGTGATGCCCTGGGGTGGGGCGTTCTGCAGAACTTCCTCGACCTGGCGGGCCGTGCGCCCGAACGGGTCACGCTTGATCGCGACGACGATCTTCTGCCACACCGAGATATCGCCGACCTCGAGCGCGGACCGGATGGCCGTGGTGGGCCAGTACTCGACCGGTCGGTCAGCCGGTGCCCGGCCGGGGTCGTGGCCGGAGAGCGGTGCGTCACCGGTATGAGCGGTCAACGTCACCTCATTCCTCCAGCATTGCCACGGCTACCGCCAGGCAGCGGTCCCGGACATTCTCCCAATCCAGATCCGTCTCGGATCCGCAGGGCTGCGCGTCACCGGGTTGCGGGTCAGCGAGCCGGCGAACCAGATCGGTGGCGACCCACCTGCGACCGTTCCCGGATCCTCCGGCGGACGGTTGCACACAGTAGTACCTGTCCAGGGCGGTCAGCACCACCGCTGCGGTGGAGGGCTGCATCGTGTCGACCAGATCCGCGAACTCCTGATAATCCCGCTTACTGTTCCGTGCCAGCAGCAGGAAGCCCTTGAGGCGCAGGGTCTCGGCGCCGGTCGGGATCTGCAACCGGTCGCCGGTCGGCAGTTGCACGTTGGTGGTCTCGATCGGGGCCAGCCGGCGCGGCGCCGTCGACGTCGTGCCGTTCTCGATCTGTGCCGCGGCCTCGAGCGCATCCAGGGCCAGCTCGAGCCGGCCGCGCCAGACCGTCACCGGGTGTACCGGTCGGGGGCCGCCGTAGCGCGCGGACCATGCGTGCTCGGCGCCGGATGTCCGGATCCGCACGGTCTGCGCGGTGGCACTCACGTCGGCCAACTGGTCGGATCCGGGCCCCCGTTCGAGTAGATCGCCCAGGCCCGCACAGCCCCGCAGCGCCAGCGGGTCGGCGACCGTGATGGTGTCGGGAGCGAGGTTCTTGAGCCGCGCCGCCGACTTGACCACCATGCGCAGATCGGGGCCGGGAGCCACCAGGGCCGAGATGTCGTCGGGAATGATCACCAGGTCGCCGATGTCGACGTCGGGCAGCGGCTTCTCGAAATCGACCGACGGCAGCAGGCGGTCCAGCCACCGCGGCAGCCACCAGTTCCACTGGTCGAACATCGCCATCAGTGCCGGCACCAGCACCAGGCGCACCACGGTGGCGTCCACCGCGATCGCCACCGCGCAGGCCACCCCGAGCTCGGCGACCAACGGCATGCCCGCGAAGGCAAAGCCGATGAACACCGCGATCATGATCAGCGCCGCGCTGGTGATGGTGCGGGCGCTGGTCGATACCCCGTACGCCACGGCGTCCCGGGTGTCGCCGGTCTGCAGGAAGCGTTCCCGGATGCGGGTCAGCAGGAAGATCTCGTAGTCCATCGACAACCCGAATGTCAGCGCCAGGACCAGCGGCGGGATGGTGCTGTCGAT
>JAKIXW010000374.1 GCA_022708865.1 Acidobacteriota bacterium
ACCGAGCACACCGCGGTAGATCTCGGTGTTGTGCTGGCCGGGCCGGGCGGATCCCGCGCAGCGGATGGTGCCGGGGGATTCCGAGAGCACCGGAACAACGCCGGGGCCCTTGATGTTTCGCTGCACCCGCTCGTCCCAGTGGTCGGCGATCATGCCGCGCGACAGCAGCTGCGGGTCGGTGACCACCTCGGCCACGGTGTTGATCGGGCCGGAGATGACTCCGGCCTCCGACAACGTGTCGATGATCTGCGACGGTGGGCGGGTGGCCGCCCAGTCGCCGATGATCCTATCGAGCTCGTCCTGATTGCGTCCGCGCGCAACATGATTGACGAACCGTTGGTCGGTCGCGAGCTCGGGCTGGCCCATCGCGGCGCACAACCGGCGGAAGACCGTGTCCTGGTTGGCCGCGATCACCACCCAGCTGCCGTCGCACGACTGGTAGATGTTCGACGGGGCGATGCCCTCCAGCCGGGTGCCCGATGGGCCGCGCACCACGCCGCCCACGTCGTAGTCGGGAATGGTGGATTCCTGGATGGCCAGACACGATTCGGTGAGCGCGGCGTCGACGACCTGACCCTCGCCGGTGACGGTGCGGCGGTACAGGGCGGCCAGTGCGCCCTGGGCGGCGAACATCCCGGCCAGGCTGTCGCCCAGGGACAGCGCCAGCCGGGGCGGCGGCCCGCCGGGGAAGCCGTTCATGTGCCGCAGCCCGCTGGCGGCCTCGGCGACCGACGCGTAGCCAGCCTTGCCGGCTTCGGGTCCGGTCTGTCCGTAGCCGGACACCCGGACCAGGATGATGCCCCGATTGCGTTCCTGCAGAACGTCGTAACCCAGGTTCCACTTCTCCAGCGTGCCGGGCCGGAAGTTCTCCACGATGATGTCGGAGTGTTCGACCAGCTCGAGGAACAACTCCCGCCCACGGGGTTCCCGCAGGTTCAGCGTGACGGCCTTCTTGTTGCGGGCGTGCACCGTCCAGAAGAAGTGTTCACCGTCGAGTTCGGCCTGGCCCCAGGTGCGCAGCGGGTCGGGCTGACCGGGCGGTTCGATCTTGATGACGTCGGCGCCCATGTCGCCCAGCAGCCGGCCGGCGAACGGGCCCGAGATCAGCGTGCCGACCTCGATCACCCGGATGCCGTCCAAGGGCCCGCTGGTCACTTTTCCCCCGCGAGCAGACGTAGAGGCCCCCGAAATGGCGCCGAAAAGGGGGCTTTTGCGTCTGCTCGCGCATAGAGGGTCACAGGCTGAACCCGTGTCGGTGCAGCCAGTCGGTGCAGATCCCGACCGCCTCGCGCAGCGTGCCGCGCTGATCCGGGCCGGAGTAGTAGTGGTTGGCGCCGTGGATCTCGTGCATCTCCTTGTCCGGGTGCCCGATCGCCTCGAACAGCCGGCGGGTGTGGCTCGGGGTGCAGGCATCGTCGGCCAGGTTGCCGATCACCAGGGCGGGCACCGCGATATCCGGTCCGGCCTTGACGGCGTCGCCGTTGGCGTCGTCGTAGCTCCACTGGGAAAGCCAGCTGCGCAGCGTGCAGAACCGGGCCAGCCCGACCGGACTCATATTGACCACCTGCGGGTTGCCCAGATAGCAGGTGCCGGGCTGGCGTTCGTTGGGGTCGACGGTCGGGTCCAGCCAGCGCGGGTCGGCCATGGTGCCGTGCACGACGAACGCGAACTCATCATCCGGACGTCCGCTGGCCTTCAGCTCCGCCAGTTTCTCCTTGACCCAGCTTGTGATTCGCCGATTCCGGGCGATCTGCGCGGCGTGATAGCGCTCCAGGAACTCCGGCGTGTACGGCGGCTGGTTCGGGTTGTCGGGGTTGTAGAGGTCCAGCTCCGGATCCCGCTGGGTGGGGTCGTTCTCGTCCAGGATGGAGGCGTCCATCCATTCGGTCATGGTGCCGTGCCGACTGATGTGGGCGGCCAACAGCATGATGCCGTCGGCCGGGATCAGGCCGAGGGTGGTCAGATCCGGGCCGTCGCCGGACGGACTGGCCGTCACGGTCGGCTTCTGCGCCTGCTGCTGGTAGAACACCGACAGCGAGCCGCCGCCGCTCCAGCCGGCCAGCACCACCTTGTGGTAGCCCAGGCGGTTCTTGGCGTCCTTGATGCATTCGCCGAGGTCTTCTACCACCTTCTCCATCAGCAGCGCCGAATCGGTGCCGCGGAACCGACTGTTGCAGTAGATGACATGGTGTCCGGCGCGGGCCAGCGCGTTGATCATCGGCAGATATGCGCCACCACCGATCGGGTGCATGAACACCAGCACGGTGTCGCTTGGCCGGTTCTTCGGCCGCAGCAGGTAGCTCTCCAGGACCACCAGTTCGGCGACGCCGCCGTAGACGTCGCGGACCGCTGAGTCATTCTGATAGGCAACCAGATACGGGATGCGGTCGTACTCGTGCTTGACGGGTGATTCAACGGTGGTCACTAGTGTTGCCCCAGATCGTTGGCGAGAATTTCGGCGGACGGGATGAGCCGGCGGCGGGTGTCGACCGCGATCACCGACCAGTCCACCCGGTCATAGTCGTCGAACTTTCGTC
>JAKIXW010000375.1 GCA_022708865.1 Acidobacteriota bacterium
CACACCGGCTGACAGGAGCGACGACGCGACCACCCGACGCATGACAGTGGGGTTCATTCGATCCCTCTCATTCACTCGATCACCAGCCCGAACGGCCGCAGTCGCAGGACGCTACCGGTGTTCGGGGCGCCCGGCGACGCATGGATCGCTCGAAATTCGCACCGGAACCTTGAATCAACAGGTCGAGAAGGTTACCGAAAGTTCAACTCCGACTGAATAAATCGTCATCCGTCGGCAACGGGCGGGAAACCGTATCGGATGGACGGCGAATGTGGAAGGGTTCGGCTCCTGCAAGCCGCTGCTCACCGGGTCGGCGCAAAGATTGTGCGCCCCAAGAATCACCCTGATAACAATTCGCCGCCAAATTTGTTGCTGTGTTTACCCTTTGGACACCCGATCCCTCGATAGTTCGACGGGACAGATCCCGCCGGGATCACAACAACGAGAGGTACAACCCCTTCCATGTTGCATCGTATTGCCACTGTGGCTTCTGTATGCGTGTTGCTCCCAGTGCTGGGGTCCTCGCCGCTCGCGCTGGCTGATCCGCCGGCCGACCCCGCTGTTGTTCCGGCCGGAAACCCAGGCCCGCCCGCGCCGGATGCGGCCGCCCCGCCGGTCCCCGGCGGTCCCGCCGGTCCGGTTCCCTCGGCGGCGCCCGGGGTGCTGACCACCCCGGACGGCTGGCAGGTGATCGTGTCCGGCAAGGACGAGTCGATGGAGCCCGTCGCCTCCCTCACCGGCGCCCCGACCTCCCGCGAGTACCTGGTGGACGGAACCTTCATCGGCGGGGTCACCGGCGGCGGCAGCACCAAGCTCGCCGGCGGCACGCTGGAAGCCGGCTACCAGATCGGCTGCGGCATCACGCAGGACGACATCGAGTCGATCACCTCGGCCGGTATCAGCCCCGGTATCGGCATTCCGATCATCAACGGGTCGATCTTCCCGGTGACGCTGTCGCCGTCGCTGAACCAGCAGATCAAGATCGCGCTGAAGCCCGGCACCGTCAACATCGTTCCGGTGGGCAAGAAGTCCTTCAAGGGCACCAATCCGCGGGTCTCGATCACCGGCTTCCGCATCAAGATCGACGGTTGCGCCGGCCAGTCCTTCATCCGGTCGTACGCGACGCTGACCAGCTCCACCGACAACACCGACGACGTGGTCACCTACCTCGGCGTCACCAAGGCCGTCTAGCACCGCCCGCTCCGGACCGGTTACGCCCACAACTTCCCTGAGACTCGAAAGGTCTTCGTACGACATGATGCATCGTTTCGCCACCTTGGCCGCCGTGTGCGTGCTCGCACCGTTGAGCGCCGCACCCACCGCGTTCGCCGATCCCGCGCCGGCCGACCCCGTCGCCGCGCCCGTCGCTCCTGCCGCGGACGCGGCGCTGCCACCACCGCCGGTCGACACCGGTGTGGTGGCCTCCGAGGTGCCGGGTATCGCACACACCCCGGACGGGCGCACCCTGACCGTCGCGGCCAAGAACGAGACCCAGTTGCCCGTCGCGCCGCTGACCACCTCGCTGTCCTCGCGGGAATGGCTCGTCGGCGGGACGTTCACCGGCTCGGGTATGGGCGAGGTGAAGGGCGGCACCCTCGAGGTCGGCTACCAGATCGGTTGCGGTATCGAGATGGACAAGATCAAGCTCAACGGTTCGATCGGTCTCGGCGCTGGCACCTTGAGCTTCAACCCGACCGCTGCCGCCCCCGTCGGCCTGGGTTCATTGACGGTCCCGATCCAGGGCCAGATCGAGGTGGAACCGCGACCGGGAACCATCACGAACGTGGCGGTCGACAAGAAGACGTACAAGGGCGACAAGACCCGGGTGACCGTCAAGGACGTTCACATCAAGGTCGACAACTGCGTCGGCGCATCGTCGTTGCGCTCCTACGCCGTGCTGACCAGCTCCGGCACCGACGCGGACGACATCGTCGCGTACTACGGCGTCGCAAAGGTCTTCTGAGCGAAGATGCTGACCCGAAGAGGATTCCGAACGGGCTCCGAGATTCGCGCAGCGGCTGCGTTCGGCGTGGTCGCCATCGGGACGGCACTCTGTCTCGCGGCGACCGCGTCGGCCGATCCCGTGCCGCCGCCGGTGGACCCGACGGCGCCTGCCGTCGACGTTCCACCGCCAGCACCGGCGTCCTTGGCCCTGGGTCCGTTGGGTGCCACCAACGGCGCGGCGCCGATCGGCATCACCGATTTCCTGCTGGGTCAATATCAGACTCCGTCGCTGCCGGGGGCGGGACCCGCGGTAGCGCCGGACGTCAACGTGCTGAACGCCGGTCAGTTCCTCAATCCGCTGAACTACCGGGTGCCGACGCCGGAGCGGGTGCCGGACCAGGTCTCGCCCTACCAGCTGGCGCCGGCAACGGATCCGGGTCCCTTTGCGCGGGTCGAGGCGATGAAAGGCCAGCACGCGATCCTGCATGGCGCGCTGGGCCGGATGCCCATCGGTGACCTCAGCCAGCCGCTGCCGGGGACCGCTCCACCGGTGGGCACGGTGCTGCCGGCCGGTCCGGTGCAGAACCTCC
>JAKIXW010000376.1 GCA_022708865.1 Acidobacteriota bacterium
GATCGATTCCATCCTGGACATGCGGGTGCTGTTCGACGGCATCCCGCTGGACAAGATGAGCGTGTCGATGACGATGAACGGCGCGGTGCTGCCGGTCATGGCCCTGTACATCGTGGCCGCCGAGGAGCAGGGTGTCCCGGCTGAGAAACTCACCGGCACCATTCAGAACGACATCCTCAAAGAGTTCATGGTGCGCAATACCTACATCTACCCTCCCACCCCCTCGATGCGGATCATCTCGGACATCTTCGCCTACACCTCTGACAAGATGCCGCGGTTCAACTCCATCTCGATCTCGGGCTACCACATGCAGGAGGCCGGAGCCACGGCCGACCTGGAGTTGGCCTACACGCTGGCCGACGGGGTCGAGTACCTACGAGCGGGCATCGCGACCGGCCTGGACGTCGATGCGTTCGCGCCCCGCCTGTCGTTCTTCTGGGCGATCGGCATGAACTACTACATGGAGATCGCCAAACTGCGGGCCGCGCGGTTCCTGTGGAGTGAGCTGGTCGCGCAGTTCCATCCGAAGAACCCCAAATCGCAGTCGTTGCGCACCCACTCGCAGACCTCCGGCTGGAGCCTTACGGCCCAGGACGTCTTCAACAACGTGGTGCGCACGTGCATCGAGGCGATGGCGGCCACCCAGGGCCACACGCAGAGTCTGCACACCAACGCCCTGGACGAGGCGCTGGCACTGCCCACTGACTTCAGTGCCCGCATCGCGCGCAACACCCAACTCTTCCTGCAGCAGGAGTCGGGCACCACGCGGGTGATCGATCCCTGGGGTGGTTCCTACTTCATCGAGCGGCTCACCCGCGAGTTGTCCGACCGCGCCTGGACCCACATCCAGGAGGTGGAGGAGCTCGGCGGCATGGCCAAGGCGATCGAAGCTGGTATCCCCAAGCTGCGTATCGAAGAGGCCGCGGCGCGCACGCAGGCCCGGATCGACTCCGGCCGGCAGGCGGTGATCGGGGTGAACACGTTCCGCCCCGAGTCCGCGGAGAACATCGAGGTGCTCAAGGTCGACAACGCCGCGGTGCGTGCCGACCAGATCGCGAAGCTCACCAAGCTGAAGGCAGAACGGGACCCCGGTGCCGTCGAGGTGGCCCTGCAGGCGCTGGAGAGCGCGGCGCGCGACAACACGGGCAACCTCCTCGACCTGGCTGTCAAAGCTGCCCGCGTGCATGCCACGGTCGGTGAGATCAGCGAGGCGCTCGAACGTGTCTACGGCCGCCACAAGGCGGAGATCCGCTCGATTTCGGGGGTGTACCGCCAAGAAATGGGAGACCACAACGCGCGCGTCGAGCAGGTACAGGCCAGCGTCACACAGTTCGAGGCCCAGGAGGGCCGGCGCCCCCGCATCCTGATCGCGAAGATGGGCCAGGACGGTCACGACCGCGGACAGAAGGTGATCGCGAGTTCGTTCGCCGACCTCGGCTTCGTGGTGGACATCGGGCCGCTGTTCCAGACACCCGAAGAGGTCGCCCGGCAGGCCGTCGAGAACGACGTGGACATCGTCGGCGCCTCGTCGCTGGCGGCCGGGCACCTGACGCTGGTGCCACAGCTCAAGCAGGCGCTGGCGGACTTGGGCCGCCCCGACATCCTGGTCGTGGTGGGCGGGGTGATCCCGCCGCAGGACTTCCCGGCTCTGCGGGAGGCCGGCGCTGCCGCGATCTTCCCGCCGGGTACGGTCATCGCCGAGGCCGCGGAGGGTCTGTTGGAGCAGCTCCTGTCGTGAGGACACCGCTGCCCCCACCGGGGGAACTCGCCGAGCTGGTGCGGTCCGGCAACACGATGTGGCTGGCGCGGGCCATCACGCTGGTCGAGTCGCGCAAGCACGCCCACCGGGCGCTGGCCTCGGAACTGCTGACCGCGGTGATGCCGGACACCGGCGGCGCCGACCGGGTGGGTCTGACCGGGGTGCCAGGGGTGGGTAAATCCACGTTCATCGACCAGTTCGGCACCAACCTGACGGCGGCCGGCAAGCGGGTCGCGGTGCTGGCCGTGGACCCCAGCAGCTCTCGAACCGGTGGCGCCATTCTGGGCGACAAGACCCGCATGGAACGGCTGTCCGCGGATCCGAACGCGTTCATCCGGCCCTCACCCGCGGGCCGCTCCCTGGGCGGGGTGGCCAGAGCCACCCGCGAGAGCATCCTGCTGTGCGAGGCCGCGGGGTTCGACGTGGTGCTGGTCGAAACGGTGGGCGTGGGCCAGAGCGAGACGACGGTCAGCGAGATGGTCGACATCTTCGTTGTACTCATGCTGGCCGGTGCCGGCGACGAACTGCAGGGGATCAAGCGCGGCGTGCTGGAGATCGCGGACCTGATCACCGTCAACAAAGCCGACGGGGACAACGTCAAACGGGCCCGGATGGCGGCCGCCGACTACCGGCGTGCGATCCACCTGATGACCCCGGCGTCGCCGAACTGGACCCCGCCGGTGATGACCTGCTCGGCGCTGACCAACGAGGGGCTGCCGCAGATCTGGGACACCATCGTGGAGCACCGGGAGCGGCTCACGG
>JAKIXW010000377.1:0-2246 GCA_022708865.1 Acidobacteriota bacterium
CACCGGCCTGTACCTGGTGCTGCTGAGCCGCAGCCCCGGACGGCCCTGGAGCGTGGAACGGCTCATCGCCCCGGAGGTGGTGGGGTAGGTGGGACAGCAACGAACCGGGTGGCTCGCGGTCGGCGCGCTGCTGAGCGTGCCCGTGCTGGTCGCCGGTCTGCTCGTCGCGGTGACCGTGGCCAGTTCGGCCACCGCGTGCGGCCCGGGCGGCGCGGCGGCCGAGGTCGACCCCGGTGCCGTCCCGGACGGTCCCGTCGCCGGGTTCGGCCACGAGCAGCTGGTCAACGCGGCCTGGATCATGAAAGCCGCCGCCGATCTTGGCCTGAGCCGGCGCGATCAGCGCATCGGGGTGATGACAGCGATCGGGGAAAGCGCCCTGCAGGTGCTCGACTACGGCGACGACGCCGGGCCCGACTCCCGGGGCCTGTTCCAGCAGCGGGCCAATGGCGCCTGGGGCAGCCTCGCCGACCGCATGGACCCCTACACCTCGGCCACCAACTTCTTCACCGCGCTGGCCAGACTCGGCACCCGGGATTCCCTGGCGCCCACCCTGGTCGCGCACACCGTTCAGGGCAACGCCGACCCCTACTACTACCAGCCGTTCTGGCAGCCCGCCGGTGAGGTGATCGCGGCCCTATCGGCAGCCCCGCCCCCCGGCGGCAACCCACCACCGGCCTCCCCGTACGCCCTGGGGCCGGTCCCCGCCCAGACCGCGGCGGTGGCCAACACCCTCGGCCGCCAGTTCGGCATCGAAACCGTCGGAGGGCATCGCGGCGGTGACCCCGACCCCTACGGGCACACCGCCGGGCTCGCCCTGGACTTCATGACCAACGACATCGCGCACGGCAGCGCCACCGGCACCCGGCTGGCCCGCTACGCCCGCACCCACGCCGCCGACCTCGGCGTGCAGTACGTCGTGTGGCGCCAGCGGATCTGGAACATCGCCCGTGACGACGAGGGCTGGCGGGCCATGCCCGACCGGGGCAACCCCACCGACAACCACATGGACCACGTACACGTGTCCCTGACCGGCCACGGTGCGGTTCCCGTGCCAGCCGACACCACCGAATGCCCTGCCCTTGTCGGCGCCATCAGCGCCGATGACGTCGACCGGCTGCTGCCCGCCGGGCGGTCCAACCCCCGCAGCGCCACCGCCGCGATCGCCTGGGCGCGCCAGCAGATCGGGGCCACCGTGCTGCCCGACGGGACACCGCAGTCCGGGCACTGCCTGCGCTACGTCACCCTCGCCTACGGCCACACCGCCGGCTACCTGTACGCCCACCTCGTGTGGGACGCCGCCCCGCCCAGCATCCGCCACCCCGGCGACTTCAACGCCCCGCCCGGGGCCGTGGTCGTCTGGTCCAACGCCGGTGGTCTCGGTGGCGGCGCCGGACACATCGGGATCAGCATCGGCGGCGGGGAAATGCTGTCCACCAGCGGCACCACCGTGCGCATCATGCCCATCCGCAACAACGGCTACGTCCCCGACGCCAACTACTACGGGTGGATGCCACCGCTGATCACCGCATAACCACCTCAACCGACCAAGGATCCCCATGAACACCATCGCCAGTACCACCGTGATCGCGCACGACCGCCCGTCCACCCCGGCTGCGCCAAGGCGACGCCCCCCAGTCGGGGCTGGCATGCTTCCAGCGGTGACAGTCCACAATGAATCAACTGGGGCAAGGCTGCGGCGTGTCGCAATAACCGTTATACGTGGGACTGCTAGTAATAGCCGTATGGGACGTCACAGCAAGGGACCTCGGCAGTTGGTGGCCGCCACTCGCGTACACCCCGAATTCGTGAGTCTCATCGAGCGTGAGGCCGAGCGCATCGGGTGCTCGAAGAGCGACTTCGTCGCTCACGCCCTGGCGCTGGCCCTTGACGTACCCCAATTCGACCCCCTCGCACGGGCCGACCAGGAACAGCAGTTGGACATGACCGCGTAAGGATCGCGGGACGGGGGTCGAACGGCCCCCGGGAAGCAGAAAACCCCATCAGCCCGAAAAGTTTGGCGACTACAAGGCTGACGAGGTTTTCCAACACGTCTAGGAGCCACTATAGCCAGCCCCACGGGGTTTGGGCATGCCCCTGCGCGCGTTTCGCGCGCCCAAGAGGCAGATTTGCCCTGCGATGTGCCCGATTTCTATGACTCTGCGGTGGCTGCCGCCGAGTGGAACAGCTGCGCGCCGCTGATCGCCGCCATCACCTCGATGCGGGTCATGGTCACCCGCAACGGCCGG
>JAKIXW010000377.1:2256-2520 GCA_022708865.1 Acidobacteriota bacterium
CCCCGCCGCGGTCATGCTGTGGGACCACACCCGGCGCCTGCCTGTGCTCGCTTTGGACTTCGACGCCAAACACGGCCACGGCCCCCGATCCGCCCAACGCGACGCCCTCGACGCCCTGGACCTGCTCACCGACGTCGGCCTGCACCCCATCGCCGATCGGGGCCCCACCGGCGGCTGGCACGTCTACGCCCGCCTCCCCCAACCGGCCGCCGCCTGGGACGTGCGCCAAGTCGCCACCGCCCTCGCCCTGCGCTGGGCCACCCT
>JAKIXW010000378.1 GCA_022708865.1 Acidobacteriota bacterium
GTCCCATCGGCGTTCGGTGTCCGCCCGCGGTTCGCGGCGCACCAGGCGGATCACGCGGTAGCCGCCGGTGGACAGGAACGCGGCCACCGCGGTGCCGACCAACCCGCTCGCACCGGTGATCGCGACGCTGGCCGGGCGCCGGCCGTGCTCGCGGGACCACTGATGGCCGGCGAGGTCGTCGGCGAGCTGCCGATGCCGATACCGGAACATCTGGGCGAGCAACGGCGCCGGAACCGGGGTCTCGACCCGGTCGGTGAGCCGGGTGTGGCCGGGCTTGGCCAC
This sequence comes from Acidobacteriota bacterium, assembly GCA_022708865.1. Lineage (GTDB taxonomy): Bacteria > Actinomycetota > Actinomycetes > Mycobacteriales > Mycobacteriaceae > Mycobacterium. Next base: position 283 of record JAKIXW010000378.1, read on the forward strand.
GTCGAAACGGTGCTCGTGGCGCCATTGCCCAACCAGCGCCGGCGGCACCGAGCGCCAGCCGTCGCCTACCAGGACGTCAACGAAGCGGGCCGGCGCGTCGTACTCGCGGCGATCGTGCTGCGCGACCCATCGCAGGCCACCGGGGAGACCGAGCACCGCGCGCCCGTCGGCCAGTGAGGTGGCTTCGGCGATCACCCGCATCGGCTGCCACGGCGGCATCAGCCGATGGATCGCACCCGGGCGCGCGTGCCAGGCGAATACCTCCTCACGCGGCGCATCCACCACGCTGCTGTGCACTGCGGTCACGGCACCTCCAGAGCCGGCGTTTCCATACTTGGCAATTCGGAGACGACCATCCGGCGGATGGTTCTACCGCGATTTCCCCGGTGCGACGGCTCGCCGGCGGGGCGATCCTCCGCCGAGCGGTAGGCTATGCACCCGGAATCCCTGATCCGGACGCGCAGCCCGGAGGAACCGCATGGCGGTCCGCCCCCGTAGCTCAGGGGATAGAGCACGGCTCTCCTAAAGCCGGTGTCGCAGGTTCGAATCCTGCCGGGGGCACTTTCTGATGTGGAGCAGTGACGGGCCCATCGAACTGCTATGCGGTCTAGTGCACGCTCGCGACCCACACGGCCGACGAGCCGCCACCGAGGCCTGGCTGGGTGGCGCTAACGGTAATACTGATCGTGGTTGCACCAGTATCAGAGGCGATGACCAACTGTGCTGCGTTGGGGGCCGAAACAACTTGTCCGCCAGTGACCGTCACCGTGTAGCCATTCGGGAATTGCCCCGGGGGTGTGGAAATGACGGTTCGAGATCCAGCGGCGAAGTCGCCCCGCCCGTCGACTCTGGCGGTCGAGTAGCTGAACTGGAAGGTGCCGTCATCGGCGGTGGACCATCCCTTAGGCGTGCCCGACACAAACTGCGGGTAGGGCTTGGACAGGACGTTCAGGTTGCTGGCGTTGACGTTATCGCCGACCGGGGGCAGCGACGGGTCATACACCAGCGACTGTGCGCGCGGGCCACCGCTGCTGGTGACCTCTCCTGCGCCGGTGTAGGCCCAGTTCGTCCATCCGATCTGATACTGGTTAGCCGCGCCTGCCTGGGCGGTCAGCCCTCGGACGTCGCTCGTGGATCCGAACTCGCCCATAAACACCGGCATGCCGGTCCGCTCGGCGTACTCCATGGCTCGCTTCGCAAGGCGCGGAGTGACGTAGGAATCGAACATGCTGGTGCCGACCGACGATGCCCCATAACCGTGGTACTCGATGACCGTGTTGGGGTCATCGATCGCCCCCAGGTAGATCGGCGCCCCGGTGAGGACGGCGCTGATCAGGTCCACTCCCGGATTTGCTGTGGACACCCACACGGCAGTAGTGGGATCTGCTGAACGGATCGCGGCGATGACTTGGTTGTACATCGGTGTCAGTGTCTGTTCGCCGAAGAACTTACCGTTGATAATTGTCGGCAGCCAGGTGGTACCAGGCCAGGGTTCGTTCATCACGTTGTAGCCGATGATGTCCGTGTTGCCGCCAAAGTAGGCAGCCACGTTCTGCCAGGCCAGGGCGTAATGGTCTTCAAGTCCCAGCCCGTCCGGTGCCGCTGCGTTGGACCAGAACTTATCCCACGCGTGGTTCTGCGCCGGGCTGAGGTAGTAGCTCAGCGCGAACAAACCACCTGGGTGGTAGTCGGGCAGACCCCCGGTCTGGGTCGCCCAGGCCGGGGCGCCCTCGCCACCCAGTTCGGTGCTGTAGAGGTCCTGGTGCATATCGAGGAATGAGTAGATGCCGTGATTCGCAAGAACTTTCACTGTCTGGTCAATTTGAGCGAGATAGCCTTGATCGAACACTCCGGGCTCCGGCTCCAGCGCCGACCAGATGATGCCGAGTCGCACCACGTTGAAGCCGTTGCCGGCCAGGAACTGCGCGTCATCATCGCCGAATCCTGCAGCGCCCGGGTAGAAAGGCTCGGACTTGTAGACCAAGTTGACGCCGTGCTGAAGGACGACACGGCCCTGACTGTCGGTGAACCAGGTACCCGTGGTCGAGATCGGGGGAAGCGACCCGGTGCCAGAATTGCCCACTCCTGTTGTCGGAGTGCCTGATTGGCCTACCCGACCGTGACTGCCGAAGTACCCCGCTACGCCGCCCGCGCCGCCAAGTGCCGCCAGCCCGGTCGTTGTGCCACCGACACCGCTGGCGCCGGCATCGCCGCCATCACCGCCAACGCCGA
>JAKIXW010000379.1:0-315 GCA_022708865.1 Acidobacteriota bacterium
TGGGTGCGAAGATGCCGCCGATCGGGATGAGGTCGGGTAGCTCGGTGCGATCGAGTTCGCCCATGGCCAGACCGGCGAACAGTGCGGCTCCCCGCAACTGGGCGTTGAACGGGTCGGCCACCCGCTCCATGGTGCGGTTGCACACGTCAGCCATGATCTGACACCACAGGTCGGATTGCGCGCCGCCGCCGATGATGCGGATCGGGCCGCCGTCCCCGGCGCGGTTTCCGGCGAACTTATCCACGTGGTGCAGCAGCCAGCGGCTGTTGTAGGCCACGCCTTCGAGCACCGCGCGCACCATTTCGGCGCGGGTGG
>JAKIXW010000379.1:346-2477 GCA_022708865.1 Acidobacteriota bacterium
CCGCCGCGGGCGTTGCGGTCGTCGATCGGCGAGTGCTCGCCCTTGAGCCACGGGGTGAAGATGATCCCATTCGAGCCCGGGGGCACCGCGGCCGCGAGCGTGGTCAGGGCCTCATAGTCGGGGGCGGGCCGATCGAAGAGCGTGTCGCGCAACCACTGCAGGCTGCGGCCGGCGGTGTCCTGGTTGTTGACCAGCAGGTAGCCGGCCGGGTCGATGCCCGGCACGGTGGCCATCTGGTGCAGCACATCGGTTTTCTTGGTGGGCAGCGGGCAACTGATCCACGACGTGGTGGAGATCGTCATGTGCAGCTCACCCACCCGGACCGCGCCGGAGCCGATCGCCGCGCTGTGCAGGTCAGGGGTGCCGGTAACCACCTGGGCGGCCGGGGAAATGCCCAACTCGGCGGCGACCGCCGGTGCCACCGGGGCGATGACCGAGCCGGTCGGCACCAGCGGGGGCAACTTGACGCGGTCCACGCCGGCCAGTCGCACCAGGGTGTCGTCATAGTCGAGCACGGCCAGGTTGCGGTTGTCGGTCAGCCAGGCGCCCATCATCGAGGCGTGCGACGCCGCCGGCACCCCGGTGAACCGCATGCTCAGGTAGTCGACCGGTTCCATGAACCAGCGCGCGGCCGGCTGGTGGCGCGCCAGGAACAGCATGTGCCCGACCGGGTCGTCGCCACTGGGGGTGGGAATGCCGCCGTTGCGGCGGATCCAGGAGGCCAGCACCCGTGGCTTGTAGCCCTGCAGCCGTCCGCCCAGCGCCGCTCGGCTGTAGGGCGCGCCGCGGGTGTCCATCCACATCACACACGGGCCGACCGGCCTGCCGTCGGCGCCGACCGGAACCGTCGACGCCCACTGCCCGGTGATCGACACCCCCACCACCTGCCCGCCGGAGGCCCCGGTCGCGGCCAGGCCCCGGCGGGTGGCGTCGGCGATGATCGTCCACCAGTCCTCGGCGTCCTGGGTGGCCGAGCCGTCGTCGCCGTAGCTGGTGGTCACCTCGACGTGGTCGCACCAGAGCACGGTGCCGTCCAGCGCGACGAACCCGACCTTCGGGCCGCCGGTGCCCAGGTCGACGGCCAGCACACAGCGTTCGGCGCGAGCGGCAGGATGACTCACGGGCTCGGCGGCACCGACTGCTGGGTGTCCAGCATCTGCTCCATCATTGCCTCGATGAACTGAGCTCCCTCGGTGGTAATGCCCCCCGGGATGCCTCCGTAGACCGCTGCGCTGATGGCCGGCTCCCCGGCGGCGGTTTTCTTCTTGGCGTACTCGACGGCATCGTCGAGGTCCGCGGCGAAGGCGGCCACCACACCGGGCTGGGTCTGCGGACGGGTGACTGCCATGTGGATGGCGTTGGGGTATTGCTGCCCGTTGAGCCGCCAGCCCTTCGGTTTCAGAGCGTCGGCCACGTGATAGATATCGAACTCGTCGGAGCGAAAGCTGAAGCAGAACGTCGGGTCACCCATGATCGTCAGTTCGGGGTGGCTGCGTACCACGTCCTGCATGGCGAAGGCGGTTTCGAAGATGGCCTTGGCGTAGTTGCGGTAGCCCGCCCGGCCCAGCTGCACCATCGAAGCCCAGGCGGCGGCGATCAGACCGCCGGAACGGGATCCCTCGATGCCCGGCGACATGTACTTGCCGCCGGTCCAGTCCAGTAGGTAGAAGTACTGTGCGTTGCGGTAGGTCTTGTCGCGGAACAGCAGGGTGGACGCACCCTTCAACGCATAGCCGTACTTGTGGTTGTCGGCGGAGATACTGGTGACGCCGGGCACGCGGAAGTCGAAAAGTGGTATGTCGTAACCCAACTCGGCGCCGAAGGGCAGCAGGAACCCGCCCAGGCAGCCGTCCACGTGCAGGCCCACCCCGCGGTCCAGGGCCAGCTGGCCGAGTTCCGGGACCGGGTCGATGGTGCCGTAGCCGTAGTTGGGCGCCGAACCCATGATGGCGATCGTGTTCTCGTCGATGTTCTCGGCCACCCACTCGACGTCGACGAGTGTGCTGACCGGGTCGATCGGTGCTTTTCGCAACTCGATGCCGAACAGATGGCAGCCCTTGTCGAACGCGGGGTGGCCGGTCTCGGGCTTGATGAAATTCGGCTTGGTGATGCCGCGGTAGCGGCGGGCATG
>JAKIXW010000037.1 GCA_022708865.1 Acidobacteriota bacterium
CCTGCAGGGCACCCGCCCCGGCCCGCTCGTACAGGGCAGCCAGTTCGGCGCCGGCGACCGACACCAGCTCGGTGCGCCGCACCGCGGCGGTGTCGCGGGCCTGCTCGATCCCGGCCAGCGCCTGATTGCGGGCGTGCTTGGCGGTGTTGAGCTCCCCGGTGAGCGTCTCGATGCTCTGTTGTTCACCGGCCTGCTCGGTCTGCAACTGCTCGCGGCGCTCCATGATCTCGAGCTCCGAATCCTCCAGCGCGGACTGCCGGCGCTGCAGCGTCTCGAGTTCGTGCTGCAGTTCGGAGAGTTGTTTGGCGTTCGTGTCGGGTGAATCGAGCAGGGCCCGGTCACGGTCCTCCCGCTGGCGCACCCCGTCGATCTCGGATTCCAGCCGCTGCACCTGACCCTCGAGGTCCTCGAGCGCCAGGCCGAGCACCGACACCCGGTCGGCCACCGTCCGCTGCTGGGCCTCGAGCTCGTCGCAGCGCTGCTGTTCGGGCAGGTTCTTGGCGCGGTGCGCGAGCCGGGTCAGTTCGGCGTCGAGCTGGGCCAGTTCCAGCAGCGCCCGCTGCTGGGTCGTGTCGGCTTTCATGCGTGCTTCTCCCGTTGCGCGTGCAGATTCCAGGGGTCGGTGCGGAGGGACGAGGTGCGCACGGCCAGCGCATCCCCGAAGTGGCCGGTCAGCACCGCGGCGGCCTGAGCGCACCACGGTTGCTCGCTGGCCCAGTGCGCGACGTCGACCAGGGCCACGTCGGAGCCGCGGGCGTGCTCGTCAGCGGGGTGGTGCCGCAGGTCGGCCGTGACGTACGCATCCACGCCGACTCGCTCGACGGTGCCCAGCAGCGAGTCACCGGCCCCGCCGCACACCGCGACCCGGCGGACCGGCCGGTCGGGGTCACCAGCGGCCCGGACACCCCAGGCGGTGGCGGGCAGCCGCGCGCCCACGCGAGCGGTGAAGTTGCGCAAGGGTTCTGGCTCGGGAAGTTCGGCGATGCGGCCCAACCCGGTGCCGGCGGGCAGCGCGGCCAGGGGGATGACGTCGAAGGCCGGCTCCTCGTAGGGGTGGGCTGCGCGGATGGCCGCCAGCACCGCGGGCCGGACCCGGGCCGGGGCGATGACCTCGACCCGGTCCTCGGGCAGCCGCTCGATCTGCCCGACCGTTCCGATCGCCGGCCGGGCGCCGTCGTGCGGCAGGAACTGCCCGATCCCGGCCACGCTCCAGCTGCAGCAGGAATAGTCGCCGGTCTGTCCCGCGCCAACGCCGAACACCGCGGTGCGGACCGCCTCGGCGTGCTCGGGCGGGACGTAGATCACCCATTTGTCGAAGTCGGCGCCGCGGGTCGGGTCCAGCACGCCGACGACGGTCAGTCCGAGCGTCTGCGCCAGTGCGTCGGACACCCCGGGGGCCGCGGAGTCGGCGTTGGTGTGTGCGGTGAACAGGGCGCTGCCGGACCGGATCAGCCGGTGCAGCAGTGCGCCCTTGGGGGTCGATGCGGCGACGGTGTCCACCCCGCGCAGCAGCAGCGGGTGGTGCGCCAGCAGCAGGCTCCGATCGGGCACCTCGTCGACCACCGCCACGGTCGCGTCGACGGCCACCACCACGGAGTCGACCGGGTCGCCCGGTTCTCCGCAGACCAGGCCGACCGAATCCCAGGACTGCGCCAACTGCGGCGGGTACACGGCGTCGAGCACCTCGATGATGTCCGCCAGCCGCACCGTCACAGTGAAGAACAGTAGTGCGCCACGAACCCGGCCCCGGCGATCGGGGAGAATGAGACGGTGACCGATCTGCCGCCCGAACTCATCCTGTTCGACCTCGACGGCACGCTGACCGATTCGGCCGAGGGTGTGGTGGCCAGTTTCCGGCACGCGCTGGACCAGCTGGGCGCCCCGGTGCCCGACGGTGATCTCGCGTCCCGCATCGTCGGCCCGCCGATGCACATCACCATGGCCGACCTGGTCGGCGACCGTGCGGACGACGCGATGACGGCCTACCGGGCGGACTACACAACCCGCGGCTGGGCGATGAACCGCACGTTCGACGGAGTGCCGGAACTGCTCGGCGAGCTGAAGGCGGCTGGGGTGCGCCTGGCGGTCGCGACGTCCAAGTCCGAACCCATCGCGCGCCGGATCCTCGAGCACTTCGGCCTGGACGGCTACTTCGAGGTGATCGCCGGGGCCAGCCCGGACGGCGTCCGTTCGGCCAAGGCCGACGTGGTGGCCCACGCGCTGGCGCAGCTGACACCGCTGCCGGAACGGGTGCTGATGATCGGCGACCGCAGCCACGACGTCGAGGGAGCCGCGCAGCACGGCATCGACACCGTGGTTGTCGACTGGGGTTACGGCGGCGCCGACTTCCCCGACGGCTCCCCCGCCGTCGCGCACGTCGCCGACGTCGCGCAGCTGCGCGAGGTGTTGAATGCCCGAGCATGATCTGCACGTGACGTTCATCTGCTCGGGCAACATCTGCCGCTCGCCGATGGCGGAGAAGATGTTCGCCCACCAGATCCGCGAACGCGGGCTGGCCGAGCGGGTGCGGGTCAGCAGTGCGGGCACGGGCCACTGGCACGTCGGCGAGGGAGCCGACCGACGGGCACGAAAGGTGCTGGCCGCCAACGGTTATCCGGTGGAGCACCGCGTCGCCCAGATCGGCGATGATCATCTGGCGGCGGACCTGGTGATCGCGTTGGGCCGCAATCATTTCCGCTTCCTGCGCGAAGCCGGCGTGGCCGACGACCGGGTCCGGATGCTGCGGACCTTCGACCCGCGCACCGGGGCCCACACCCCCGACGTCGATGATCCGTACTACGGCGGCGACGCCGAATTCGAAGCGGTGTTCCACGTCATCGCCGCCGCGCTGCCCGGCCTGCACGCCTGGGTGGACGAACAGCTGGACCGGTCATGAAGCGGCTGGGTTTCCTGCTGCGGCCGGGCTGGATCGCCCTGGCGCTGGTGGTCGTCGGGTTCGCCTACCTGTGCTTCACCGTCCTGGCGCCGTGGCAGCTGGGCAAGAATACGACAACGTCGCGGGAAAACCGACAGATCAACGCGTCGCTGTCGGCCGATCCGGTCGCGTTGACCTCGGTTCTGCCGCATCAGGATTCGTCCGCGCCGGATGCGCAGTGGCGGCGCGTCACCGCCACCGGCCACTTTCTGGCCGACAAGCAGCTGCTGGCCCGGCTGCGGGTGGTCGAGGGTGAGCCGGCGTTCCAGGTGCTGGTGCCGTTCGTCGTCGACGCCGGCCCGACCGTGCTCGTCGACCGCGGCTATGTCCGGCCCGAAGGTGCTTCGCGAGTGCCGCCGATCGCCGCATCGCCGACCGGCACCGTGACGCTGGAGGGCCGGCTGCGCGATTCCGAGACGGCCCCAACGGACAAGCAACCCCTCACCGAGCAGGGCTTCCGGCAGGTGTATGCCATTGACACCGCGCAGGTTTCGCGGCTGGTCGGGGTTCCGCTGACGGGCTCGTACGTCCAGCTGGAGGCCGATCAGCCCGGCGGGCTGGGCATCGCTCCGCTGCCCCACCTGGACGCCGGGCCGTTCCTGTCCTACGGCATCCAGTGGATCGCGTTCGGGATCGTCGCGCCGATCGGGCTGGGTTACTTCGTGTACTCCGAGCTGAAGGCCCGCCGCCGCGAGAAGCAGGGCCGCGATGGTGCGACCGGCGGTCCGGTCACCGTCGAGGAGAAACTCGCCGACCGGTACGGCCGGCGGCGCTGACCACCTCGCTGTCCGCCGACCGTCGACTTACGGCACGGGTTTCCGCGATTTCCGTGGCATAAGTCGACGCTCAACCACGCCCCCAATGCCGACTGCGACGACGGCCGCGGCGGCCTGCACCAGCCGCGAGAACCGAACCGCGCGACGCAGGTCGACGACCGTGGCCGGGCGGCCGTCCCCCAGCGTCGGCCTGATCTGCAGTTCGTGGTGATAGCGGGTCGGGCCGCCGAGCCGGATGCCGAGCGCCCCGGCGAACGCCGCCTCCACCACCCCGGCATTCGGGCTCGGATGGGCGGCGGCATCGCGTCGCCAGGCCCGCCAGGCAGCGGCGGGCGACCCGCCGACCAACGGTGCGCATCCGACCACCAGCGCGCCCGCCAGCCGAGCCGGCAGATAGTTGGCCACGTCGTCCAATCGTGCTGCGGCCCAACCGAACCGGGTGTAGCGCGGCGAGCGGTGCCCGATCATCGCGTCCAGGGTGTTGACCGCGCGGTACGCCAGCACCCCGGGCACGCCGCCCACCGCGGCCCACAGCAGCGGCGCCACCTGCGCGTCGGAGGTGTTCTCGGCGATCGATTCCAGCGCTGCGCGCGTCAGCCCGGCGTGATCGAGTTGCGCCGGATCGCGACCGCACAGCGACGGCAACAGTTCCCGGGCCGCGTCAACGTCGTCCCGGTCCAGGTCGTCGGCGATCGCCAGCCCGGTGCGTGCCAGCGAGGAACCGCCCAGGCTCACCCAGGTGGCCACCGCCAGCGCCACCGGTGAACGCCGGACCAGTTCCGCGCCGACGGTCAAGGGGGCCAACAGGAGCACGACATGCAGCACGCCGGCGGCCCGGCTGTCGCGGTGCGTCACCCGTTCCAGTGCCGCGGCGGCAGACCCGAACCCGGCCACCGGATGCCCACGGCGGGGATCGGCGAACACCAGATCGGCGAGGTAGCCGAGCAGAATGCCCGCGACGCGTCCGGAAATCATCCACGGCAGCGTCTCACAAGGTGTTCTACTCAAATCCATGAGGCGTCCCCGACGGGTGGTCGATTTGCTCAACCCGGCATCAATGTTGATGCCGGCATCGAACGTGATCATGCAGTTGTCCGCGCCCGGCGTCGGTTACGGCGTGCTGGAGAGCCCCGTCGACTCGGGCAATGTCTACAAGCATCCGTTCAAACGCGCGCGGACCACGGGCACCTATCTGGCCGTGGCGACCATCGGCACCGACGCCGACCGAACGTTGATCCGCGACGCGGTCGACGCGGTGCACCGGCAGGTCCGCTCGACAGCCAAGAGCCCGGTCTCCTACCGCGCGATGGACCCCAAACTGCAGCTGTGGGTGGCGGCCTGCCTGTATCGCTACTACCTGGACGCGCACGAATTCCTCTACGGCCCACTGGATGACGAGTCCGCCGACGCGGTGTACGCCGACGCCCGCAGGCTCGGCACCACCCTGCAGGTCCGCGACAGCCAATGGCCCGCCGACCGGGTGGCGTTCGACGAGTACTGGAAGCGCTCGCTGGACGAGCTGGCCATCGATCCACCTGTTCGCGAACACCTCAAGGGGGTGGCTGCGTTCGCGTTCCTCCCGGGGCCGATCCGCGCGGTGGCCGGGCCGCTGAACCTGTTCGCGACGACGGGGTTCCTGCCGCCGGAGTTCCGCACGATGATGCGGTTGCCGTGGGATGCGGCCGACGAACGGCGCTTCGAATTGTTGATCTCCGGGCTGCGGCTGGCCGACCGCGTCATCCCGCGCCGGGCCTGGCTGGCGGGATACCAGCTCTACCTGTGGGACATGCGGTTGCGGCATCGGCTGGGGTTGAAAATCGTCTGAACCCGGCGAAGGCTGAGGTGATGTCCGAGTTTCCCGCCTTGACCCACATCGCGGTCACCGTTCGCGACCTGGCCGTGAGCACCCCGTGGTACCGCGCGTTGTTCGGTACCGATCCCGCCCTCGACGAGGACACCGACGCCGGCTTCCACCATGCGGTGTGGGCACTGGGTAACGGCACCTTGTTCGGTATCCACCAACATGACACCGCGGCCCCCGATGAGAAGTTCAGCGAGTTCCGGGTGGGCCTGGATCACGTCGCGTTCGGCTGCGCGTCCCGCGCCGAACTCGAAATGTGGGCCGCGCGGTTGGACGAGCTCGGCGTCGCGAACGGCGGTGTGGTGGACGCGCATTACGGTTCGGGTCTGAGTTTCCGTGACCCCGACGGCATTGCCCTGGAATTCTTCGCCCCGCCCGGATAGCGGTGGGCCTCAGGGCAGCACGGTGTGCATCAGCATCACGTTGTACTGCGACCACAGCGACAGGTTGTAGTACAACTCGCGGCCCGTCGACCACGGATGCAGGAACGGCGCATAGATGCCGCCGGGAATCTGCATCGAGGACACCAGCATCTGCTCGGGCCCCCACGGGCCCTGCGGAGCGGGCGCGGTCCGCATCACGACGTCGTTCATTCCGTTGCAGTACAGCACCAGGTACTGCTTGAGGTACGAGTTGTACTGCGCCGACATCTCGCCGACGGGCCCCGGGATGACCGGGGTCGCCGCGGCCGGGTTGGCCGGCACCCAGGCGTTGCTGTCTGCGTTCCAGTATTCGTACTTGCTGAGATCGGGGATCTGCGCGGGCGCGACCCGGGATACGTACGCCGATCCCCCGCGGCCATTCGGCGTTCCGAACGAGTAGACGTAGGGATCGCCGGGCCCGGGTTTGAGGAACGCCCCCATCTGGAATTTCTCGTTGCCCCCGGACGGCGGGCGAACGGTGCCCGGGTACACGCCCCAGGTCTCGCCGTTGTCCGCCGATGTCGCGATCGCGGAGTAGTTCGTGGACCAGGCGCCGTTGTTGTCCCAGCTCCTGATCGACATGAAGTTCATGAATTGGCGTCCGCCGATACCGATGCCGGCGGTCGGGATGATGCCGGTCTCCTCGGGCGCATAGTTGATGCTGTTGACCACCTGTTTGGAAATGCCCTGCCGCCAGGACGGCGAGCCCGAGTACGGACTGTTGACCGCGCCGTCGGGTACCGCGACGGTGTCGGCCAGCGAGCGATCGGAGCTGCGCAGCAGCACGTTGTAGCGCCATTGTTTGCCGGGGATGCCGCAGTAGCCGTTGGTGTCGCCGAAGGCCATCAGCACCTGGTTGTTACGGGGATCGCCGTTGTCCCACATGATCCCGAGGTCGGTGCCGCTGATGGCGTAGCGCGGGATCGTCTTATTGGGACTGTCGGGTCCCGTGACCCAGCCGACCACCGATGTTCCCGGCGGTGTGTTCCCGCGGGGTTCCACGGTGACCGGCGCGGGCTGCGCGACCGGGACCGGTTGTGCGGGAGCAGGTTTTGCAGCACCGGTCGGCTTGGGCACCACGGCGGCCTGCGGATCCACCTGGGCCGACTTGGCCTTCGGTATCACAGCCTTGATCAGGGCCAGCAGCTCGCCGAGCTTGGGGCTGGGCGCGTTGTCGTCGGTGCCGGCGGGCCGGTGACCGATCGGCCGGTCGAACGGCGCGATCCGGGACGGGCTGGGGATCTGGTACGCCTGCCCAGGAAGCGGTTGCGCCGCCGCGGAGGCTCCGGTGCACGGGTCGGCCTGCGCGGTGGGCGGGACCACCATCGCTGCGCAGAGGCCGACCGCAGCAACGGATGCCACCGAGACCGTGGGAATTCGATTTCGCGCCGACACGTCACACCTTCGAGGTTCGGACGTCTTGCTCGGGCATCTGGCTAGAGCGAAAAGGCGACGTCACCGGCTGGGACAGATGTGACGATAGTGAAAGCTGTGAATCATGTGATCAGTGCGTCATCAATCGATGCGGTGCCGTGACCGTGTCGCAACCACCGCCTCGATCTGTTCAGCGCTCTCTGCGACATCCACTCGCACAACGTGTCGGTGGTCGCAGAACAGATCGGGGACGGGCTCAGGTGAGGCCGATATACACCGACTTGGTGTTGAAGTAGGCCTCGAGTCCCTTCTTGCCGCGCTCGCCGCCCCAGCCGGACTGCTTGTGCCCGCAGATCGGCATCGACGGATCCGCCGCCAGCGCCGAGTTGACCCAGATCTGGCCGCCGCGAGGCGCATTCGCGCCCCGGTGGGCCCGCGACAGGTTCTCCGTCCAGATGGCACCGGCCAACCCGTACTCGGTGTCGTTCGCGGCGGCGATCGCTTCGTCTTCCTCGTCGAACGGGATCACCGATCCGACCGGGCCGAAGATCTCCTCGGTGATCAGCCGCATGTCCGGCTTGGTGTTGGTGATGATGGTCGCCTCGTAGAAGTAACCCTTGCGATCCATCGGCTTCCCGCCGGTGATCACCTCCGCGCCGCCGGCCACACCGTCATTCACGGTGCCCGCCACCCGGGTGCGCTGCTTCTCGCTGATCAACGGGCCCAGCACGGAGGTCGGGTCCTCATACCCACCCATCGGCAGCATCTGCGCGAAGCCGGCCAACCCCTCGACGACCTGGTCATAGATCTTGCGCTGCACATAGATTCGCGACGTGCACGAGCAGTTCTGGCCCGAGCCCGCGAGCAGGCCCATCGCCGCGCCCATGATCGCCTTGTCCAGGTTGGCGTCGTCGAACATGATCAGCGGCGACTTGCCACCGAGCTCGAGCGTCAGGCGCTTGAGGTTGCCGGCGGCCGCGTGGACGATCAGCCGGCCGACCTCCGTGGACCCGGTGAACGCAATCTTGTCGACGTCGGGATGCGCGGTCAACGCCGCGCCCGTGGTCTCGCCGTAGCCGGTGATGACGTTCAGGACGCCGTCGGGCAGACCCGCTTCCCGGTGCCGGGTTCGAGGAAGCCCGTTGCCGCGCCTATCGGTCGGTGAAATCGATCCGCACGCTGATCGGATCTGATTGCAGCGCACGGAAGGTCGCCGCCACCACCGGTGCCAGCACCGGCGACGTGGTGAAGGAGCGGGCCCGCGCCACCGGGTCGTCGTCGGGCACGAACCGCGCGACCCCGGCACGCCACCGATCCCCCTGCCGGATCCGGACGTTCGGTTCGGCGGCGACGTTGAGCGCCCACCCCGAGCGCCGGCCGTGCTGGGAGATCACCCACACCCCGGCGTCGTCGAACCGGGCCGAGACCGGGACGCTCCGCGCGGCACCACTCTTGCGGCCGGTCGTTTCCAGATCGGTGGCGAACGTGGTGCGCACCCCCATCCGGCCGAGCACCTTTATCGTCGGATTCGCCAGGTAGCGCCCGACCCAGCGCTCGCGGCGGAACTTGCGGACCTGCGCCTGCACGTCGGGCGTCACACCGTTTCCTGCCATCACCATCAGCCCCTTTTGTATACCGATCGTTCTCCGATCAGGTTAGTAGACTGACCGATCTACTGCAAGGAATTCGACAATGGCGTTCGCCAGGTCCTCGCCGGCATCCTCCTGCAGGAAATGGCCCGCATTGCGGATGGTCGGATGGTCGATGCCCTGTGCGCCCCGCATCTGGCTCTGGAAAATATGGGCCATTGCACCGGTGATCGGGTCGCCATCGCTGAACGCCACCAACATCGGTGTCTCCGACGCGCACAACGCCGCCCAGGCCGCCCGGTTCGCCGGGGTTGCCGGATCATCCGGCGACGTCGGCACCAGCCCGGGCATCGCGCGCGGCCCGGCACAGTAGGAGTCGTCGGGGAACGGCGCGTCATACCCGGCGCGCACCGCGTCGCTGACCGGACGGGCCGATCCCCACTGCACGAAGTCGCTGACCGTTATCGCCGGCTCCGACTGGATCGTGTTGCGGAACTGCCACCAGACCTCCGGCATCGGAAAGTCACCGGTGGGCAGGCCGGTGTTGGCGACGACGAGCCGGGCGAACCGTTCGGGGTGTTCGGCGGCCAGCCGCAGTCCGATCAGGCCGCCCCAGTCCTGAGCCACCAATGTCACGTTGCGCAGGTCCAACGCGTCGAACACCAACGCCCGCATCCATTCCACGTGGCGCGCGTAGGTGTGATCCGCGGGCCGGGTCGGCTTGTCGGACCTACCGAACCCCACAAGATCGGGGCAGATCACCCGGTGTCCGGCGGCGGTCAGGATCGGGATCATCCGCCGATACAGGAACGACCAGGTCGGCTCGCCGTGCAACATCAGCACCGGCTCGGCGTCCGGCGGCCCGGCCTCGATCCACGCCATCCGCAACGAGCCGCCGTCGTCGACGTCGACGTCGCAATACTGTGGTGCATAAGCGAAGTCGGGCAGTCCGGCGAACCGCTCCTCCGGTGTGCGCAGCGTCATCACGATGAATCTCCTTCAGGACGCCGATACCGGCGCTGCGCACCCGTGTACGCGGGTGGCGACGCCGATATCAGCACTATTGCCGATGTTCCGCAATACGCAGCGCGGCACGCTGATTAGCATGAGCCAAACAAGCTGGATCGACGTGGACATGAACGAACTTCCGACGGGCACGGTGACGTTGCTGCTGGCCGATGTCGAGGGGTCGACCCGGTTGTGGGACACCGACCCCGACGCAATCCGCGATGCCATCAAGCGCCTCGACAGTGTGTTGGCCGTCGTGGTGCCGAAGCACAACGGCGTCCGCCCGATCGAGCAGGGCGAGGGCGACAGCTTCGTCGTCGCGTTCATCCGGGCCGCCGATGCGATCGGCTGCGCGCTCGAACTCCAGCACGCCCCGCTGGCCCCCATCAAGCTCCGGATCGGGATACACAGCGGCGACATCCACCTGCGCGACGAGGGCAACTACATCGGGCCCACGATCAACCGTGCCGCCCGACTGCGCGACCTGGGCCACGGCGGCCAGACAGTCGTGTCCGGTGCGACGGAACCGCTTGTTGCCGAACAGCTTCCACCGGACGTCACGCTGATCGACCTGGGCTCGCACCGACTGCGTGATCTCCCCCGCCCCGAACGCGTCTGGCAGCTGTGTCACCCCGATCTGCACATCGATTTCCCGCCACTTCGAACCGTGGATTCCGCCGTCGCCGAACGGCTTCCGGCGCAACTCACCAGCTTCATCGGCCGCGAAACGGAGATCGCCAGCGTTCGCGAAGCCCTGGTGCAACACCGGCTTGTCACGCTCACCGGCGCCGGCGGCGCGGGCAAGACGCGACTGGCGGTACGCGTGGCCACCGACGTGGCACTCGATCACCGCGACGGCATCTGGTACGTCGACCTCGCGCCCATCACGGAGCCGGCGCTGGTGCCGGTGACGGTGGCGCACACTGTCGGCCTGCCCGACCAGCCCGGTCTGCCCGCCACCGATCGGCTGCTCCGGTTCATCCGGGATCGCGCCATGTTGCTGGTGCTCGACAATTGCGAACACCTGTTGGACGCCGTCGCGGACGTGGTCACCGAGTTGCTGGCCGGTTGCCCGGCTGTCGTCCTGCTGACCACCAGCCGCGAGCCGCTCGGCGTGGCCGGTGAGGTCTGCCGGCGCATCCCGTCGCTCTCACTGGCCGACGAAGCGATCCAGCTGTTCACCGACCGGGCGCGGCGAACGACGCCCGGCTTCCAGCTCACCACCGACAACGCGGCGACCGTGACCGAGATCTGCCGCCGACTCGACGGTATGCCACTGGCGATCGAACTGGCCGCCGCCCGCGTTCGCGCCCTGTCGCCGGCCGAGATCCTCGACAGCCTGCATGACCGCTTTCGCCTGCTGACCGGTGGGGCGCGCACCGCGGTCCGCCGCCAGCAGACGCTGCGGGCCTCGATGGACTGGTCGTACGCGCTGCTGACCGAGCCCGAACAGACGCTGTTCGGGCGCCTCGCGGTGTTCGTCGGCGGATTCGATCTCGACGCGGCCCGGGCCGTCGCGGGGGGCGACGCCGTCGAGTACTACCAGGTGCTCGACCAGCTCACCCTCCTGGTCGACAAGTCGCTGGTGGTTGCCGAAGGCAGCCGGGGCGGAACCCGATACCGACTGCTCGAGACCGTCCGCCAGTACGCGCAGGAGCGACTGGCCGAATCGGGCGACAGCGACGCAGTGCGCGATCGGCATCGTGACCACTACTCGAGCCACATCCTCGAACTGGACTGGGCCACAACCGAGATCGACAATCTGCGGGCCGCCTTCGCGTGGTGCCGGGAACGCTCCCACACCGACCTCGCGCTTGCGCTGGCGTCGTCCCTCGAGCCGCTCTGGCTGACCCGGGGGCGCCTGCAGGAGGGCCTGAACTGGCTCGACGCGGCGCTGGGCGACGCTGGTGAGGACGCACACTCCGGGCCCTCGGCACGCGCCCTCGTCAGTAAGACCCTCCTGCTGGCATTCCTCGGCAGGGCCGACGTGCTGGACGACGCCGAGCGCGGGCTGGCGGCCGCACGCGAGCTGGCCGACCCCGCCCTGCTGGCCCGGGCGTTGGCCGCCTGCGGGGTCATCGGCGCGCCGCGCGACCCCGGACTGGCGCAGCAGCAGTTCGCCGAGGCGGCCGCCATCGCCGAGGAGCTCGGCGAACTGCCGACGCTGGCCCAGATTCGGTCGTCAGAGGCGATCTCCGGCCTGATCGCCGGGGAACCCCTGGCCGCGGTGCGAGCCGCCCAGGACGGTCTGCGGATCGCCCGCGCCATCGGCGATGGCTTCGTCGCCCGGCAGTGCCTGCTGTCGCTCGGGTGGGCCGAGCTGCTCCGCGGCGATCTGCGGGACGCGATCGCTCACTTCGACCAGCTGGCCGAAAGCGCGACCGCCGCTGGAGATTCCATGTACGTCCTCTATACCCAGGAGCTGCGGGCTTTCACCCTGAGCTACACCGCCGATGTTGCGACGGCGCGCAACGCGGCAGAGGCCGCGATACAGAGTGCCGCCGAACTCTTCGAGTACTACGCAGGGCCGACGTACGCAGCCCTCGGCGTCGTCCACCTGGCGGAGGGCGATGCGGCCGCCGCCCGGCGCGTCTACCAGACCGCGTTCGAACGCACCGGCCTGGACCG
The DNA here is from genome assembly GCA_022708865.1 of Acidobacteriota bacterium. GTDB lineage: Bacteria > Actinomycetota > Actinomycetes > Mycobacteriales > Mycobacteriaceae > Mycobacterium. The sequence goes on from JAKIXW010000037.1 coordinate 12,594, forward strand.
CCAGATCGCCTCGACGTTCACCTGGGCGCCGCTGGCCGCGTTGGGGTGCGGCGACACCGACACCGCTCGGCGGTGGGCCGACGACATTGTGGAGGCGACCATGGGCAGCGGGCACGCCCTGGCACTCGTCGGGCGCGCTCGGGTCGCCATCGCGCTCGGCGATCTCGACACGGCCGACCGTGACGCCTGCGACGCCCTGGAGCAGGCCACCCGGCTGGGGTCCGACCTCATCGCCCCGTTCGCCCTCGACTACCTGGCCATGGCGTCGGACAACCCCGTCTACGCGGCCCGGCTGTTCGGCGCGGCCGAGGCCGCCCGTCGACGCATGGGCATAGCGCGCTTCAAGGTCTTCGAAGCCGAGGATCTGGACCGTATCGCCGCAGTCCGAAACACACTGGGTGACAACGACTTCGAAGGGGCCTGGACCGAGGGCGAGGAGTTGCCCCTGGCGGAGGCCGTCACCTATGCGCTACGCGGCCGCGGCGAACGACGGCGCGCGGCCATCGGTTGGGCGTCGCTGACCCGGGCCGAACTCGACGTGGCCCGGCTCGTCAGCGAGGGCCTGGGCAACAAGGACGTCGCCGCCCGGCTGTTCGTCTCCCCACGAACCGTGCAGGCGCACCTGACCCACATCTACGCCAAACTCGGGCTCAGCTCGCGCGTACAGCTGGCGCAGGAGGCCGCCCGGCATTGACGGCGGCCGTGAGATCATGCTGTCGATCGGCTGCATTCAGTCCCAGAAGTGCCATACCGACTCCTGCCCCACTGGAATCGCCACCCAAAATGTCTGGCTGGCAAGGGGTCTCGATCCAACTCTGAAGTCCGAGCGGGCCGCGAACTACATCAAGACCCTGCGCCGCGATCTGCTGAAGGTTTCCGAAGCGTGCGGCGTCGAACATCCCGGCCTGATCGCGACCGACGACCTCGACATCCTCGAGGGCGTCGGAGCGAAGTCGTCGCTGCGGGAGGTCTATGACTACGAGAAGGGCTGGGGCACAACCTCGATGGCCGACCAGATGGCGATCATCGCGCTGATGGCGGCCAATGGATCCGGGTCGCCCCGGCCGACTACTGCGTAGGCGGCTCGGTCTACGACGACCAGTTGAGCACCGGCTCCATCGTGCTGAGTTTCGCGCGAGTGCTGCGCTCGACAAATAGCGGGACGAACTCTCGGATCCTGCAACCGGAGAATCGAGCCAGTTCATCGTTCACCAGCTTGGTTACGTCGCCGGGATGAACGTCCTGGTACCTCACGTTGAGGCGCGCGATCACCTCATCAATTTGTGCAGCCTCATCGACTCGGCCCATACCCTCGATGATCTGACCGGCTTTGACAGCTGTCAACGGGGAGGCCAGGCTCAATAGCGGACGGCTGCCCGCGTGAGCGAAGAGCTGTGCGGTTGAATCTGTCCCATGACCGACGAGGATCGCCCGGCCGGCTCGGGCGGTAGGCCACGTGACGCGTCGATCGATGAGCGCGTTTTGTCGGTGACGCGTCAACTTCTGCTCGAGGTCGGCTGGGATGAACTCAGTATGCGGGTGGTTGCCGTGCGCGCCGGCGTCGGACGGTCGAGCTTGAATCGTCGCTGGGCCTCCAAGGCTGAACTCGTACTACACGCCATTCTGGGCGAAACGCCCGATCTGTCGCCATTTTCCGGTACCGACCTCGACGGGTGGATCGAGTGGGTTGTGCGGGGAAGCCATGAGCTGTTCGCGCGACCCGACGTGCGCGCGGCCGTGCCCGGACTGCTGCTGGCGCTGCGGGAGAACGACGACCTACGCACAGCGATGTGGACCAACTTCAGCGGCCCCGCGGTGCAACTGTTCGCCAATCACCTCGAGGCAAAGACTCCCGCGCAGCGGCGGCGGGCGGACACGGATGCCCGAGCCGTGTTGGCGATGGCTGCGGGCGCCGCGTTGTTCATGACCAGCGTTGCGGTTGAAGATGATTCGGAAGAGCTACGCAACCGGATCACCGAGTTGCTCACCGCCGCGGTCGGTTTCGTCTCCCGCGACTGACTCCACGATGGCCGCCCTGGGGCTGCGCCAGCTCATCCCGAGGTCCTGCAACGTGGTGCTGTCATCGGTCGGTGTGGCTGCGGTGAGCAGCAACGCCGCTTCGTAGCTCAGTCCATCGCCCAGCGGCACGTAGCGGCCGACCACATCAGAGACTCGGCCCAGCCCCCGTAACAAATACGGCGACAGGGGAACCCGGTGAATCCGCCGTCCGAGCCCGCACTCGAGCGCATCGATCATCTCATCGAAGGTCAGGAGTTGGCCGCCGCAGACATACCTCCTGGGCCCGCGACCGGACTGCATGATCCGGAGATGTACCTCCGCGACGTCGCGCACGTCGATCATCTGCATGCCGCCGTCGACTCTGGGCGCAATCCGCCAACGGACGATCGGAGCCCAACCCCGCTCCGTGACGCCGGGTGCCGTGTGAAACGCCGGCCCGACAACACTCGACGGGTACGTCACCACAATCGGCGCACCGGCGTCCTGCAGGCGGCGCGCTACACGGTCGGCATAGCCTTTCGTCTTGGCGTAGCTGCTGCGCCCGCTCGCCGTGGGTGAGTCGGCCGAGATGATTCCGTCCGGCGGCGGGAACAAGGCGCTGTAGCTGCTCACCGATACCACGGGATCGAGCTCCAGCTCCACTGCGCGGGTCAGGATCGCCTCGGTGGCATGGGCGTTGATGTCCCACATCAACTGCACGTGCCGTTCGTCGGTGCCGACCACACCGGCGGCATGCAGCACTGCATCGACGCCGGTCAGCAGTCGCTCGATCGTCGATGACTGCCGCAGATCGCCGGTGATCACCGTGAGGTTGCCGGTCGCGTGCAGACGCGCTACCACAGCAGCACCCGCTTCGGCGGGCGGCACGAGCAGGCGCACCTGGTGCCCACCAGCGAGTAGCGCGTGCACCATGTACGCGCCGAGGTACCCCGTTCCCCCAGTGACCGCGATACGCAATTTCTTCCCTCTCCTGTGCGGCGGTGGTAAGTTACGATACCAATGGCATCGAAACAGGCCTTTACTCCGGTCCGCCTGGGTCCGCTGACACTATGCCCACCGTTTACGGCGGTACCAAATGCGTTGTGCGAGAAACTGCGTCAACGCACCCGTGAAGCTCGAACCGACCAAGTACTGAAGTAGGGCGTTGAGGGCCGACCGATCAGCTGGCGGGCGGGTGAGCATTGTCAGTCCTGATACGGGGCGACGCCGAGCCGCTGCGCCGGCGTCAACCCCAGCGCCACAGTGAGTTCCAGGATCGTCTGTGGGTCATCGAGGCGTTCGCCGTACAGGTCGCGCAATTGGCTGATCCGGTAGCGCACCGTCTGGGCGTGGACGATGAGGTCAGCAGCAACGGCAGCGCGGTGCCCCTGGTGCAGCAGCCATGAGCGCAGCGTCTCGGTGAGCCGGTCGGCGGCGGCGGGCCGCAAGCCCTGCAGCGGCGCCAGGGCGCGGCGACGCAGATCGTCGGCCGCCTCCGGGTCGGCGCCGAGCACGATCTCGACCAGATGCTCGTCGGTGTCGGTGACGGTATCCGCGTCGTCGACCAGGTGGCGGCCGCGGACGGCTCGGCGGTAGGACGAGCGGGCCAATTCCCACGACCGAGCGGGGCCGGCCACGGCTGCGCGGCCCTCGAGCGCCGAAAGCAGCACCGGACGACGCGCACCGGCCATATCGGGGACCAGGATCACCGCCCAGGACTCCGACGGCTCCAGCCCTGGCAGCGCGTCAGCGGTCTGCAGGATTTCTGCGCTCACCAGCGTGCCGACGCCACGGGCCTGAGCGGCCGGCAGCAATACTGCCGTAAGTGTCTGCGGGACAGCCCAGTTCGCCAACTCCGCGCTGGCCCGCAGTACTTCCGGCGACTCGCCGGCGAGAAGCTGTGCCGTGAGCAGATCGAGATAGCGCTGGCGGACCCGGCCCGCGGTTGCCAACTCATCGGCATGGCCGGACACACTGGACGCCGACAATTCGTCGATGAAGGCGAACACCAACTCGGCGAATTCGGCGATCGTCCCGGCCGCCAGCCCGGCCGTCACCGCGGTCGCCGACAACTCACGCCAGGCCACCCTCGCGCCAACCCGATAGGCCGACAACAACACATCGATGGAACGACCGCCACGTGCCTCGCCGCGACCGAGGTCATAGGCCGCGTCGAGAGCTGCCGACAGCGGCGGAGCGGGATCTGACTCCTCCGAGCGGGTGGCAAGACGCAGGAATGCCCCCAGCGCCGCCCGGACCGCGTTCTCCACGTTCTGGCCCATCCGCCCGCTGAACGCATCGGTATAGGCGGGCACCTCGGCGATCACGGCGGCCACCGTGTGTTCGGCCATCTGCGGCAGGACCGCCTCCAGCTCGGCGGTCACATCCGGTGCCAGTGCCAACCCGGTGAGCCGTACCGCTGCATCCGACAAAATTGTTCCTTTCGAACAACTACTTGTCTGAGATCCACACCTAATGGTCAAGAGATTATCCCTAATCGCAAGGAAAGCTGGAAGTATGACCACGACTGCCACACGCAACCCCGGCGCAACCCTGCTCGGGCGGGTGCTGAAGTTGGCCGAGCGGATGACCACCCCCTTGGTCCCCGCCGACTACCTCGACGTGATCGACCCGCTGCGCTCCGGCATCAACCTGCGTGGGCGAATCGTCGGCATCCGCCCGGAGACCGCCGATGCCGCCACCCTGGTGATCAGGCCCGGCCGGGGATGGCGTCGCCCTGTTGCGGGCCAGTACATCCGCATCGGCGTCGACGTGGACGGGGTCCGCCGGTGGCGGGCCTACTCACTGACGTCGCCCGCCGACCGTCCCGACGGCTGCATCACCATCACCGTCAAGGCGATACCCGACGGCATCGTGAGCAACTACCTGGTGCGTCGCGCAACCGTCGGCACCGTCGTGCAGCTGGACCAGGCGGCCGGTGAGTTCGTCCTGGACAGCCCCGCGCCGGCCAAGGTCCTGTTCATCACGGCCGGCAGCGGTATCACCCCGGTCATGGGCATGCTGCGCAGCATGCCGGCCGACACGCCCTCCGATGTCGTTGTCGTGCATTCCGCGCCCACCGCCGCCGATGTGATCTTCGGCAGCGAACTGCGAATGCTCGCTGCCCAGAACCGAATCCGGCTCGTCGAGATCCACACCGACACCGACGGCATGCTCGCTGTCGACACCCTCGACCATCTGGTCGGCGAACTCGCCGAATACCACAGCTGGGCGTGCGGGCCTGCTCCCCTGCTGGATGCGATCGAAAACCATTGGGCAGCAGCCGGTATCGCACACCAACTCAACACCGAACGCTTCCGGCCCAACATCAGCGCGATCGGCGACGGCGGCAGCGTGACGTTCTCCGTCACGGGACGCACCGTCGAGAACGACGGCGCGCAGAGCCTCCTCGACACCGGCGAGTCGGCCGGCGTGCTCATGCCCTCGGGTTGCCGGATGGGGATCTGCTTCGGCTGCGTGGCGCCTCTGCGGCAAGGAGCCGTGCGAGACCTGCGGACTGGCGAGATCACCACCGCGACGGACGGCGACGGAGTGGTCGTTCAGACCTGCATCTCCGCTGCCGCCGGCGTCTGCGAAATCGAACTCTGAACCGTAACGAGAGGAACCCGACATGACCGCCCTTGACGAAGCCCCCATCGACGCATCCGTCGATCCGACCAGCCACCTGAGCGCTGCCGACATCGAGAACCTCGGTGCCGACCTGGACGCAATCCGCGACCAGGTCATCGGCAGCCGAGGGGAATCGGACGCCGCCTACATCCGCAATGTCATTGACGCGCAACGCAAACTCGAGCTCGGCAGCCGCGCGGTTCTGCTGTTCTCGCTGTTTCCTCCGGCATGGCTGGTCGGCACCGTCGGGCTGTCGCTCTCCAAGATCATCGAGAACATGGAGATCGGCCACAACGTCATGCACGGCCAGTGGGACTGGATGCGTGACCCCAAGATCCACTCCACCACCTGGGAGTGGGACAACGTCTCGCCCTCCGACATGTGGAAGCACTCCCACAACGAGCTGCATCACACCTACACCAACGTCCGGGGCCGGGACAATGACCTGGGCTACGGCATCATGCGGGTCGACGAAGAGCAGCGCTGGAAGCCGTTGTTCTTGGTGCAGCCGCTGTCGAATGCGTTGAACGCCTGCATGTTCCAGTATGGAATCGCCTTCTACGACCTGGAGATCGGCAAGTACCTGAAGGGGCGTGTCGACAAGGACGACTTCTTCCGCCGCGGGAAGAGAGTGCTCGCCAAGATCGGCCGGCATACGTGCTGCACCCGCTGCTGTCCGGGCCCTCGGCCCTGACGACGCTGACCGCCAACGTGACAGCCAACGTGGTCCGCAACCTGTGGACCCACTCGGTCATCATGTGCGGACACTTCCCCGAGGGTGTGCAGACCTTCGCCAAGGACTCGATCGAGGGCGAAAACCGGGGCCAGTGGTATCTGCGTCAGATGCTGGGTTCGGCCAACATCTCCGGAAGCCCCGCAATGCACTTCATGACCGGCAACCTGTCCTACCAGATCGAGCATCACCTGTTCCCGGATCTGCCGAGCAACCGCTATCAGCAGATCGCGCCCAAGGTAGAGGAAGTCTTCGAGCGATACGGACTGACCTACACGACGGGCCCGCTGCCCAAACAGGTCGCATCGGCGTGGATGAAGATCATCCGACTCTCGCTGCCCAACGGGATCTTGACCGGTTCCCGTTGATGCCTCGGCGAGCTCGCCCGAATCGAAGGAGACGACCGTGGCTGAGTTGAAATACCTCGAGCTGTACGGTGAACGCCTTGCCTACGTCGACGAAGGCCAGGGCGAAGTCCTCCTGCTGCTGCACGGCATGGCGGGGAGTTCGGAGACGTGGCGCCCGGTGGTACGCCCGTTGTCGCGCAACTTCCGGGTTTTGGCACCCGACCTTCTCGGTCACGGTGGCTCGGACAAGCCGCGCAGCGACTACTCGCTGGGCGCGTTCGCGGTGCTCTTGCGGGACTTGCTGGATGCCCTGGGCATCGCCCGCGTAACGCTTGTCGGACACTCGCTGGGCGGCGGCATCGCGATGCAGTTCAGCTACCAACACCCCGAGTACTGCAAGGGGCTGATCCTGATCGACAGTGGCGGCCTGGGACCCGACGTGGGCCTGACACTGCGGCTGCTGTCGGCGCCCGGCGCCGAGCTGATCATGCCGATCATCGCGCCCAAATCCGTACTTGCCGCAGGCAACCGGCTTCGATCCTGGCTCCACAGGGCCGGGATCGAGTCACCCCGCGGTGAGCAGATCTGGACGTCCTACAGCTCATTCGCCGACGCGCCGACGCGGGCGGCTTTCCAGCGCACACTGCGATCAGTCATCGACTACCGCGGACAGGCCGTCAACGCCCTGAGCCGTCTGCGCGACAAGATCGACGTCCCCGTCATGGTGATCTGGGGCGACCAGGACGCCATCATTCCCATCGAGCACGCATACGCCACAAAGGAATTGAGGCCCGACATCCGGCTCGAGGTGCTGACCGGAGTCGGGCACTTTCCGCCGGCGGAGCGTCCCGCCGCGGTGTTCGAGTTGATCGAGGACTTCGTCACCCATGACGTCGCGTCCGGGGCGAGCGGCGACTCGTCCACAACCGGCCAGGTCCGTGCCCGGTGCGGATCGCCTGAACACCATGACTTTCTGCCACAGTCTGACCTGCGTTGATACTGGTGGGCGTGGACGGTATCGAACCGCCGACCACTGGTGTGTAAAACCAGAGCTCTACCACTGAGCTACACGCCCGTGCGCTGGGAGGTTACACGTTCTGCCAGTGCCGACTCAAAATCGACACAGCGCCCACCGACACAAAGTTCGAGTGGCGCTCGCAGGCAGCGCTGAGTCGATGCGGGGCAGGCCG
>JAKIXW010000380.1:0-2189 GCA_022708865.1 Acidobacteriota bacterium
CGATCTGCTCGGTGCTCACGGTGGCCAGCAGCGCATTCAGGCCACGCACTCGGGTATAGCCGAAGGATGCTCCCTGCTTGTGGTGGCCGTGGACCTCGATGATGGTGTCGTCGATGTCGACCATCACCGTGCCGCTGTCCCCCTCGCGGCCCAGGAACTCGGAGCGCTCGGCCAGGGCAAGTGCGAACCGTGAAGCCACCGCGTCAGCCTGACGCACGTGTCCGAAGGTGAAGGCGCGCAGGAAGGAGCCCAACGTCGAGGGAGCGTAGGCACGGTCGAAGATCTTGCCCATCGCCCCGTGGCGCAGCAAGGCCATGTCATCGATGCTGTCCGCCCCGGCGGCCATACCCGCCACCAACGAGGCAAGCTTCAGGCCCGCGTTGGCCCCCTTGTCCCTCGCCACGCTCAGGTGCTCATCTCCCAGCCGACGCAGCCCGGCCTCCTGAGCCAGAGCCATCAATGGGACCAGCCCGGCGGCCGACACGAGGTTGGGCTCGTCAAACGTCGCTGAGACCACTGAAGGGGTGTGAGACAGTTGCATCTACGAGATGCCCTTCTTGAGCGGGTTATGCGGACCTTAGACAAGTCGCATTTTCCCAGGTCAGGAGGGCATTCTCACTCTCCCACGCCGCCCACCGGACACAGTCGATCGGTGGATCGAGGCTAAGAAACACGAACCGGTGGCCTCGATTTCGAGCGTCGGATCGGCCTCACTTTGGAGCGTTGCCGACATCGTCGATGGTCTCGCGTCAGGGTGACCGTCTAAGCCTCGATCCACCGATGAAGTCGGTCGGGTGAGCGTGCCGTAACAACGAAGTGCCCTGCCGTGCTGGGAGATTGGGACTTGCGACGGTTCCAAAACCTCAACCCGGAAGGGCACCTCTGGGATGCGACTCTCTCACACTCTGGCTGCGACATCGGCGGCGTTCGACGACCCGAATCTGGTGTCGGCGGCGGGGCTGGTCCCGGCCATGGCGTTGGCGCAGCGGGCCGGGTTGGCCGACCTTGCTGATGAGCATCTGAGCGTGCCGACGGACAAGGGCGCGAACGCGGGGTTGAAGGTGGCCTCGCTGGTGGCGGGGATGGTCGCCGGCGCCGACTCCATCGATGACATGGCGCTGCTGCGGCACGGGGGGATGGGCCGGGTCTTCGCCCGGGCGTACGCCCCGTCGACGTTGGGGTCGTTCCTGCGGGCGTTCACCTTCGGGCACGTGCGCCAGCTCGACGCTGTCGCCTCCCGGTTCCTGTTCGCCCTGACCCGCCTGGTCGGGTTCGCCCCACCTGCCCCGGACTGCACGCAGGGTGCCGACGACACCGCGGGCGTGGGCGGTGGGTTCGCGTTCGTCGACGTGGACGACACGATCATCGAGGTCCACGGCCACGCCAAGCAGGGTGCCGGGTTCGGGTACACCCGGGTCCGCGGCCTGAACGCGCTGATCGCCACGCTGACCACGCCCGCAGCGGCGCCGCTGGTCGTGGCGCAACGGCTGCGCAAGGGTGCCTGCGGGTCACCGCGCGGCGCGCAACGCCTGGTCGGTGACGCGGTGAAACAGGCCCACCGCCTCCTGGGCGATGATCGCCCGGTGCTGGTGCGGATGGACTCGGCCTACTACGGCCGCGACGCCGTCCACGCCGCGATCACCGGCGGCGCGGCCGTGTCGGTCACCGTGCGCCTGGACCCAGCCGTCAAGACCGCGATCGCCAGCATCCCCGAGGGCGCGTGGACCACGATCAAGTACCCGAACGCGATCTTCGACGAGACCACCGGCACCTGGGTGTCCAACGCCGAGGTCGCCGAGGTGCCCTACACCGCGTTCACCAGCCGGAAGAAAGCCGACCAGGTCACCGGCCGGCTCGTCGTGCGCCGGATCCCCGACGTACACGCGTCCAAGAATCAGGCCGCCGGGCAAGGCGCCCTGTTCGACCTGTGGCGCTTCCACGCGTTCTTCACCACCGTCCCGGCCGATCAGTTGGACACGGTCGCCGTCGATGTGACTCACCGCGGCCACGCGATCATCGAGCAGGTCCACGCCGACCTCAAGGCCTCCGCGCTGGCGCACCTGCCCTCCGGGCGGTTCACCGCGAACAGTGCCTGGCTCGTGCTCGCGGTCATCACGTTCAACCTCACCCGGGCCGCTGCCGCCCTGACCGAGGCGCCCGAGCTGGTCAGGGCGACCACCGCCACCGTG
>JAKIXW010000380.1:2220-2471 GCA_022708865.1 Acidobacteriota bacterium
CCGCCTCGACCTGACCACCCAGCCCGCAGACGGCGCCACCCCAGGAACCCGCAGTGGAACACCCCGACAGTCAGGTCGGGCGATCACCCACGCCCCCACACGACCCCTCAGCCCCCAATCGAGATCACGACGCCAGCCAAAGCCCGTCGGTGGATCGAGGCTTAGCATGCTGACGCTCAGCTCGGGAGGCCCAGCTCACCATGAGTTTGTTACTTACCCTACCGGTAGGTAGAGTTGTCGATATGAGTACT
>JAKIXW010000381.1 GCA_022708865.1 Acidobacteriota bacterium
CGGTCTGTGGCGACTGGTGGTCGGAGGGTAAGCGCATGGCGAAACGATGGATCGGGGCGGCCGACGTCGAGATCACGGCGCGGGGCGAGCAAGTTGTGGCGCACCGCTCGGCGGCCGCGGCGACGACGGAGACGATCAACGTGACGAGCGACGGGCAGCTGGCCCTGGCGGCCAACCCGGACCGCATCTCGGCGGTGCTGGTCAACGACAGTGACACCGACGTTTACATCAAGCTCGGCGCTGACCCGGCGGTCGGCACGGGCATCAAGCTGAGCGCCTACGGCGGCTCATTCGCCATCACGGCGGCGAACCTGTACACAGGCATCATTACGGCCATCTGCGCCTCGGCCGAGCCGAAGGCGCTGCTGGCCACCGAGTTCTGAAAGGAGACCTTCTCTATGAAGCAGACGATGGGCATTGCGGCGATTCTGGCGGTGGCGATCCTGGCGTGCCTGGCGTGGGGCGTCTGGTGCGCAAGGGCCGCCCACGGGCAGACGGTGCGTGTGGAAGGCGGCGAGGTCACCACGGCGCCCGCGACGACGGCTGACGTGGTGCGGGACATGAAGGCGACGCTGGCCAAGGACCCCACTGCGCGGCTGAATACCCTAAAGGGCTACGATCCGAACGACAAGGCGGCCTACCGCGACGCCCTGGTGGCCGACGCTGACACGCTGCAGGGTGCGGTGAAGGTGCAGCGGCTGGTGACGGTCTACGGCAACTTCGTCGGCTGGGGCAAGGACGAAACGAATCTGAAGGACCGCGTGGCAGCCTCCATCGGCACGATCACCGACCCGACGGAGAAGGCCAAGGCCGCCAGCGCGATCATGCTGCAGGCCCACGTGCTGCGGACGGTGGCCCTGGGGCTGGTGGACACGCCGGGCCTTACGCCCGACGCCCAGCGCAACGCCGACGCCCTCGGCGTCCTGAAGAATCGCCTGGCCGCAAAGAACGTGGTCGCCGCCTGGAACACTCGCATTGTGCCCAACGCGGCACGGCTCAAAGCCTGGTACGGCCCGGACAAGACCGACCTGAAGCGCATCCTCATCCTCGTGCCGGTGGCCGAACACGCCAATTACGTGGCGGCGGTCAACGCCTGGCTGGTGCGGAGCCGCACGGTGGACCTGGCCCAGACCAGCGCTGATTACCAGGCGTTCCTCAAGGACGGGACGGGCGGAGCGGACCTGCTGGCCGGCGTGGCGCTACCGACCGATGACGCGGTGGCCCTGCGGGCGGTGGCGGAACTGGCGCGGACGGACCTCACTATCGACGCCCGTGTGGACATGTTGCTCCTCTTGGGCCGGACCAAGGAGGCGTTTGTCCTCGCGGAAAACGCGCTCAACACCGGCTCGGGGTCGGCCAGTGCCAATGTCTACCGTGTGGCGAAGGTGATCAAGGCCCTCGATGGCCACTGGAAGCGGGCCACTGACTACGTGAACCTGTTTCAGCCGCGGGCCGAAGGTGAGCCCGCGCCGGTCGATCCGATTCCCGCCGTCAAGCAGGAGCTCGGGCTGTGAGCGACACCGGCAAGAAGATCATTCTCGGGAGCGGCGTGATCGTGGCCGCGGTGGCGCTGGGCTACCTGGCCCTGCAGCCGGGTGACGTGATGCCGGAGGTCGCACCGCTGCCGGAGTGGCGGGAGAACCGGCCGGAGGTCGCCGCGGCGCCGGTGATGGAGATGCAGCCGGTGGGCCTCGGGGAGTTGTCGACGGGCGCGCCGACAGCGATCACTGTGGCGGAGAAGATCGTCACCCGTGATGCGCCGATCGCCACCACCGACATGGCGGCACCGCGCGTGGCCGAGTCCGTGGCGATGGTGATCATGCCAGCGAAGCCGCTGGCCGCCGCCGCGGTGCAGATGAGTAGCACCTCGGTCGAGTCCGGAGCGCAGGAGCAGATGCAGGCGCGAAGCGGAACGTTGCCAGTGGCCACTGCCCAAGTAAACGCGCCGGCGATCCCCGCGTGGCTAGACGGCTGGTTGTGGCCGACGTGGCGCGCGGCGGCGCCGGTGGCGCCGGACGGTGTGACGCCGGTTATCGTCTGGCCGGCCGCTGCGCCGGACCGCCCGCACCTGGTGGCGGTGATGGCTGACGCGTCCACGCCCCTGAAGCCATTGGCGGAGTACCTGGTGGCCGACGGGCAGGCGATGGCGGTGATCATTGGCTGGGAGGAGGCCGATCACGATTTCCGGCCCAATGCAGAACTCGATGCGGCGCGGGCCGAGGCGGTGGCGAAGGTGGTGCGGGCGGCGCGGCCGGGGCTACCAGTGTGGCTGCTCTGTAGCCTGACGGTGACGGGCACGCCCGAGCAGGCGGCGGCGAAGGTGGCTGCCGCGAAGCCCGACGCCCTGGTGCTGTATGGCCTCTTCGCCAAGGGGGCGTGGGACAGCGACAAGGTGGTCGCGGCGAATCTGGCCAGAGGCGAGAAGCTGCTGCCGGGGAAGCCGGTCTATGCGGCCGGGCA
>JAKIXW010000382.1 GCA_022708865.1 Acidobacteriota bacterium
TCACCCACGCGACGACGAAGGTGCGCCGCACCGCCGGCGCCGCCAAGGAGATCCTTACCGGGGATTCCGAGGTCGACAACATTGTCACCGAGGCGTTCATCGACCCGGCAGCGCACACCGCGTTCCTGTCCGCGTTGAAGTCCGGTTCGAAGTTCGAGGGCACCGCGATTTCCATCTACAGCATCGACAACGCCGGGGTGCAGGTGGGCGACGCGCTGACCTGGACGGGCCGCCGCAGGCCGACGCCAACGGTGAGGATGCCGCAAAGCTTGTCATTGAATGGGCGGTCGGTAACTGATGTCGTCACTGCTGGAGCAGGCCCGCGCCCGCGCGGCTGCTCGCCGAGAGCGGCAGATGACTATCACCCTGTCCGAACTGGACATGGAATTACTGTGCGACGTGCCCACCGATTCGGTGACGGTGGAGCGGCTGCAGGATGCCGCCCGCCGCATCGACAAGGGTAAGGCTGTGGCCGCGCATTTCGCGCGCGCCCTGGTCGCCAACCAGACCCGCGAGATTCGCATCGCCGGGGAGTTGCTGATGGTCGATGACCAGCCGGTGTGCTTCCGCGATCTGGAGTTGCAGCGCGAGTTGGGTGTGCCTGACGCGAAGTCCGCGGTGGTGGCCTTGCTGGGCGCTGACGGGGACATCATCAGCGTCGCCGCGTCGCTGCTCGACGAGGGCGGCTTCTCCGATTCTGACGGTGTGGAGTCGGACCCTATCTAGGTCTGCGCGATGAACGCATCGTGCAGGCCGCGGCGGCCTACGGGCTGACGTTCCACTGTGACCCGATGACGGGTTTCCTCGACCGACCGGCCGAGGATCTGCCCGCACTGCTGGCGCTGCTGCACAGCGCTGACCGACATCTACGCAAGGCCCGCGAGGAGGCGTGAACCATGGCAGGTGCCGCTGAGCGTCTCCAGATCGTGATCGCCGCCAAGGATGAGATTTCCGGCCAGATCAAGGCCACCAAGGCGGATATGACCAGCCTTGGCCGGACCGCCGACGCGCTGCGCAAACGCATGGAGGCCGGTGAGCAGGGCGTCCAGAACGAGTACGAGCAGACCCGGCTGGGGATCGAGAAGAACCGGCAGAAACTCATCCAACTGGGCCGTGAGGCGGCGCAGAACCGCTCGGAGTTCCGCAAGCTGACGACCGAGGGTCAGCAGACATCCACCCGGCTGGCCCGCTCGTTCGACACGGTGACGAAGAAACTGGGCCTGACCGACGCCGCCACCGGCAAATTGCGCACGTCGATGTCGAAACTGGGCGTGATGACGCGCACGGTGGGAACCGACATGGACCGCACCTCCAAGCGGTCCTCGAAGATGTCCGACGGGTTCTCTAAGATGGCTGGTCTGGCGGCCGGTGTGACCGCGGCGATCGCGGCCAGCGCCGGTGCGTTCCAGTTGCTCGGGTCGAGCATCAACGAGGCCCGCGACGCCCGTAAGGCGTTGGCGCAGACGGCTGCGGTGATGCGCTCGATGGGCCGCACCGAGGCGCCCAAAGGCATCAACAAGATGATTGACCAACTAGCAGACCTCGCCGGTATCGACGACGACGAGATTCGCGGCATGACGAATGTTTTGCTGACTTTCGGCAACGTCACCGGGGATACGTTCAAGACGGCCAACGCGCTGGCGCTGGATCTGTCGGCAGCGTTCGGCAAGGATCTGCAGAGTTCAGCCGTGATGGTCGGCAAGGCGCTCAACGACCCGGCAAAGGGTCTGACGGCGTTGTCCCGCATCGGGGTGCAGTTCACCGACCAGCAGACCGAGCAGGTCAAAGCGATGATGGACGTCGGCGACATCGCCGGGGCGCAGGCCATCGTCATCAAGGAGCTGACCCGCCAGGTCGAAGGGTCCGCCGCGGCGCAGGCCGACGGTATCGGTCGGGCGCAGGTGGCGTGGGGCAACCTGAAGGAGGCCATCGGCGAGACGCTGCTGTCCACCGGGTCGGGGTTGAACATCGTGAAGATGTTGCAGCAGGCCACCAAGTGGATCAAGCAGAACAAGGCCGAGATTGTCAACGTGCTGCAGCGCGTCATCCAGGTCGTGTTCACTGTCATCTCGGTCTTCCTGAAATGGCAGTCGGTCTCGCTGAAGACCTTCGGCTACATCATCGGCGGTATCAGGCGATGGCGTGGCTGGACCCGTCGATGCAGGGCGCCGCCGACAACGCCAAGAATCTGGCCGACGGATTCGGTGAGGCCAGCGAGAAGGCTGACCGGGCCAGCAAGTTCTTCAAGAATCTGGCCAACAAGTCCGGCGAGGCCGCCGGGGAGACCGACCGGCTGAAGAAGTCGCTGGAGAATGTCGGTATCGCCGTGGACGGGCTGCCCGCCCGCAAACTCGACAACCTGCTGAACAACACCCGCGTGCCGGGGGTCAACTCCCAAGGCGGGCAGGTGCCAGGGCTGTGGACCGGCGGGCCGGTGACTGCCGGCATGACCGC
>JAKIXW010000383.1:0-2147 GCA_022708865.1 Acidobacteriota bacterium
GCTGACGGCGCTCAACAATCAGATGGCGCTGCTTCCACTGGGGCTGTCGAAGATCCTGGGGATCACCGTGCACCTGGGTATCCCCACGGAGATCCCGCTGTATCTCATGGTCTTCGCCGCCGTGCTTGGCGGCATCGGGCTGTTGCTCGGGGCTGTGCGGCGGACGCAGATCTCAGCGCGATTGTGACCTTGTTGCGACCGCTGCATCGCGAATGTTGCGCTGTTGCTGGTTCTCAGCCCGAAATCCAGCAACGGCGCAACACTCGTCGATTCGGGGCAGCAACAACGTCACACTCGCCGTCTCAGGCGCGCCGCCGGGCCCACACGAATGCCGCGACCAGGCCCGCAGTCACCACCAGGCTCGCCACCCCGGGCAGGATCATCGCCGCCCGCGGTCCGAAGTCGTCGGCGAGCATCCCGATCAGCGGCGCGCCCGCGGGCGTGGTGCCGAAGAACACTGCCATGTAGAGGGCCATGACCCGGCTCCGGTGCTCGGCATCCGTGTGCGTCTGCAGGTAGGAGTTGGCGCCGGTCATCATCGTCAGCGCCGCCGCCCCGCAGGCCACAAGTGCCGCGGCGAACGTCGGAACAGTGGGCATCAGTCCAGCAAGGATCACTGCGCCACCGGCCGCGACGGCCGCCACCGCGACCAACTTCAGATCCGTGCGCCCGCGGCGGGCCTGGATGAGGGCGGCGGCCAATGAGCCAACTGCCATCAGCGACGCCAGGATCCCGTAACTTCGGGCATCCGCGGCGAATTCGTTGGAGACCATGAGCGCGATCGTGATCGGGAAGTTGAACACCAGCATCGCGACCGCGCCAGCGGTGGCGATGACGAACCACAGGTCCGGGCGCGCCCGCACATACCGCAGTCCGTCGCGCAGACCGCCGGCCCGGCGGCTGCCCTCCCGGTGGGTCAGGTGGATGCGTGTCAGCGCCAGGTACATCACTGCGAAGGTCGCGGCGTTGACCAGGAACACCCACCCCGGTCCCCAGGCCGCGATCATCAACCCCGCGATGGCAGGGCCCACCAGCCGGGCGGCGTTGAAGTTGGCGCTGTTCAGCGCGACGGCGTTGACCACCTGATCCGAGGGCACCAGGTCGGAGACGATCGACTGCCGGGCCGGACCGTCGAGTGCCGTCACGACACCGAGGATCGCCGCGAACACCAGCACGAGTGCGCCGGTGGCATGTCCGGACAGCGTCAGCAGCCCCAGGGCCAAGGCCTGTAGGCCCATGCCGATCTGGGTCAGCTGGAGCAAACGCCGCCGGTCGTAGCGATCGGCGAGCACCCCGGCCCACGGGGCCAGGAAGAGCATGGGGGCGAACTGGGCGGCCACGACGAAACCGAGCATCCGCGCGTCGCCGGTGATCTCCAGAACCAGCCACGACTGCGCGATGCGGTGCATCCAGGTCCCCGCGTTCGAGGCCAGCGCCCCGGTGGCGTACCTGCGGTAGTTGGGAACCCGCAGAGCGGAGAAGGTCTTGGCTAGCCCAGAGCGAGCCGGTTCAGCACCGGTATCGCGGCCTCCAGCGTCGCCCGTTCCTGCGGCGACAGGTCCTGAAGCCGCTGCGACAGCCAGTTGTCCCGGCGTTCCCGGTCCCGGATCACCAGTTCCTCGGCCACCCCGGTCGCCGCGTACAGCACCTGGCGTCCGTCGGAGGGGTGCTTGGTCCTGCTCACCATGCCCGCGTTCTGCAGGCTGTTCAGGATGCGCGTCATCGACGGCGGCTGCACCCGCTCGGCGGCTGCCAAGTCGCCCGGGCACAGCGGCCCCTCGCGCACCAGGGTGGCGAGAACCGCCAGTTGACTGGGCGTCAGCGTGTCGCTGGCCCGCTCGGTCCGCAGCCTGCGTGCCAGGCGCATGACCGCGATCCGTAGATCCGAAGCGTTGCTGGGCACAGTTCTCCTCCGGTGCGGCGACATCATTAGCAATACTCATTACCTTTGCTAACGATACGAGGCCCGCCAGTATTCCGCAAACCGTCTCGGACGTGACCATCCGTTACTCCGAACGGGTTAATCCGCGCTGCCAATAGCGACCCGAATGGTCCAACGCCGATGCCTTCTGTGGAGGCATCAGATGGTTTCGACAGGACGTTGGGCAGCAGCAACAGCCGCAATGGCGCTGTTGACCGTTCCGGCG
>JAKIXW010000383.1:2157-2449 GCA_022708865.1 Acidobacteriota bacterium
CCCCCGCCTGGAGTGACGATGGTGCAGCCGCAGTGGTCGAGGATCTCGGAGTGCGCGAGGCCGGTCGCGTGGTCTCCGTGGTCGATACCGCCGAAGGTCCCGTCATCGAGGTCGCCGCGGTCGTCGGCCGTGCCGACGCCCTCGATGAGGTGTCCGGCCGGCTCGCCGACCCGGATGTGCGCAGCGTAGAGCTCGACTCGCGCGTCCACAGCACTGTCGTGACCGAGCCCTACATGTCCGAGCAGTGGGGAATCGACGCGGTCAAGGCCTCAGCCTCCTGGTCGGTCACCAA
>JAKIXW010000384.1 GCA_022708865.1 Acidobacteriota bacterium
CTGCCCGGTCTGTAGGCAGACGATGAGCCGCTCAGCCTTCGACCCGTATTTGGTGCAGCGCCTGCTCGATGATCGCGGTGCCGAAACACTAGGCGGCTCAACAGTTAAGGACCACTGGGCAGCGGCCGGGTCAAACGACGAAGCGCGCAGAGACATCCTGCTGACCCAGCTCGACAGTCTCCGCGTCCGGCGCGGTGTTGTCGGCCGCTACTTCGACGAGGCGAGGGTGTTGCTCGTATGGCGAGGTGCGAGCAGTGGCGAATGAGAGATGCGGACTTGGCGTCGGCTCAACCGTCTGGTGGCGTCAACATCGACAACGTGAACTGCACGCCGTCGGGTAGCAACGATGGATCTTGTCCGTCAGGGACAGACATGAACACCTGCGACACGGCCGTCATATCGATCGCGCGCGGAGTGAGGATAGGCAGCGTGGCGGCGGGCGGATGGATGCGTTCCATGCCGACGGTGGTTGCTGCGGCGTCGAGTCGGTCGTTGTGACCGACACCTGAAGAGTATGTGCGGGACAGCACGAGGAGCGCGATCTTGCCCAGACCGATGGACTTAGCCTCGATCCACCGATAAATTGGTTGGTCGTGGGGTGTCGGAATGAGGAAAGTGCCCCTTGAGCTGGGAGGATTGGTGTTCTCTACGCATCAATCAGGCCAGTTCAGAAAGGCACTTCCGGTGAAAGTGTCCCATAGGTTCGCCGCTGGGTCGGCGGTCTTTGATGATGAGCATCTCGTGTCGTGCGCGGGGCTGGTGCCGGTGATGACACTGGCCACCCAGACCGGGCTGCCGAAACTGTTGGCTGACAAGATTTCCATCCCGGCACCCAAGGTCAGATCTGGCTCGGCCAATCCGGCACCGAAGCTGACCACGGTGATCGCCGGGATGTGCGCTGGCGCTGACAGCATCGATGACCTCGATGTGGTGCGCTCTGGTGGGATGAAGAGCCTCTTCGGCGGCGTGTACGCACCGTCGACGATTGGAACATTGTTGCGGGAGTTCACTTTCGGACATGCCCGCCAACTGGAGTCAGTCCTGCGTCATCATCTGGCCGCGCTGTGTGAACGGGTGGACCTGCTGCCCGGCGCGGACACCCAAGCGTTCATCGACATTGACTCGTTGCTGCGTCCGGTTTTCGGTCACGCCAAGCAAGGTGCCTCCTACGGTCACACCAAGATCGCCGGCAAGCAGGTCCTGCGCAAAGGGCTCTCGCCGTTGGCCACCACGATCAGCACCCCCGGGTCGGCACCGGTGATCGCCGGGATGCGACTGCGTGCCGGCAAGACCGGCTCCGGGAAAGGCGCGGGCCGGATGATCACCCAAGCCATCGCGACCGCCCGCGCTGCCGGCGTGACCGGGCAGATTCTGGTGCGTGGTGATTCGGCCTACGGCACCCGCGCCGTCGTGGGTGCCTGCCGAAGCCACGGCGCCCGCTTCTCGGTGGTCATGACTCGAAACTCGGCCATTGATCGGGCCATCACCGCGATCGACGAGTCCGCCTGGACACCAGTGAAATATCCCGGTGCGGTGCGTGATCCCGACACCGGGGACTGGATCTCTGATGCCGAGGTCGCCGAAATCAGCTACACCGCCTTCGCGTCGACCAAAGACCGGTTCACCGCCCGCCTAGTGGTGCGCCGGGTCAAAGACGCCAGATTCCGCGACGCCCTGTTCCCCGTCTGGCGATATCACCCGTTCTTCACCAACACCGACCTTCCCACCGCCAAGGCCGACATCACCCACCGCCAACACGCGATCATCGAAACCGTGTTCGCCGACCTGATCGACGGCCCCCTGGCCCATATGCCGTCTGGGCGGTTCGGGGCGAACTCGGCGTGGGTGTTGTGCGCCGCGATCGCGCACAACCTGCTGCGCGCCGCCGGCGTGCTGGCCGGAGGCGCCCACGCGGTAGCCCGCGGCGCGACATTGCGCCGCAAGATCGTCACCGTCCCGGCCCGGCTGGCCCGGCCACAACGCCGACCGATCCTGCACCTACCAGCACATTGGCCTTGGGCAGATCACTGGCTCACGTTGTGGCGCAACACCATCGGCTACAGCCCACCAGCCACCGCAACCGTCTGACCACTCGCCGAACAGGCACTACCGGAGACCACAGGAAAAGCTGGACAGACCAGCGGATTCACGCTGCCCACCCACCGCAGCACAGCAAAATCAGTCTGACCGGACCTCAACAGGGTCGATCCACGGATTGAGGCTAAGGCGGGCTCACCTGATTGGCAGATCGGGGAGGACGTCTCCCGTGCGGTCAACGGTTCAGTCGGAAGTTGACTGTTGCCGCGACATGCCCTGTCCTGCAGCGTGTGTCCTACAGCTTTGTTCAGGATCAGCGCTAGAGCGGGAACAGCTTCAAGACCTGCTTCGCAAGCTTC
>JAKIXW010000385.1:0-383 GCA_022708865.1 Acidobacteriota bacterium
ATGCGGCCGATCTGATCCTGCCGTCGTCGTTCTTCCACGACATCGCCGCGCACGCCACCGATACGGACACGCCTGCGCCGGTGCTGGTCGCCGCGCCGGCCGTGCTGTCCGTGCCTGCGGTCGTCGGCCGGCTGCGCGCGGTGGTCTGCGCGCCGCAGGGCGGCATCAGTGATGACGATCGGGCTTGTGCCGCAATGCAATTGGCCAGACTGGCCGAGGCTGGGGTGCGCGGGGCCGACCCGTCGGAGTGGCAATCGGCCACCGCGGTCAGCACCGCCGAGCCGCTGTGGAGCGGGCCTGACCGCACCGTTGACCTCTCGCCGTCGATCCTGCAGAACCTGCAGGATTGCCCGCTGCGCTGGCTGCTCGAACGCCACGGCGGG
>JAKIXW010000385.1:393-2344 GCA_022708865.1 Acidobacteriota bacterium
CGCACCGCCGGCGACGAGCGGTCCACGGCGGGGTCGCTCATCCACGCCCTGATCGCCCAGCGCGACGCCGGCTACGAGCAGCTGGTCGCTCAGCTCGACGCCGTCTGGCCGCAGCTGCCGTTCGGAGCGGAATGGTTCGCCCGCAACGAGTTGGACCGCCACCGCGCGATGCTGGCCACATTCCTGACCTGGCGGGACGACACCCGTGGCGCACTGACCGAGGCCGGCACCGAGGTCGCCGTCGAGGGGATCCTGCCCGCGGACGGGGCCGGGGGACCGGCGGTGCGGGTGACCGGTCGTGTCGACCGGGTCGAACGTGACGCCGAGGGCCGGCTGGTGGTCGTCGACGTCAAGACCGGCAAGAGCCCGGTCACCAAGGACGATGCGCAACGGCACGCCCAGCTCGGCCTGTACCAGCTGGCGATCGAACACGGCCTGGCCGGTGCGGGAGAGGCGCCCGGCGGGGGACGGCTGGTCTACCTCGGCAAGCCGGCGCTGGCGAAGAACGGGGCCACCGAACGCGAACAGGACCCGCTGACCGCCGACACCGCCGCCGAACGCCTCGACCAGGTCCACCGGGCCGCGGCCGCCACCGCCGGACCGGATTTCACCGCGCGGGTCAACGACGGCTGCTCGCACTGCCCGGTCCGGCGATCCTGCCCCGCCCAGCACCCCACCACGGAGCCCTCATGACGCGATACAGCCCGATCGAACTGGCCGACGCGCTCGGCGTGCACCGGCCCACCGACGAGCAGGCCGCTGTCATCGCCGCACCGCCCGGCCCGCTGGTCGTTATCGCCGGCGCGGGTGCCGGGAAGACCGAGACCATGGCCGCGCGGGTGGTGTGGCTGGTGGCCAACGGCCACGCCGACCCCGGGCAGGTGCTGGGGCTGACGTTCACCCGCAAGGCCGCCGGGCAGCTGCTGCGCCGAGTGCGGTCCCGGCTGGCACGGCTGGCCGGCACCGGCCTGGTCGGGGCCGCGGGTGCCGCCGACGAAACCCCGACCGTTAGCACGTACCACGCGTTCGCCGGCACCCTGCTGCGCGAGCACGGCCTGCTGCTGCCCGTCGAGCCGGACACCCGGCTGCTGAGCCCAACCGAGTTGTGGCAGTTGGCATTCGAGGTGGTCTGCGGGTATTCGGGCGAGCTGGAGACGGGCCGGTCCCCGGCCGCCGTCACCGATCTGGTGCTGCAGCTGTCGGGGCAGCTCGCCGAGCATCTGGTCAGCACCGCGCAGTTGCGCAACACCCATGGTGAGCTCGACCGGCTGGTGCACACGCTGCCGGCGGGGCCCAATCAGCGTGACCGCGGCCCGAACCAGTACCTGTTGAAGCTGCTGGCCGCCCAGACCGACCGGGCCGAACTGGTCCCGTTGGTGGACGCGTTGCACGCCCGGCTGCGCGCCGAGAAGGCGATGGACTTCGGGATGCAGATGTCCACGGCAGCCCAACTGGCCCAACGCTTTCCACAGGTCGGTGCCGCGCTGCGGGAACGCTTCCGGGTGGTCCTGCTCGACGAATACCAGGACACCGGCCACGCGCAGCGCATTGCATTGTCGGCGTTGTTCGGCGGCGGTGCCGATGACGGGTTGGCGCTGACCGCGGTGGGTGATCCGATCCAGTCCATCTACGGCTGGCGCGGCGCCTCGGCCACCAACTTGCCGCGGTTCCAGACCGACTTCCCGCTCGCCGACGGCAGCCCGGCGCCCACCCTCGAGCTGCGCACCAGCTGGCGCAATCCGCCGAGCACGCTGTACGTGGCCAACGAGCTGTCCGCCAGCGCCCGACACCGGTCGGTGGCCGTCGGGGCGCTGCGCCCGCGGCCGGGCGCCGATCCCGGCACCGTCCGCTGCGCACTGCTGTCCGACGTTGTGGCCGAACGTGATTGGGTGGCCGGTCAGCTGGCCGGCCGGTACCGCGCGCTGACCGGCGAACAGGGCGGGCCGCCGAC
>JAKIXW010000386.1:0-286 GCA_022708865.1 Acidobacteriota bacterium
TGGTGGTCGCGGGCGGCCTCGCCGCCGTTGCACCCGCCCAGGCCGCGTCGCCCGACGTGGTGATCAGCCAGGTCTATGGGGGTGGGGGTTCGACAGGGGCGCCGTACGCCAACGATTTCGTCGAACTGTTCAACCGTGGCCCCAATGCGGTCTCGATGACAGGTTGGTCCGTGCAGTACGCCAGCGCCACAGGGACCGGCACGTTCGGCAGCGCCATCGCCCCCACAGTGCTGGCTGGGACGCTGCAACCCGGTCAGCACTATCTCGTGCAGATGGCCAGCGGCGG
>JAKIXW010000386.1:377-2344 GCA_022708865.1 Acidobacteriota bacterium
GGACAACTGGCCCTGATCCGGGACCTCGTGGGGTACGGCTCAGCCAACTTCTTCGAGGGGCCCGGACCCACAGGCACGCTCAGCAACATCACGGCGGCTCTGCGCGGAGCCAACGGCTGCACGGACACAGATGACAACGCCGCAGATTTCAGCGTGGGCGTTCCTGTGCCCCGCAACACGGGCGCGGCTCCAACACCGTGCAACGTCGCGGATTCGGCGCCGTCGGTCACCGGAACAACTCCCGCTGACGGCGCCATCGGCGTCCCGGCGGATGCTGCTCTGTCGGTGACCTTCAGCGAGGCGGTGACGCTGGACGACGGTTGGTTCACGCTCACGTGCGCCGGCATTCCGGTCCCGTCGGCGGTCACCGGCGGTCCGACGACCTTCACCCTCGATCCCGCCGCCTCGCTGCCTGCTGGCGCTGCATGCCAACTGGTCGTCCTCGGGGCAAAGGTCCACGATCAGGACGCGGTCGATCCCCCGGACACCCTGCCTGCCGAGGTCGTGGTGGAGTTCGCAGTGAAAGCCCAGTCGGCTGTCAACCCGCCGCCCGCCGATGCTCCGGTCGTCGTGAAGGCCGTGCAGTCGTTCGCCTCGCCGAAGAAGCTGAAGAAGCGCGGCGTGACGGTGCTGGTGCCGAAGGGCGCGAAGACCTCGGCCGGTGTTCCAGTGGCCACGAAGGTGAAGGCCAAGGGCAAGGTGAAGGTCCTGCGCAAGGGCGGAGCGGTCACGGTGAAGCCGCTGGGGAAGAAGTGGCGGGTGACCGTGACCTTGACCGCACCCGGCACTGAAACCCACGAACCGTTCAGCCAGCGCATCGTCTACAAGAACGGCAAGCGACGCTGAGGCACGCGTTTTGCCACCGCCCTCTCACGCCTCTATCCGAACGGCTGAACCTGAGCCCCAGAAGTTGATCTAGGCTGGCCCATGTCTCGAAGGAGGGCCAGTGCTCGTGCGTGTGATCGTGGCCGCTTCAGCGGCAGTATTGATGGTGGCGGGGCCCGCAGTCGCGGACGCCGACCCGAATGACAGCGACCTCTACGCGTGGGGTTACAACGCCGGTGGGCAACTTGGCGACGGGACCAATGTCACCGCGCCGTCGCCCGTGAAGGTGAACACCTCCGGCGCCTTGGCAGGCAAGCGGATCCGCTCCGTCAGCGGCGGAGGCGATCACTCCTGCGCGATCGCCGAGGGCACCGTCTACTGCTGGGGAAACAATGGGGCCGGCCAACTCGGACGGGTGACCGGGGCGACGATTGAGCCTGGACCGGTCGGCGGCCTGCTCGAGGGCAAGATCGTGACGACAGTCAGCGCAGGTCACCAGCACACGTGTGCGGTCGCGGACGGACAGCTGTACTGCTGGGGGTGGAACGGTTACGGGCAGTTGGGGATCGGACCGCCGGGTCCCGGCAACTACTCTTCCCCCACTCCGGTCGCCGTCAACACGGGAGACCTTGCGGGCAAAACGGTGACAGCCGTCTCCGCCGGGTGGGGCGCAACTTGCGCTACCGATTCGGACGGTGATGCCTACTGTTGGGGCGCGGGGAGCCCGATGGGTTATCCGCAGCCGACGCAGGTGGCCGACGGTGTCGCGGGGCCCGTGACATCCCTGCGCGCCTCCGAGGAACACGCCTGCTACGTGCAGAACGGGAAGGCTTACTGCGGTGGCGTCAATCTCGTCGGGGAGGTGGGGATCGGCGTGCTCGGTGGCGTGAATTTCGCGGCGGTCGTCGCTGCGCCCGGTGTGCTCGAAGGCCGGACCGTCACCACCATCCGGACGGGGAAGAGGTCCACATGTGCCTTGGCCGACGCGAAGCTCTTCTGCTGGGGCTCGAACCAGTACGGGCAGTTGGGCACGGGCACCGCTGGGACACCCCAGTACTCAGTTGTGCCGGTCGGAGTGCCGCTGCCGGCCCCAGTGGTGGGTGAGCCGGTTACCGCACTCACCGCAGGGGAGAACTTCAACT
>JAKIXW010000387.1 GCA_022708865.1 Acidobacteriota bacterium
GCGGTGTCGATCAACCACGCGGCGTGCAGGACGGTCAGCCGGAACTGCAGCAGTTCGGCGTACGAGTCCGCAATGAACTCCTGCACCAGTTGCTTGTCGGCGAGCAAGCTGCCTTGGGTGAACCTGCTCTTCGCCCGGTGGGCCATCATGTCCAGGGCACGCTGTGCCACGCCGAGCGAACGCATCGCGTGATGGATCCGGCCGCCGGCCAGCCGGGCCTGCAGGATCTCGAAGCCGCGGCCGGGTTCGCCGAGCATGGCTGAGGCAGGCACTCGCACGTTGTCGTAGTGGATCAGCGAATGCCCGGCCTCGTGCGGCAGCGAGCCGACGAGGTGGTGGGTGGCCTCGACGTTCAGTCCCCGCGTGCCGGCCGGGATGAGGAACGTCGACGCGCCCCGGTGCACCGGCACGTCGGGATCGGTGATCGCGACGACGATGAAGAACGAGGCCACCGATGCATTCGAGGAAAAATACTTGCGGCCACTGATAACCCAGTTATCGCCGTCGGGAACCGCGCGAGTGGTGAACACCCGGGGATCCGAACCGCCCTGCGGTTCGGTCATCGAGAAGCAGGAGAAGATCTCACCCGACAGCAGCCCGTCCAGGTAGTCCGCCTTCTGCTCGGCGGTGCCGAAGCGGGCCAGTATCTCGGCGTTGCCGGTGTCGGGCGCCTGGGTGCCGAACACGATGGGCGCCCAGCTGCTGCGACCCAGGATCTCGTTGATCAGGGTGAGCTTGACGGCACCGAATCCCTGACCGCCCAGGTCCGGCCCGAGGTGTGGGGCCCAGAGCCCCTGATCGCGGACCTGTTGTTTGAGCGGGTCGACGATGGCGCGGCGTTCGTCGTCCAGTGGCAGGAACTCGCACCCGGGGAAGAGCACCTCGAGCGGTTCGACCTCCTCGCGCACGAACTCCCGGATCCAGTCCAGCTTCTTCTCGAATTCCGGTTCGACCGAGAAGTCCATCTCAGTGCTCCTTCTTGTTCGCGGGGGAATGTGGGGATCAGGGGATGCCGCCGTCGGCCCGCAGGATCGAACCGGTGGTGTAGCTGGAGGCATCCGACATCAGGAACAGCGCGGCGCCGACGATCTCGTCGGGATTCCCGGCCCGCTGTAATGCGAAGTGCCCGAACGGGTTCTGCGTACCCTCGAAACTCCACGCCTTGCTGATGTCGGTGAGGAAGGGTCCGGGCATCAGCGTGTTGACGCGCACCGTCGGGCCGAAGGCCATCGCCAGGCCCTCTGTCATCGCGTTGAGCCCGGCCTTGGACGCGGCGTAGGGGATGAACGACGGGTGTGGCCGCAGCGACCCATGCGTGCTGACGTTGATGATGACCCCGCCGCCGGCGGCCACCATGCGTTCGCCGACCAGTGCCGAGAGCCGGAAGGGGCCCTTGAGATTCAGGCTGACCACCGCGTCGAACAGCTTCTCGGTCACGTCGGTCTGCTTGTCGTAGACCGGCGACATGCCCGCATTGTTGACCAGCACGTCGAGTCGGCCGAAGCGTTCGTGGACGGCGTCGACCAGGCCGTCGAGTTCGTCCCAGTGCCCGACGTGCACCGCGTACGGCATTGCGGTGCGGCCGGTCTCGGCTTCGATCGCAGCGGCGGTGTCCTGACAGCTGTCGAACTTTCGGCTGGCGATCACCACGTCGGCCCCGCAGCGGGCGGCCGCGAACGCCATCTCGCGTCCGAGCCCCCGGCTGCCGCCGGTGACCAGAACCACGCGGTCGGTCAGATCGAAGAGTGGTGCAGGATAGGTCATCTCAGGCCGCCTGCCGGCTGAGCTCGGCGGCCGTGGTCATCAGCTTCAGGACCATCGGGCCCATCGCCGCAGCCACCTCGGGAGCCACCTTGCTGTTCGGTGCCAACGAGGCCGCGTAGGTCTTCTCCAGCATGATGCCGAGCTTCCAGTTGGCCAGCACCAGGTAGTAGTCGATGTTCTCCGTCGACAACCCGCTGACCTCCTCGTAGCGCGCGAGCAGTTCACTGCGCCGCGGCATGCCGGTCATGTCGAGGTAGAAGCCGTCGGGGCTGGGTTCCTCTCCGTCGTAACCCAATAGGCACCAGCCGACATCCAGCAGCGGATCGCCGATGGTGGTCATCTCCCAGTCGACGATGGCCGCCAACTGCGCGGGAGCCCCGTGGCGGTACATCACGTTGGCGAACTGGTAGTCGCCGTGCATGATGCCGGGCGTGAAGTGGGCCGGGCGATTTCGGCGCAACCAGTCGGCCGCCACGTCCAGCCCGGGCAATTCGCGCACCTGGTAGGCCGACAGGAAGCTGAGCCAGCGGTCGACCTGGCGCTCGTGGAATCCGTCGGGTCGGCCGAAGCCCTCGAGGC
>JAKIXW010000388.1:0-1995 GCA_022708865.1 Acidobacteriota bacterium
CAGGCCACCACCGCCGCGGGGATCAACCTCGCCAACATCCAGGGGAATCGTTCGCCGGTCAGCGCGACTGCGCTGATCTTCGACAACACCCCGACCGAGGCGTTCGACGCGTTGCGCCAGGCCGGCACCAACACGACGGCGGACAACCAGGACCTCGCGAACTACAAGGGCTGGGTCCAGTACCCGATGGGGCTCGTGAACAACGACGCCTTCGGCGACATGGGCGGCAACTACACCAACAAGATCAAGACCATCAGCAAGGTCGACTCCCAGGCCTTCGTCTGGCAGGGCTACATGTTCGACAACACGATCGTCCCGATGGTCGGCTGGCGTAAGGACACCGAGCTGTTCCGCAGCGCCGGTGTGCCCAGCAAGACCCGTGGCATCGTGACCGAGGGCGAGGAAACCTGGACGCTGCCGACCGAAGCGGTCCCGTCGACGGATCGTCGCACCTATTCCAAGGAGACGGGCGAGTCCCTCACCTGGAGCGTGGTCGCGCACACCCCGAAGTTCATCAACGACAAGCTGCCGTGGGGGATGAAGTTCTCGGCGTTCTACAACAAGTCCGAGAACTTCCAGCCTGATGCCAGCCGCGTCGACGTCCTCGGCAACCGCATCCCGTCGCCGAACGGCAAGACCAAGGACTACGGCTTCACCGTCTCGGCCCTGAACGACAAGATCATCCTCAAGGTCAACTGGTACGAGACCAAGATGTTCAACGCGACGGTCACCGGCCAGGTGGCGAACACCTACCTCATCGGCGCCGGCGAGGCGTGGTGCCAGTCCGCGGCGGTCGCGACCCGCGACGGCACGAAGGGCTTCCAGACGGTCTATGGAACGTCCTCCTCCGGTGGCGCGGTCCGTTGGCAGCCGGCCGGCAACGGCACGGTCGGTGCGATGGATGGCAACCCCGGCTCGTACAGCCAGGCCGAGCTCGATGCGCAGTATGCCATCCAGCAGGCCGCGGTGACCGCCTGGCTCGCCAACCCGATCCCGGAGGTGATGCAGAAGGCCTGGGGCATGACCGACTATGCCGCCGGCAGCGGCAACTGGAGCCAGCTCCAGGGCATCGCGATCTCGGGCGACACCACCTCGAAGGGTACCGAGTATGAACTCACGGCCAATCCGCTCACGGGTTGGGATATCCAGTTCACCGCGTCGAAGAACGACTCGGTTCGCCTGAACCTCGCCAAGAGCTACTCCGACTGGATCGAGAGCCGCTACGAGTTCTACAAGGGCCCCGGTGGCGACGTCCGCATGTGGGGCGCCGGCAACTGGGCGATCCCGTCGAACTCCGGCGGCACCGCCCGCTCGAAGTTCGAGATCGAGACGCTCGGCTCGTACAAGATGCAGCTCGCGCTCAACGGCGCGGATGTGGCCGAACTCCGTCCGTGGCGCTTCGCCGTCACCACGAACTACCGCTTCCAGAACATCGCGTTCCTCAAGGGCGTGAATGTCGGCGGCAGCTATCGCTGGATGGACAAGGTCACCATCGGCTACCCGGTCTACGAGACCACGGGCGGCGAGTGGCTCTTCGATGTCGCGAAACCGTGGAAGGGTCCGGCGGAGGACGCCTTCGACTTCTGGATCGGTTACGAGCGTAACCTCACCGAGAAGCTCAAGTGGCGCATCCAGTTCAACGCCCGCAATGTGTTCGGCAGCCGCGAGCTCATTCCGGTCACCGTCCAGCCGGACGGCACACCGGGCTCCTTCCGCATTCCGGAGCCGACGACCTGGTCGCTCACCAACACCTTCACCTTCTGAGGTGCGGTGTTGAGCAACCAAGCTTAGGCAAAACCTTCGAGGCGCCGGTCTTTCGACCGGCGCCTTTTCTTTTCGGGGCGCCCGACGAAGCCGTGTGCCCTGGTTTCTCTTGGTTGCGGAACCTCGGGTGCGCGACGGGATGTTCCCGCTTCAGTCGGGGATTTGCTTCAGCCGACCGCGACTGCGGTTCCGCGAGAAACGTGGCGGCGTGCTCGAGCGGTTTGGGTTCTT
>JAKIXW010000388.1:2050-2293 GCA_022708865.1 Acidobacteriota bacterium
GTCGGATCCAGGAGATCCAGCCTGCGCCTCATCCTTATGCCGCCGTTGCGCCTCGTCTTCCTCGGTTCCGACCCGATTGCACTTCCCACTTTGGAGTGGCTCGCCGGCGAAGGCCGGTCACTGGCGGAAGTCGTGGCGGTCTTCACCCAGCCGGATCGACCCCATGGACGCGGGCAGAAGCTCCTGCCCGGACCGATCAAGGAATGGGCGCAGTCTCGCGGTCTTCCGGTATTTCAGCCGGAG
>JAKIXW010000389.1 GCA_022708865.1 Acidobacteriota bacterium
GTCAGCATCCGCACTGAAGTAGGCGAAGGTGCCGCCGGCGCTGAAGTCCAGGGGCACGTCCGCGAACGCCGCGCCGTCCAGCTCGGCCACGTAGTGCCGGTTGGTCTCCAGCACCGCCAAGCTGGTCAGCCGGTGGGTGAAGTCCTCCGCTCCGGCCGGCGTGCCGTGCAGGCGCGCCCCCGTGTATTGGCCATCATCAAAGCGCCAGTAGCCCACCAGGGCCGCGTCGGCCAGATCCGCCGCGCTCAGGGGCGCGTCAAGACCCGCTGCCAGTTCGGCGGCCGTGCGCACATCGCGCCACACCCGCACCTCGTCCAGAGAGCCCTGGAAGCCGTCAATGCCGCCGGCCCCATCGGCGTCGCCGAAGTACAGCGCCCCGGGCGCCCCGAACAGCCGCCCCTGCAGGCGCTGCTGACTGCGCTCGGTCAGACCGCTCAGCGGGTCGAAAACCGCCAGCGTCACCACGCCGTCCAGCGCGTCCTTCTGCAGGGTCACGGACAGGTTCACCCACCGACCCGTCGGCAGCGTCATCCCCGCCAGCGTGCTCGTGTTCCACTGCGCCGCATTCTCGGTGCGATAGACGAACTGCAGCTCACCCGCCGCCGTCACCCGCACCGCGTAGTCGACCAGCGCGTCCTCGCTGCGCACCTTGGTCACGATGCTGCGGGTCGCCGTGCCGGCGCCCAGATTCACCCACGCCTGCACACTGAGGTTGCCGGAGATCTCCGGGCCCCACCCTACCCGCGCCTTGTCCGTGGCCGCGGCGAACACCAGGGCGCGGTTGACCAGCGGGCTGAGGCTGTCGAAAGGCTCCGTGCCCTGCGCCACCTCCACGCCGTCCTCCAGGCCGTCGTCGTCGCTGTCCGCATCCCGCGGGTGCGTCAGGTTGCTCTGCTCGGTGAGGTTGCTCACCTGGTCGCCGTCCGCATCCTCGTCCGGGTCGAGGGTGCCGTTGCCATCGGTGTCGACCAGGGTCGGGTTGGTGTCGGAGAGGTACTCATACAGATCGCTGAGCGTATCCCCGTCCTGGTCCTGCGTGCCGTCGGAGCTGGTCAGGTCGCCGAAGTGCAGCATCTCCCACCAGTCCGGCAGCCCGTCGCCGTCGCCGTCCGCATCGGTCAGACCCGGGTTGCCCGCGATCACCTGCGCCCCGGCCACGAGCGTGCCGACCACCCGCAGGTTGCGGCGCACCGTCGGCGTGTCGGTGTTCAGTCGGTGGCTGAAGTCCTCCACCGTGGCGCCGCCGTCCTCAAAGCGGTAATACGAGCTCAGGCCCGCCGGCACCGTGGACAGCGCCACCAGCCGGTCCGCCTCGATCTGGGCGCCGCTGCGCGCCACCGACCAGATCCGCACTTCGTCCACCAGACCCACCAGCCCGCCGCTGGCCGCGCCGATCGTCAGCGGACCGTTGCCCACCGGCGGCGGCAGCACACCGGCGCTGAGCCGGACTGTCTTGTAGTTCTCGTCACCGAGCACGTTCTCGGTGTAGACCGTCAGCGTCAGCTCCTGCGTCGTCCCGTCGAGGGTCGCGGCCAGGTGTGCCCAGCGCCCGCCCAGAATGGGCAGAATGTCCGCCACCAGGCTGTTGCCGCCGACCGTCACCTTGGCGTAGCCGCCCTCCAGCGCCAGTTCGTAGTTCACCGCGCCGTCGCTGCTGCGCGCCTTGCGCAGGATCACGCCGCTGGCGTTGTCGCCGGCCGGCTGCACCCAGGCCTCGATGGTGAACGTGGTCAACGCCAGCGCCGCCTGCGCCGGCACGCGCACGCAGTCGCCCGCCGCAGCCAGTTCCAGCACGCGGAACTCGAACGGGCTGAGGCTGTCCAGCGGCCCCGTGCCGGCCGTCAGCTCCTCCCCGTCCCTGCGGCCGTCGTCGTCGGTGTCCTCGGACCACGGGTCGGTGCCCCGCTGCTGCTCGGTCAGGTTGCTGACCTCGTCCCCGTCGCTAGTGTCCGCCGCGAGGTCCGTCTCGGGGTTGGTCGTGCGCGGGTCGAAGCCCAGCAGGAACTCGTACAGGTCATTGAGCCCATCGCCGTCACTGTCCGTGTAGCCGTCCACCGGGCCCGCGCCCGCCACGGCCGTGCCGCCGAAGTGCACCAGCTCCCAGAAGTCCGCCAGGTTATCGGCGTCCGCATCCGCATCGAGGTAGGCGAAGGTGTCGCCGGCCTCCGCCAGGTACGGCACTTCCACAAACGCCGCGCCCGCGAGCACCCCCGCATAGGGCCCGTTCACGTTCACGTGCGCCAGGCTGTCGAACGGGTGCGTGCCGTCTTCGGCCGTCGCACCGGTGTCGTCG
>JAKIXW010000038.1 GCA_022708865.1 Acidobacteriota bacterium
CACAGCAGCGAATAGGTATAGCCGTGCCCCAGCGCGTCGAGCTGCGCCGGCGTCATGTCCTTGACCGGACCGGTGGTGCCGCCCAGGTACAGCGTGCGGGAGGTCTGCACGGCCTGGATGACCACCAGCATCAGCGGTCCGCCCAGGTTGTAGACCATCAGCGTGATCGACGAGACCGGTCCGATGTCGCGCGGATCCACCTGCGCGATCGCGCACAACGGCAGGATCACCGAGATCAGCCCGATCCCCAGGCCGCCGACGACCAGCGGTGTGAACAGGTCGGGAAAGTACGGGATGCCACGGCTGAGCGTGGAGCCGAACAGCATGGCCGCCAGCACCAGCACGCCGCCGCCGAGGATCAGCCAGCGCGGCGCGATGATCGGCGCGAACCGGGTGGCCAGAATGTTGCCGATGACGAAGGCCAGCGCAAACGGCATGAAGCACAGCCCGGCCCGCAGCGGCGAGTAACCCAGCACGTCCTGCACCAACAGGCCGATCATCACGCTGAGGGTCAGCATCACCCCGCCGGCCAGGAAGTACGCCGCGAAGGACGCGACGCGATTGCGGTTGTCGAACACGGTCGGCGGCACCAGCGGATTGTCGGCCCGGCGCTCGATGGACCAGAAAGCCAGCAGGCAGACCACCGCGGCCACCGCGGCGCCGATCACCCACGGGTCGATCCAACCGCGCGGCGGACCCTGGGTGAACACCAGTACGGCCGCACTGCAGCCCAGCGTGGCCAGCAGGGCGCCGGTGATGTCGAGTTTGAGTCGTTCGTGTTGGGTTTCGGCGATCCGGGTGACCGCGATCCAGATGATCAGCAGGCCGATCGGCACGTTCACCAGGAACGCCAGCCGCCAGGACACGGCGGTCAGCGCGCCGCCCAGCACCAGACCGAGCACCGAGCCCAGGCCCTGCATCGCGGCCGACACCGCCAGCGCCTGGTTACGGGCGTGGCCGACGGCGTAGGTGGTGGCGATCAGCGCCAGACCGGTGGGTGCGGCGACGGCGGCACCGGCACCCTGTACGGCGCGCGCGGCGATCAGCGTCCACTGGTCGTGCGCCAGACCGCAGACCAGCGACGCGATGGTGAACACTCCGACGCCGGACAGGAACGCCCGCTTCCGGCCGATGGCGTCGCCGATGCGCCCGCCGAGCAGCAGCAGCCCCCCGAACGTCAACGCGTAGCCCGTGATGATCCAGCTCTTCGAGGCGTCGGACAGGTCCAGGTCGGCCTGCATGCGCGGCAGCGCGACGATGGCAATGGTGCCGTCGAGGGTCGACATCAACTGCATACCGGTGATCGCCAGGATCACGACGCCGACGACACTTTCCGACAGCCGGGTGCTGGCTCTCGATCCGGGCATGAGACCCGACCCTACCGACAGGTCAGGGATGCTCCATAGCGACCGGCCGAGCTCACGACGCCGAGCGTGAATTGTCGGCGAAATATGGACACGCTCGTCGCCGAGTTTTCACGTTCGGCGTGCGGTGCGGGCTACAGCTCGCCCGCGTCGATCGCGTCCTTGACTTCCTGCGCGTGCGCGACCTGCTTGGCGGTGTAGCCGATGAACAACGCGGCGCCGCCGACCAGGACGGCCGCCGCCGCCACCCACAGCAGGCCGTAGGTATAGCCAGCGTCCAGCGCCGCGATCTGCGCGTCGTTCATGTTCTTCACCGGGCCGGTGGTGCCACCCAGGTACAGGGTGCGCGAGGTGATGACGGCCTGGATGACGGCCAGTACCACCGGGCCGCCGAGGTTCTGCAGCATCAGGGCGACGGCCGAGACCGGGCCGATCTGGTCGAAGCCGACCCCGGCGATGGCCGACACCGTCAGCGGGACCACGATCATGCCGATGCCGAAGCCGCCGACCACGATCGGGATGACCAGATTCGGGAAGTACGGGATGCCACGGTTGAGCGTCGAGCCGTAGATCATCGCCGCCAGCACCATGATGCCGCCGCCGATCACCAGCACCCGGGGCGAGAAGATCGACACCAGGTGCGACGACAAGCCCAGCCCGACGCCCAGCGCAATGACGAACGGGATGAACGAGATGCCGGCGCGCAGCGCGGTGTAGCCCATGATGTCCTGCACGTACAGGCCGATGAGCACCGTCAGGGTGAACATGACGCCGCCGGCCAGGAAGATCGCCGCGAAGGTGGCCAGCCGGTTGCGGTCCTTGAACAGCGCGAACGGCACGACCGGGTTCTCGGCGGTACGTTCGACGATCACGAACGCGATGCCGGCGGCCAGCGCCACGGCGGCGGAGGCCAGCGTGAGCGGGGCCAGCCAGCCGTTCTCCGGCCCCTGGGTGAACCCGAACACGGCCGCCGTGCAGCCCAGCGTCGCCAGCAGTGCGCCGGCCGCGTCGAGCTTCATCCGCTCTTTGTGGGTCTCGCGCAGGGTGGTGCGGGCCAGGTAGATCATCACCAGGCCGATCGGGATGTTCACCAGGAAGGCCAATCGCCAGGACACCTCGACCAACGCGCCGCCGACCACCAGGCCCATCACCGAACCGATGCCGGTCATGGCCGCGAACACGGCCGTCGCTGCATTGCGGGCCGGGCCCTTGGGGAAAGTGGTGGCCACCAGCGCCAGACCGGCCGGACTGGCGATCGCGGCGCCGACGCCCTGCAGCAGCCGGGCGAGCACCAGGGTGGCCTCATCCCAGGCGACGCCGCAGAGCACGGAGGCGATGGTGAACAGGGCGACACCGACGATGAAGGTCCGCTTGCGGCCGATCGTGTCGCCGAGCCGTCCGCCCAGCAGCATCAGGCCGCCGAAGGTCAGCACGTAGGCCGTGATCACCCAACTGCGGCCGGCATCGGACAGGGAGAGCTCGTCCTGGATCTTCGGCAACGCGACGATCGCGACGGTGCTGTCCATGGTGGCCAGGAGCTGCATGCCGCCGATGGCGACCACTGCGGCGATGAACCGCCAGGACGGCAGCCACGCCGGGTAGAACCGGCTGAGCTGGGTCCCCGGCTCCTGAGCAGGCACGGGCAGGTCACGGTCGCGCGGTGCGGTCCGGGCGGCAGCCGCCACCCGCTCTGCATCGTTGAGGGCCGTCATAGCGGGCTACCCTACAGTAATCTTAAGAGAAGGTTAAAGAGGCGCTGGTCGCACCGAGTCCTAACCGAGACCCGCCCCGGCATCCGTCGCAAGATCTCCCGCGACATCTACGACGCCGCCAATCACGATGATCGCCGGGGGCCGGATGCCCTGCGCCACCATCTCCTCGGCCGCATCGGCCAGCGTCGTCCGCAGCACCCGCTGCCGGGTGGTCGCGCCGTGCTGGACCACCAGCACCGAGGTGTCCCCGGGCCGGCCGCCGGCCATCAGCGCCGTCGCGAACAGGCCGATTCGCTCGACAGCCATCAGCAGGACGATCGTGCCCGACAGCGCCGCCAGGGCCGGCCAGTTCACCAGCGAATCCGGGTGGTCGGGCGCCACATGTCCGCTGACGACGACGAACTCGTGGTTGACGGCGCGGTGGGTGACGGGGACCCCGGCCAGCGCCGGCACCCCGATCGCGCTCGTGACGCCGGGAACCACGGTGACGGGGATCCCCGCCTCGGCGCAGGCGAGGACTTCCTCATATCCGCGGGCGAACACGAACGGATCGCCGCCCTTGAGCCGCACCACGAACTTGCCGGCCCGGGCCCGGTCGATCAGGACGTCGTTGATGGCCTCCTGCGCCATCGCGCGGCCGTAGGGCACCTTCGCGGCGTCGATCACCTCGACATCCGGGGGCAGTTCGGCCAGCAGTTCCGGCGGTGCCAGCCGGTCGGCCACCACCACGTCGGCGTGGGCGAGCAGGCGCCGGCCCCGCACGGTGATCAGTTCAGGGTCACCGGGCCCGCCGCCGACCAGCGCGATGCTGCCCTTCAGATCGGCGAACTCGGCCTCGGCGGCGATCAGGCCCTGCTGCAACGCCTCGTGGATGGCGGTGCGGATGGCGGCGCTGCGGCGATGCTCGCCGCCGGCCAGCACCCCGACCGCGAGCCCGTCGTGGTCGAAGGTGGCGGGCGTGACCGCACTGCCCTCGCGGGCGATGTCGGCGCGGACGCAGAAGATCTGGCGGCGGTCCGCCTCGGCCACCACCGCGGCGTTGACGGCCGGGTCGTCGGTGGCCGCGATCACGTACCAGGCATCGGCCAGGTCGCCGTCGCGGTAGTCCCGCAGCACCAGGGTGATCCCGGCCATCGACTCGACGGCGGGCGTGGCCGCACGCGTGACGACGTGCACGTCGGCGCCGGAGGACACCAGCAGCCCGAGCCGGCGCTGCGCCACCGTGCCGCCGCCGACCACGACGACCTTCTTACCGGCCAGCCGCAGCCCGACGAGGTAGGCGGTCTCGATCACCCGGCGAGCTTAATTGCCGCGGCGTGTGCGACGAACCGGCGCACCGCGCCGGCGTCGGCGGCCGGATGGGTGTGCAGGTATGACGCGTGCACGCCCGCGTGCACCGCGCCCTCCCGCAC
Organism: Acidobacteriota bacterium; assembly: GCA_022708865.1. Classification (GTDB taxonomy): domain Bacteria; phylum Actinomycetota; class Actinomycetes; order Mycobacteriales; family Mycobacteriaceae; genus Mycobacterium. The sequence continues at coordinate 4,489 of JAKIXW010000038.1, forward strand.
CGATTCGGAACCGGCGCCGCGGAACACCCACGCCGGCGGATAAGACTGGGTGAAATCGACTGTGGTGCGGTGGAATTCGTGTCCGGTTACCCGCTTCCCCACGGTGTGCACCGACGATTCGGTGACGGCGACGGCGTCGCGGTAGCCCAGCGTCAACCGGTCGGTGAACCGGGCCGACCCGTGGAGTACGTCACACATGGGATGGCCGTCGAGGTCGGTCATCAGATACGTCAGCCCGGCGCATTCGGCGTGGACCGGCCCGCAGCGGGCCAATGCGGCGATGTCGGCCCGCAGGGCGTCGTTGCCGGACAGTTCGACGGGATACTGCTCGGGGAAACCGCCGGGTAGCACCAGGCCCGCGGTGCCGTCCGGAAGACGTTCGGTCAGTGGGTCGAATTCGACGACGTGCGCGCCCGCGGCGCGCAGCAGTTCGGAGTGTTCGGCGTAGCCGAAGCTGAACGCCGGTCCGGCGGCGACCGCCACCACCGGTGCACCGGCGACCGGTTCGCCGGCGACGCCCGGGTGCCACGGCGCGGCGGGCACCCGCGCGCCGGCCAGTGCCGCGACGGCGGCGAGGTCGACGTGCCGGGTGATCAGGCCGGTCATCGCGGCCACCGCCGCGGTGGCCGCGCGTCCGTGTTCGACGGCGGTGATCAGGCCCAGGTGCCGGGACGGCACGGCGATCTCGTCGTCGCGTGGCACGGCGCCGAGCACCGCGATCCCGGCGGACTCACAGGCCTGCCGCAGCACCTGTTCGTGCCGCGGCGATCCGACCCGGTTGAGGATCACGCCCCCGACGCGGGTCGCCGTGTCGTACGTCGAGAACCCGTGCAGCAGCGCGGCGAAGCTGTGGCTCTGCCCGCGCGCATCCACCACCAGGATCACCGGGGCCCCGATCAGGCCGGCGACGTGCGCGGTGGATCCTGTTGCCACCGTGGCTGTTCCGGCCTCGATACGGCCGTCGAACAACCCCATCACACCTTCGACCACGGCGATGTCGGCGTCATCGCTGCCGTGCCGGTAGAGCGGGCCGACGAGCTCCGGGCCGACCAGCACGGGGTCCAGATTGCGGCCCGGCCGGCCGGTGGCCAGCGCGTGGTAGCCGGGGTCGATGAAGTCGGGGCCCACCTTGAAGCCGGTCACCGTGTGTCCGGTTGCGCGCAGCGCGCCCATGAGACCCGTTGCGATGGTGGTCTTACCGCTGCCGGACGTCGGGGCGGCGATCACGACGGCCGGGGTGGTCACCGACCGCACCCCGCCCGCGAGCGTCCGCATTTGTACGCGGCGACCGGCGTGTCGGTGTACAGACACGCACGCTCGCCGGGAAAGCGGGCGTCTACCATGCCCTTACCATTCGATGCCCTTTTGACCCTTGCGGCCGGCGTCCATGGGGTGCTTGACCTTCGTCATCTCGGTCACCAGGTCGGCGGCCTCGATCAATTCCGGCGGCGCGTCCCGGCCGGTGATCACGACATGCTGGTTGCCCGGGCGGTTGCGCAGCACCTCGACCACTTCCCCGGTGTCCACCCACCCCCATTTCAGCGGGTAGGTGAATTCGTCGAGCACATAGAACCCGTGCTGCTGCGCGGCGAGCCGCCGGGTGATCTCGGCCCAGCCCTCGGCGGCCGTGGCGGCGTGGTCGGCCTCGTCGCCGGCCTTGCGGGACCACGACCAGCCGGAGCCCATCTTGTGCCATTCGACCGGCGCGCCAGCGCCGTACTCCTCGTGCAACCGGTCCAGGGCTCGAAAAGCGTTCTCCTCGCCCACTTTCCACTTCGCACTCTTGACGAACTGGAACACCGCGACCGAGAGGCCGGCGTTCCAGGCGCGCAGGGCCATCCCGAACGCGGCCGTCGACTTGCCCTTGCCGGCGCCGGTGTGCACCGCGAGCAGCGGCGCGTTGCGACGGGCCCGGGTGGTCAACCCGTCGTCGGGGATCTCGCTGGGGCGGCCCTGTGGCATGTGGGTACCTCCCGCTCAGGCGACGCTTCGGACGGCGTGACTCAGGTGGTCGGCCCGCAACTGCTCGAGCCGCAGCACCGGCGCATCCAGCCAGCCGGCGAGTTCGCCGGCCAGTCCGAGCCGGATGTAGGACGTCTCGCAGTCGACCACTACCGCCGCGGCGCCCTCGACCAGCAGGCGGGCCGCGGCAATTCGGCTGCGGCCCAACGGATCCGGACCACCGGTTGCCCGGCCGTCGGTGAGCACCACCACCAGGGCCCGCCGCGACGGGTCGCGGACCTTCTGCCGTGCCACCAGATCGCGCGCGGCCAGCAGTCCGGCCGCCAGCGGCGTCCGGCCGCCGGTGTCGAAGCGGGCCAGTCGGCGTCCCGCGATGTGCGCCGACGATGTCGGCGGCAGCAGCACGCCGGCCTCGCTGCCCCGGAAGGTGATGACGGCCACCTGATCCCGGCGCTGGTAGGCATCGCGCAGCAGGGATAGCGCCGCGCCGCTGACCGCGGACATCCGGTCGCGTGCGGCCATCGAACCCGAGGCGTCGACGACGAAGATCACCAGGTTGCCCTCGCGGCCTTCACGCAGGGCACGCCGGACGTCCTGCGCGGCCGGACGCACTGCGCCACGCGCCGGCGATCGGCCGGCGGCCGCCAGCAGGGTCGCGAACAGGTGCAGGCCGTCACCGGAGTCGTCGGGGCTGACCGCCACCACCGCCCCGGCGCGGTTGCGGGCCCGCGAGCGTCGCCCGGGCGCCCCCTCCCCCACGCCCGGGACCCGCAGCGCGCGGGTCTTGAACACTGCGGACGGCGGGGCGCTGGGCCGCGCGGCCGGCGGTGCCGACTGGGCCGAATTACCTTCGGGTGCTTGGGTTTCCGGATTCGCCTGACCGCCGCCGGATGGGTCGGGATCAGGGTCGGGATCGAGTTCGGGTGTGGCGCCGGCGTCGGCCAGCGCCTGATCCAGCGTGTCGCGATCCAGCCCGGGCTCGTCGAAGGGATCGCGGCGGCGGCGGTGCGGCAACGCGAAGTGGGCCGCCACCCGGATGTCGTCCACGCTCACCCGGATCTCTCCCCCGGCGGCACCGCGGGCCCAGGCGGCGTGCGCCACCGCGGTGCGGGCCACCACCAGATCCGCCCGCATCCCGTCCACGTCGAACGCCGCACACAGCGCGGCGATCTGGCGTAACTCGTCATCCCCCAACGTCACACCGGCGACCCGGTCGCGGGCCGCCGCGATCCGCTGCGCCAGCTCGGCCTCCTCACCCGCGTAGCGGGCACCGAACGCGGCCGGATCCGCCTCGTAGGCCATCCGCGCGCGGATGACCGAGGCGCGCACGTCGACGTCGCGGGACGCGCGGACGTCGACGGTCAGACCGAACCGGTCCAGCAATTGCGGGCGCAACTCCCCCTCTTCGGGATTCATGGTGCCGATCAGCACGAAACGCGCATCGTGCGAATGAGATACGCCGTCGCGTTCGATGTGCACCCGGCCCATCGCCGCGGCGTCGAGCAGGACGTCCACCAGGTGGTCGTGCAGCAGGTTGACCTCGTCGACGTAGAGGACGCCGCCGTGGGCCCGGGCCAGCAGGCCCGGCGAGAAGGCGTGCTCGCCCGCCGCCAGCACCTTCTGCAGATCCAGTGATCCGATCACCCGATCCTCGGTGGCGCCGATGGGCAGCTCGACCAGCCCGGAGTCCCCGATGGCCGCCAGCACCCCGGCCAGGCCGCGCACCGCGGTGGACTTGGCGGTGCCCTTCTCGCCCCGGATCAGCACACCGCCGATCTCCGGGCGGATGGCACACAGGATCAGCGCCAGGCGGAGGTCGTCGTGGCCGACGATGGCGGTGAACGGGAAAGCCGGGTCCGGCGAGCGGTGTTGTTCCGCGAGCACGGGGCCCGGCGAAGCCGAGTCGGCCGGGTCCGGCGAGCGGTGTTGTTCCGCGAGCACGGGGCCCGGCGAAAGGGGATCGGCCGGGTTCATGACGGACGCCCGGGCCGGACCATCGCGATGTGCGGGATGCCGTCCTCGAGGAACTCCGTGCCCTCGGTGACGAACCCGTGCCGGCCGTACATCTCGGCGAGGTAGGTCTGCGCATCGATCCGGCACTCGTAGGCGCCGACCTCGGCCAGCGCCGCGGCCAGCAGCCGGTGGGTGTGCCCGTGGCCGCGGTGCTCCCGCTTGGTGCAGACCCGGCCGATCCGGAACGCCTTGTCGCCGCCGGTGTGCTCCTCCATCAGTCGCAGGGTGCTGACCACCGTCGCCGCGCTGGTCGCCGCCGGCTCCTCGAGCCAGAAATGCCGGGTCTCGGCCAGCAGATCACGCCCGTCGAGTTCGGGATACGGGCAGGCCTGCTCGACGACGAACACCTCGACCCGCAGCTTGAGCAGTTCGTACAGGGTTGCGGCATCCACATCGGGAGCCCGCAGACGGCGCAGGGCGACCGTCACAGGCCGAGCACCCGGGTGCCCCAATCCCATACCTCGGTGAACAGGCCCGGCTCGTCGGACAGTTTGGCGCCCAGCGACGGGATCATCTCCTTGAGGCGGGGCTGCCAGGCGGTGGTGTACCGGTCGGCGAAGCAGCGCTCCAGCACGTCCAGCATGGCCGGGACCGCGGTGGAGGCACCCGGCGAGGCGCCGAGCAGGCCGGCGATGCTGCCGTCGGCCGCGTTGAGCACGGTGGTGCCGAACTCGAGCGTTCCGCCCAGACCGGATTCCTTCGGCTTGATCACCTGGACGCGCTGACCGGCCACCGACAGGTCCCAGTCGGAGTCGACGGCGCTGGGCGCGAATTCGCGCAACGTGTCCACCCGGGCCGCGGGTGACAGGGTCAACTGGCCGAGCAGGTAGTTGACCAGGCTCATCTGGGTCAACCCGACGCCGATCATGGAGGCCAGATTGTCGGGCTTCACGCTGCCCGGCAGATCGGTGACGTGGCCCTGCTTGAGGAACTTGGGCGACCAGCCGGCGAACGGCCCGAACAACAGCCAGGATTTGCCGTTGATGATGCGGGTGTCCAGGTGCGGCGCCGACATCGGCGGGGCGCCCAGCGGCGGGAAGCCGTACACCTTGGCGACGTGCTCCGCCGTCAGTGCCGGGTTGGACGTGCGCAGGAACTGGCCGCCGACGGGGAACCCGCCGTAGCCCTTGGACTCCTTGATGCCCGACTTCTGCAGGAGGTGCAGTGCGTCGCCGCCGGCGCCGACGAACACGAAGCGGGCGTTGATCCGCTGGGTATCACCGGTGCGGCGATTGCGGACCTTCAACGTCCAGGTGCCGTCGGACTCGCGGGACAGGTCGCGGACCTCGTTGCCGAACAGCGCGGTGGTGCCGTTGCGCACGCCGTAGCCGATCAGCTGCTTGGACAGCGACCCGAAGTCGATGTCGGTGCCGTCGGTGGTCCAGTTCAGGGCCACGGGATCGGAGAAGTCGCGCCCGGCCGCCATGAACGGCAGCCGGCGGGCGAACTCGTCGGCGCCGTCGATGAACTCCATGCCCGCGAACAACGGGTTGACCACCAGCGCCTCGCGACGGCGGCGCAGGTAGTCCACCCGGTCGGCGCCGTGCACGAACGACACGTGCGGCACCGGGTTGAGGAAGCTGCGCACATCGGTGAGCACGCCGTTCTCCACCGCGTGCGCCCAGAATTGCCGCGACACCTGGAACTGCTCGTTGACGTTGACGGCCTTGGCGATGTCGATCGAACCGTCGGCGTTCTCGGGGGTGTAGTTGAGCTCGCACAGCGCCGAGTGCCCGGTGCCGGCGTTGTTCCAGGGGTCACTGCTCTCGGCGGCGGCACCGTCGAGGCGCTCGATCATGGTGATGGACCAGTCCGGTTCCACCAGGCGGAGCAAGGCACCGAGGGTCGCGCTCATGATGCCCGCGCCGATCAGAACGACGTCGGTCTTGGCAACGGAAGTCACGATGGCCAGGTTATCCCGCGACGTGTCGAGAATCCCAGGCAGCCGCCGTGAGTCATCGACCACACCAGCTCCCGGCGGTTTCCGAATCGTTAGAGTGACCGGTGTGACGGCATGGGAACCCGATCTCCTGGACGGCTACCACCAACACACCGTCGAACTCGGCGCCGATCCGCTGGGCGAGGGTGACCTGCTGGCCACCCTGGTACGCCGGGGCCCGGCCCGGCCGGCGCGCCGCGCGGTGCTCGCCGTGCACGGATACACCGACTACTTCTTCAACATCGAACTGGCCGACCGGTTCGCCGCCCACGATCTCGCGTTCTACGCGCTGGACCTGCACAAGTGCGGCCGGTCCTGGCGGGAGGGCCAGACCCCGCACTTCGCGACGGACCTCGCGGAGTACCACCGCGAGTTGGAGCGCGCGGTGGCGATCATCGCGACCGAGACCGACGGCGCCGACATCTGGGTCTACGGGCATTCCGCCGGCGGCCTGATCGTGACGCTGTGGCTGGACCGGCTGCGCGAGCGCGGCCTCACCGCGGCGCTGGGCGTTGCCGGGCTGATCCTCAACAGCCCGTTCCTCGACCTGCACGGCCCGGCCATCCTGCGGACCGCCCCGACGGCGGCCGCGTTGATCGCCCTGGCCAAGGTGCGCCGGACCTCGGTGATCCGCAAGCCCACGGAGGGCGGGTACGGCACCACGCTGCACCGCGACTACGGCGGCGAGTTCGACTACGACCTGACGCTCAAGCCGCTCGGCGGGTTTCCCGTCACGTTCGGCTGGATCAATGCCGTCCGGCGCGGCCAGGCCAAGTTGCACCGCGGCCTGGATGTCGGCGTGCCCAATCTGATCCTGCGCTCGGATCACAGTGTCGCCGAGAGCAGCATCAAGCCGGGCGCCGCCCCGGATGCGATCCAGCGCGGGGACGCCGTGCTGGACGTGACGCAGATCGCGCGGTGGGCGGGCTGCATCGGGGGTACGCACACCACCGTGGCACCGGTGCCGGACGCCAAGCACGACGTCTTCCTTTCCCAGGCGGGGCCGCGCGCGACCGCCTACACCGAACTCGACCGGTGGCTGGACCGCTTCCTGGACCATTAGAAGGGATCTGCTGTGCGGCATTTCGATCTGACCATCATCGGAACCGGTTCGGGCAACAGCATTCTCGACGATCGCTACGCCGGTATGCGCGTGGCGATCTGCGAACAGGGCACCTTCGGCGGCACCTGCCTGAACGTGGGCTGTATTCCGACGAAGATGTTCGTCTATGCCGCCGAGGTGGCCGCGACGGTGCGCGACGCCGCCCGGTTCGGTGTCGACGCGCATGTCGATGGGGTGCGCTGGGGCGACATCGTCTCGCGGGTGTTCGGCCGGATCGACCCGATCGCGCTGGGCGGCGAGCGCTACCGCCGGGCCTCCCCCGACGTCACCGTGTTCGACGGGCACACCCGGTTCGGCCCGACCCGTCCCGACGGCCGTTACCTGTTGCGCACCGAGGACGGAACGGAGTTCACGTCGGACCAGGTGGTGCTGGCCGCCGGCGCCCGGTCGGTGGTACCGCCGTTGATTGCGCAGAGCAACATCGACTTTCACACCAGCGACACCATCATGCGCGTGCCGGAGCTGCCCGGGCATCTGGTGATCGTCGGGGGTGGCTTCGTCGCCGCCGAGTTCGCGCACGTGTTCGCGGCGCTGGGATCGAGGGTGACCATGGTGCTGCGCGGTTCGACGTTGCTGTCGCACTGCGACGACGACATCGGGGTGCGGTTCACCGACATCGCGGCACACAAGTGGGAGGTGCACTCCCACCGCACGGTGGTCGGGGGTTCAGGCACCACCGTCGAACTCGACGACGGCTCGACGCTGCACGCGGATGCGGTGCTGGTCGCCACCGGCCGCACTCCCAACGGCGATCTGCTGGATGCCCATCTGGCCGGGATCGAGGTCGCCGATGACGGGCGGATCGTGGTCGACGAATACCAACGCACCACGGCGCGAGGCGTTTTCGCGCTCGGCGACGTCAGCTCGGACTACCAACTGAAGCACGTCGCCAACCACGAGGCCCGAGTGGTCCGGCACAACCTGCTGCAGGACTGGGACGACACCGACGCGTTGATGCCGTCGGATCACCGGTTCGTACCGGCCGCGGTGTTCACCGATCCGCAGATCGCCTGGGTCGGTATGACCGAGAACGAGGCCCGCGCACGGGGTTTGGACATCAAGGTCAAGATCCAGGATTTCGCCGACGTGGCCTACGGCTGGGCGATGGAGGACACCACCGGCATCTGCAAGATCATCGTCGAAGCCGGCACCGGTGAGATCCTGGGCGCGCACATCATGGGCCATCAGGCCTCAACCCTGATCCAGCCGTTGATCCAGGCGATGAGCTTCGGGCTGGACGGCCAGACCATGGCCCGCAGCCAGTACTGGATCCATCCGGCGCTGCCCGAGGTGATCGAGAACGCGCTACTGGACCTGTGCGGTGAACCGCAGTGGCCACCGGCCAGGCGGCACTGAGGAAGGTTCAGCCGAGCTGCGCGAGAACCTCGGCGACCGCGCTGCGTGACACCATCCCGATGTGCAGCTTGTAGGGCGACTTGTCCGCGCTGAACCGCACGTCCCGGTAGGGCCGGAACATCTTCATCGGGCCGAACTCGCCGGAGAGTTCGTCGCCCAGTGCGGCGAACGTTTCGGCCACGTTCTCGTCGTACCGGCGCTTGTCGGCCGTCCACCATTTCTTGGTGTTGTTCTCGCGCAGCTCGGCGTAGAACGACAGGGCGTCCGGATTCAGGCTCACGGCGGTCATTCGCCGGATCCTAGGAGAACATCCCGGCTATCCGACCGGTACGGCCCACTTTTCCTCGACGCGGCCGAATCGCCAGATTAGGGCCGCGACCACCCAGGTCACCACGAACAACCCGACGATCGTGAACCCGACGAATTGCAGATCCGCCGAACCGAGTACCGCCAGCGGACCCGACTGGATCCCGAGCCGGTCGGCCAGCAGACCGGCCAGTACGATCACGCCGATCACCAGGGCGACCACCACCGAGAGCACCGTGACGGTCAGGTTGTAGAACACCTTGCGGATCGGCTGCAGGAACGCCCATCCGTAGGCGCGGGCCATGAAGATCCCGTCGGCGGCGTCGAACAGGCTCATGCCCGCCGCGAACAGCACCGGCAATACCAGGACCGCGTACCAGGGCAGCGTGAACGCCGCCGTTCCGGCCGCCAGCACCAGCAGGGCGACCTGGGTGGCCGTGTCGAAGCCCAACCCCATCAGCAGGCCGACCGGATACAGGTGCCAGGGCTTGTCGACCCTGCGCATCACCCGCGACAGCAGCCGGGCCATGAAGCCGCGGTTGTCCAGCTGGCGCTCCAGTTCGGCCTCGTCCAGTTCGCCATTGCGCATGGCGCGGAACACCTTGGCGATCCCGACGACCGCAAATAGGTTGGTCAGGCCGATCAGGATCAGGAACGTCCCGGCCACCACCGAACCGATCAGCCCGAGCGTCTGCAGCATCGGCGAGCCCTCGTCCTGGACCGGACCGACCACCGCGCGCGCCCCGATGGCCAACAGGAATGCCAGCGCGAAGACGACGCTGGAGTGTCCCAGCGAGAACCAGAACCCGCCGGACAGCGACCGTTTACCCTCCCCGACGAGCTTGCGGGTGGTGTTGTCGATGACGGCGATGTGGTCGGCGTCGAACGCGTGCCGGACACCGAGCAGGTAGGCGGTGACCCCCAGGCCGACCCCGAACACGCCGGCCGAACCGAGGGTGATGTGTTGGGGCGCAACGCCGAATACCAGCACTCCCCAGCCGAACACGTGCAGGGCCAGCACCACCGCCCCCATCGAGGCGATCGTCGTCCAGTCCGCACGGTCGAATCGCGGGGAGTTCATGGGTCGACCCTATGAGGGCGGCGAATATATGTCTAGCTGTTCACATGTTCAGGTTGGCGCCCGGTCGATCGGGTAGGGCCCTCAACTGTGCCGGGCGCCGATCCAGTGCAGCAGATCGTGCACGATCTCGTCCTCGAGCCGGTAGCAGACCTGCCGCCCGACCCGCTCGCTGCCGACCCAGCCCTGCTGGCGCAGCACCCGCAACGCCTGCGACACCGCGTTCTCCGAGCGGTTCAGCGCGGCGGCCAGATCACTGACGCAGGTGCCGGGCGCCCGGTGCAGGCTGAGCAGGATCTCCAGGCGGTGCGGATCGGACAGGAGGTCGAACCGCGTGGTCCAACCAGCGATGTCGACATCGGCAAGCGCCGACGAGGCCCGGTGCACCGGCGACTCCCGCGACTGGATCACGCATTGAATCTAATCCAGATGTGGCGCAAATCGGTCGCGCTGCTGCATCGAGACCGCACTGAGAGCGACGACAGTGGCCGAATCTCGCTCTCAGTGCCGTCTCGACGTGAAGGCGGTTCAGTCCAGGAAGCCGTGCAAGAGGGCAGCCGAACCGCCGACGTGGCCGCACATCGCCGAACCCGCCGCCTCGGCGTCCCCGGCCAGAATGGCGATGACGATGGCCTCATGCTGCTCGTTGGAGTGCGCGATGTTGCGCGCCAGCAGCGGGATCTGGTCCAACAGCGCGTTCAGCCGCATCCGGTTCTCGGCCACCAGCGGCACCAGCGACGGCGACCCGGCGGCCTCGGCGACGGCCAGGTGCAGCCGGGAGTCCAGCCGCCGGTAGTCGTCCGGGCCGGCGTCGCGGACGTCGGTCAGCCGCGACCACAGGCCCTCTCGTTCGACGGCGGCCAGGGTCCGGGTGGCCGCCATCCGCGCGGCGCCCACCTCGAGGATCTCGCGCAGCCGCAGGGCGTCGTCGATCTCCGCCCGGGTGAACCGCGGTGTGCCGGGTGGCAGGGCCGGAATCTGCTCGGCCAGGAAGGTGCCGCCGTAGCGGCCGCGTTTGGACACCAAATAACCCGCATCGGCCAGGCTCTTGATCGCCTCGCGGACCGTGTCGCGCGAAACCCCCAGTCGCCCGGCCAGTTCGCGCTCCGGGGGCAGCGACTCGCCGGGCGCCAGAACACCGAGCCGGATCGTCTGCAGCAGCCGGCCCACGGTCTCCTCGAACGCGTTGCCCAGCCGCACCGGGCGCAGCAGTGCGCCACCGGGGGGTACGGGATTCTGGGCGGCGGTCACGGCGGCGGGTTCTACAGCGGAGTCACGTAGGCCGAGCTGATGCCGCCGTCGACCAGGAACGTCGAACCGGTGATGAACGACGAGTCGTCGGACGCCAAGAACGCCACCGCGGCCGCCAACTCCTCCGGTTCGGCGAAGCGGCCCAGCGGGATGTGCACCAGCCGGCGCGCCGCACGTTCGGGATCCTTGGCGAACAGTTCCTGCAGCAGCGGGGTGTTCACCGGGCCCGGGCACAGCGCGTTGACCCGGATGCCCTGCCGGGCGAACTGCACACCGAGTTCCCGGGACATCGCGAGCACGCCGCCCTTGGACGCGGTGTAGGAGATCTGCGAGGTCGCCGAACCCATCACCGCGACGAACGACGCGGTGTTGATGATCGAGCCGCGTTTCGCGGGAACCATGTGCCGCAGCGCGGCGCGGCAGCACAGGTACACGCTCTTGAGGTTGATGTCCTGGACCTTCTGCCACGCGGGCAGTTCGGTGTTCTCGATCAGGTCGTCATCCGGCGGACTGATGCCGGCGTTGTTGAACGCGATGTCGACGCCACCGTGCACCTTGAAGGCAGTGTCGAACAGGTTGTTCACCGCATCCTCGTCGGCGACGTCGACCTGGACGAACGTCACGTTCAGTTCGTCGGCGACAGCCTTGCCGGTCGTCGGGTCGATGTCGCCGATGACGACGACCGCGCCCTCGGCCCGCATCCGCTTCACCGCGGCCAGACCGATGCCGCTGGCACCGCCGGTCACGACGGCGACCTTGTCCTTCAGCCGCTGTGTCAGATCCATCTACTGCTCTCCCATCGCGAAGAAAACGTTCTTGGTCTCGGTGAAGTGTTCCGGGGCGTCCGGCCCGAGCTCGCGGCCCAGCCCGGACTGCTTGAACCCGCCGAACGGGGTGTTGTACCGGACCGACGAGTGTGAGTTGACGCTGAGGTTCCCGGCCTCGACGGCCCGGGACACCCGCAGCGCCCGGGACAGGTTGTCGGTCCAGATCGACCCGGACAGGCCGTATTCGGTGGCGTTGGCCAGGGCGATGGCATCGGCCTCGTCGTCGAACGGCAGCACGGCCACCACCGGTCCGAAGATCTCCTCGGTGACGGTCCGGTCGGTGCGCTGCGGGGTCAGCACGGTGGGCGCGAACCAGTAGCCGGGTCCCGTCGGCGCCGAGCCGCGGAATGCGACGGGCGCGTCGTCGGGCACATAGGCCGCCACCGACTCCCAGTGCGGTCTGGACACCAGCGGGCCCATCTCGGTGTCCCGCGCGGCCGGGTCCCCCACCACGACGCCCTTGACGGCCGGCTCGAGCAATTCCATGAACCGGTCATAAACGTTGCGCTGCACCAGGATCCGGCTGCGCGCACAGCAGTCCTGCCCCGCGTTGTCGAACACGCCGTAGGGTGCCGTCGCGGCCGCCTTCTCCAGATCGCAGTCGTCGAAGATGATGTTGGCGCTCTTGCCGCCCAGTTCCAGCGTGACCCGTTTGATCTGCTTGGCCGCCCCCGCCATGACCTGCGTGCCGACCTCGGTCGATCCGGTGAACACCACCTTGCGGACTCCCGCGTGGGTGACGAAGCGGTCCCCGATCACCGATCCACGGCCGGGCAGCACCTGGAACAGGTCGGGGTCCAGGCCGGCCTGCACGGCGAGCTCGCCAATGCGCAGCGTGGTCAGCGGGGTCCACTCGGCGGGCTTGACCAGCACGGCGTTACCGGCCGCCAGGGCAGGCGCGAACCCCCACGATGCGATCGGCATCGGGAAGTTCCACGGCGTGATGATCCCCACCACCCCGAGCGGCTCGTGGATGGTGACGTCCAGGCCACCGGATACCGGAATCTGCTTGCCGCTCAACCGTTCCGGGGCCGCTGCGTAGAACTGCAGCACATCGCGGACGTGGCCCGCCTCCCACTCGGCGGCGCCGATCGGATGCCCGGAGTTGGCCACCTCCAATTCGGCCAGCTCACCGACGTGGGCGTCGACGACGGCCGCGAACGACCGCAGCGCCGCGGCCCGCTCGGCGGGTGCCGCTGCGGCCCAGCGCTTCTGGGCCACCGTGGCGCGGGCCACCGCGTCGTCGACGGCGTCGAGCCCGAGGCGGTCGACGACGCGCAGTATCTCTTCTGTCGCGGGGTTGATCACCTGCGTTGCGGTACTCACTCAGACCCTTTCCGTCGCATGGTCGCGCGCCGCGGCCACCAGCCCGGCGAACAGCCGCAGATCGTCGAGGCGTTCCTCCGGATGCCATTGCACCGCAACGCAGAAGCCGCCACCGGAATCCGGGTTTGCCTCGATGGCTTCCACCACCCCGTCGGCCGCGTCGGTGGCGGCCACGATCAGCCCGTGCCCGAGGCCGGCGATGGCCTGATGGTGGTAGCACTGCGCCTCCGTCGACTCCCCCACGAGGGCGGCCAGCCGGGTGCCGGGCACCGTACGGATGGTCGACGTGCTGAACACCGCGTTGCCCGCCTGGTGTCCGGTGTGACCGAGGCCGTCCGGCAGGTGCTGCTCCAGCGTGCCGCCGAGCGCGACGTTGAGCACCTGGGCACCGCGGCAGATGCCCAGCACCGGCAGCCGGCGCGCCAGTGCCCCGCGCAGCAGGGCGAACTCCCAGGCGTCCCGAACCCGGTCGGGCTCATCGGTCTTGCGGTGTTTGACGTGACCGTAGGCGGCGGGGTCGACGTCGCGGCCACCGGTCAGGATCAGGCCGTCGAGCCCGTCGAGAACGCGGTCGACGACCGCATCATCGACCGGCTGGGGAGCCAGCAGTACCGCGATACCGCCGGCCAGGGTGACGCCCTCGAGGTAGATCGCCGGCAGGAACGCCGCCGGGACCTCCCACACTCCGGAGCGGGCCTGCTGCAGATAGGTGGTCAGTCCGATCACCGGACGCCCGCGAGCAGACGCAAAGGTCCCGGAATCGGCCTCGTTCGGGGGCCCTTTGCGTCTGCTCGCGCCGAAATCAGAGGCGTTCAAAGCCGCGCACCCTCTCCCAGTCGGTCACGGCCGAGTTGAATGCAGTCAGTTCCACCCGCGCGTTGTTCAGATAGTGCTCGACAACGTCGTCGCCGAATGCGGCCCGGGCCACCGCCGAGCCCTCGAACAGCGCCGCGGCGTCGGCCAGTGTGGTCGGAAGTCGTTGCGCCGAACCGGTATAGGCGTTCCCGACGCATGGACCCTCGAGCTCGAGACCGTTCTCGATGCCGTGTAGGCCGCCGGCGATCAGCGCCGCGACCGCCAGGTAGGGGTTGACGTCACCGCCGGGGGCGCGGCACTCCATCCGCATCCCGTGGCCGTGACCGACGACGCGCAGCGAGCAGGTACGGTTGTCCATCCCCCAGGCGATGGCGGTGGGCGCAAAGCTGCCGTCGACGAAGCGCTTGTAGGAGTTGATGTTCGGCGCGTAGAACAGGGTCAGCTCTCGCATGGTTGCGATCTGGCCGGCCACGAAGCTGCGGAACATCGCCGACATCCCGAACGCGTCGTCGGCATCGGCAAAGACGGCCGAACCGTCCGTGGAGCGGAACGAGATATGCACGTGGCAGCTGTTGCCTTCGCGCTCATCGTATTTCGCCATGAAGGTCAGCGACTTCTCGTGCTGATCGGCGATCTCCTTGGCACCGTTCTTGTAGATGGTGTGGTTGTCACAGGTGACCAGGGCGTCGTCGTAGCGGAACGCGATCTCCTGCTGGCCGAGGTTGCATTCACCCTTGACCCCTTCGCAGTACATGCCGGCGCCCTCCATGCCGCGCCGGATGTCGCGCAGCAGCGGCTCCATCCGCGTCGATGCGAGCATCGCGTAGTCCACGTTGTAGTCGCTGGCGGGCGTCAGGTTCCGGTACCCGGCCCGCCACGCGTCCCGATAGGTGTCGTCGAACACCATGAACTCCAGCTCGGTGCCGACAAAGGCGCGCAGGCCGGCCTGGTCGAGGCGGTCCAGCTGGGCGCGCAGGATGGTCCGCGGCGCCGGCCGGACCGGGATGCCGCCGTGGAAGGACAGGTCGGCCATCACCAGCGCGGTGCCGGACAGCCACGGCAGCAGCCGCAGGGTGCCGAAGTCGGGGGTCATCACCATATCGCCGTAGCCGGTCTCCCAGCTGCTGATGGCATACCCGTCGACGGTGTTCATGTCCACGTCCACGGCCAGCAGGTAGTTGCAGCATTCGGCGCCGTGGGCGGCGACGTCCTCGACGAACAGCCGGGCCGACACCCGCTTGCCGGTCAGCCGACCCTGCATGTCAGCGAAGGCGACGATCACGGTGTCGACCTGGCCGGCCGCGACAAGTGAATGCAGATCGGACA
>JAKIXW010000390.1 GCA_022708865.1 Acidobacteriota bacterium
TTCACCAGTGATCCGGCCAACCTCGCCGATTCGCTGGGCGGTCTCGAGGTGCCCGCCGCCCCGCCGGCCGCCACTGCGCCGCCGGCGTCCGAGGCGCCGAAGATGCCGAACCCGCCGAAGGACAATGCATTCAGCTTCCACACCTGGTGGCTGTGGTGGATCATCCCGCTGGCCCTGCTGCTCCTGGGCTCCCTGTTCGCGCTCTTGTCCGGCCGGCGCCGGCGGGCGATGACGCGCGCTGGCCCATGCCCGACACTGACCAGCCGCGCGTGCCGACACCCGTCTGGACGGAGCCCGAAGCGCCCGCCGCCCCGGCGAGCCGCTGGGACGTCCCGAAGGTGCCCGCCGCCGGGATGTCCGGCATCGCCGAACCGATCTCGGCCGACCACGAACTGTTCACGCATCGCGGCGCGCACCAGGCCGCCGAGGATCAGGACGCGGTGGACACGGCGCCCACCCGGGTGCACGCCGACGACGAGGCTGGCGAAAGCCCGTCGGGTCGGCACGCGGCGATCGACCGCCCGGCGTGGAGCCCATATCCCGAGGATCCCTGGGCATCCGCACAGGCCTCGCTGTTCGAACCCCGGTATCAGGGCGTCGAGCACGTCGCCGACGTGTACGGCGACGACCGTCCGGAGCCCGAGCCGGCCGCTGCGGCTGCGCCGGCCGAGGATCTAGCCGCCGATGACCACCCGGAACCGGCCGAATGGCTGGCTGCAGACGGGGACGATGCCGTCGATGACGACTCCTATCTGCAGCACGAGTACGTCGAGCCGGAACCTGTCGCGCCCGCCGAACAGCCGGCACCGCCGGCGATCCATCTGCCGCTCGAAGACCCCACGGCGATGCCGGAGGGCTACCCGGTCAAGGGCAGCATCACCGCCGGCGTCTACTACACCCCGGACAGCCCGAACTACGGCGACGTCGTCGCCGAGATCTGGTTCGCCGATGCGGAGCACGCCGAGGCGAACGGTTTCGTCCGGGCGTACTGACCTCACCGCCCGTTCTCGGGCAGTCCGGTCCGTCCACCGATCGGGGGACCGCCGGTTCCTCCAGTGCATCCACCGTTCACCCGATACTGAATCTCCTTGTGTCGCGGCATTGTTATGTCAACGCCGAAGAGCACACTCACACAAGGAGATTCAGATGAACACCATCGCCCGCCGCATCGCCGCCGGAGCCACCCTGGCCATCGCCCCGGCCATCATCGCCCTGGGCACCGCCACCGCCGGCCACGCCGCCACCTCGCCGGTCAACGACGGCCCCTCGGTCAGCAGCACCCACACCGACTCGACCCAGCCCTGGAACCCCAACACCCCCGGCACCCGGCAGTTCCCCAACCGCCACAACAAGCACTACTTCCACGCCAGCTGACGCGGCGACACCGGAGAGCGCACGGGTGAGCGAACCCCGTGCGCTCTCGTCGTCTAAACGGCCACCAGGTCGTCGGCGTGCACCGCGGGACGCCGCAGTTCGGCCGGAAGCTCCGAGGTCGACCGGCCGATCATCGTCGTCAGCTCCCCGGCGTCATAGGCCACCACGCCACGGCCGACCATGACACCGTCGGGGCCGCGCAATTCGACGACGTCACCGCCGTGGAACCGGCCCGACAGCGCGGTGATACCTGCCGGCAGCAAGGAGCGCCGCTGCTCGGCGACCGCACGCACCGCCCCCGCGTCGAGGGTCAACGCGCCCGCCGCTTCGGCCGCGTGGCGCACCCAGAACCGTCGGGCCGACATCCGGTCCGCGCGCGGCGCGAAGACCGTGCCCACCGAGGCGTCGGTCAGGGCTGCGGCGGCATCGCCGGCGGCGGCCAGCAGCACAGGAACGCCGGCGTCCGCGGCCAGCAGCGCCGACGACAGCTTCGAGGCCATCCCGCCCGTGCCCAGGTTGCTGCCGGTACCCGCGGTCACCCCGGTCAGGTCCTCGGGTGCGGCGACCTCCGGGATGAAGCGCACGGGGTTGTCCGGGGACGCCTTACGGGGGTCCCCGTCGTAGAGACCGTCGATGTCGGACAGCAGGATCAGTGCATCGGCACCGACCAACTGCGCAACCAGCGCCGAGAGCCGGTCGTTGTCGCCGAACCGGATCTCGTTGGTGGCCACGGTGTCGTTCTCGTTCACGATGGCCACCGCGTGCAGTGCGCGGAGCCGGTCGAGGGTGCGCTGGGCGTTGGTGTGCTGGAGCCGCATCGAGATGTCGTGCGCCGTCAGCAGCACCTGCCCGACGGTGCGGCCGTAATCGCCGAAGGCCGCACTCCAGGCGTTCACCAGGGCGACCTGCCCAA
>JAKIXW010000391.1 GCA_022708865.1 Acidobacteriota bacterium
GCTGTGGACTCGAGCCGCAAGCCGATGCCGCCCGCGGCTCGCGCGCTTCGGCAGCGGTCCCCGCGACCGCAGTGGCGCACCGCTAACATACGCCCGCGCGGCCGCGGAGGACAGGACTACAGGACTGCAGGACTGGCTCACCTCGCCTCAGACTGCGCCGGGGGGCGTGGCCTTGCGGCGCCTTCAGTCCACCGCGTCCACCCTGCGCCGCCTTTCCCGGCTTGTGCGGCCTGGCGCCGGCAGCCGGCGCCCGGGGGCTGTTTTGGAGTCCGGTTCTGGCACCCCTCCAGCGCCCGCGGGGCGCTTGCCGGCCCCGATCATGTCAGTATGAAACTCTTGTTGAGGAGTGCGGTGCTCCTGCCTGCGTACTACGGTTTCCGTTGCCACGAGTACCGGAGCAAACAGAACAGGAGTCACCGCGATGGGAACATGCCACGTGAAGAAGGCCGCGGCCAGGGGTCAGGCGAAGGATGGGCTGTTCGAGGTGATCAACCCGAATGCAGCCGGCATTGATGTGGGGGCCTCGGAGATGTGGGTCTGCGTTCCGGGCGAGAACGACCGGGAGCGGGTGCGCAGCTTCGGCACTGACACGGTGGAACTGGAAGCGATCGCGGCGTGGCTGCTGCAGCGCGGCGTACGCACGGTGGCCATGGAGTCGACGGGCGTGTACTGGATCCCGCTGTACCAGGTGCTGGAGAACCACGGTCTGGAGGCCTGCCTCGTGAACGCCCGACACGCGAAGAACGTGCCCGGCAGACGCAAGACCGACCGGCTGGACTGCCAATGGCTGCAGAAGCTGCACGCCTGCGGCCTGCTGTCGGCATCGTTCCGGCCGCCGCCGGAAATCTGCCGGCTGCGCACCTGTATGCGGCACCGCGCGACCCTGGTTCAGGAGCAGGCGGCACAGATCCAGCGCATGCAGAAGGCGATGCGGGAAATGAACGTGCAGCTGGACGCGGCGGTGTCGGACGTGACCGGCGCGAGCGGGATGCGGATCATGGACGCGATCGTTGCCGGCGAGCACGATCCGGCGACTCTGGCCGCGATGGCCGACCCGCGCGTGCGCCGCAGTCCCGAGCAGATTGCCAGGTGCCTGCGGGGTGATTACCGGCCCGAACACCTGTTCGTACTGCGGCAGGCGCTGGCGGCCTATCGTTTCTTTCTGGAGCAGATCCGGGCCTGCGACGAGGAGGTGGAGCGCTACACCGTCGAACTGGAGCAGGCTGCCGGCCTGGCCGACACGGCTCTGCCGCCGGCGGCGGATGACAGGCGGAAACGCAAGAGGGGAAACGTGCCGGAGTATGACGTTCGAACCCATCTGTACCGGCTCACCGGCGTGGACCTGACCAGCGTCCCGGGGATCGGGGAGCTCAGCGCGCTGGGGCTGATCTCGGAGACCGGAGTGGACATGACCTGCTGGGCGACAGGCAGGCGCTTCGCCTCCTGGCTTGACCTGTGTCCTTCGCCCAAGGTCAGCGGCGGGCGGGTCATCGGCCAGGGCCGGCGGCACGCCGCGAACCGTGCCGCCCAGATGTTCCGGCAGGCGGCGAGCAGTCTGAACAACAGCCAGTCCTGGCTGGGCAGCTTCTACCGACGCATGCGAGTGCGGATCGGGGCCGCCGCCGCAGTGAAGGCCACAGCGCACAAACTGTCGCTCATCTACTGGCATGTTCTCTCCACACGCACCGAATACCGCGATATCGATGTGTCACAGTACGAAGAGCGCCTGAGAGAACGCACCATCCGCAACCTCAAGCGCCGGGCTCGACAGATGGGGATGGATCTGGTCCCCGCCGAAGACCCCTCCGAGGCCGGTCCCATGACCTGACCGCCGGCCGTGCACAGATGAGACTCATCGACAACCCAGCTGTCTCGGGGGCATGCAACAGAGCCGATACACCACTGGTGATGCCCGATCCCGGGCTTCCCCGTCCTCCAGCATGGCTGCCTGCGTTCATGGATCAGTCACTGGTGAAGCCGCCCCCGGCGGCTATCCCGCACAGGAGAAAATTCAGTTGCCAACGCAGGCGCATGCCCCCCCTTACCCAGGAGTCGAACGTGCAGACGTAACCGTACAAGCCGAGCCACCCGCGTGACCGAGGTCGAGTTTCACAGGAGGGTGCATGGCGTGCAATCCGCGTTTCCGGGGGTCGGGCTGCGCGCGACCCCCGGCTACGATCTGGCACCCCTCCAGGGTGACCGAGTGAGCGCCGCCGCGATCTTCAAACAGCCCTGCCTCCTGGCCGGCGCGCTGTGACAGTGGCGGCGCG
>JAKIXW010000392.1 GCA_022708865.1 Acidobacteriota bacterium
GGTGGTGTACAAGCTGGTGGGCGACTTCGATCCGCGCGAGGCGATCACCCACGGCTTCGTCGACAGCCAGCAGCTGGCCAGCTGGCAGACCACCGACGGCTCGCTCAGCGAGGCCGGCGGATTCCCGTCGTCGGTCATCGAGGGTGCCTACCGGCAGAACGACATGGTGCTCAACACGTCCCGCCGGCACGTCATCGCCACCGTCGGCCCGGACCGCTACCTGGTGACGCTGTCGGTGACCACCGCCGCCAACCAGGCAGTGGCGGCCGCCCCGGCGACCCCCGCCGCGCGGGTCACCCCGGCCGCAGCGGCCCCGGCAGCAGCCCCGGCACCGGCCGCTACCGCTCCGGCCGCCCCGGCTGCTCCGGTCGCACCCGCGGCACCGGCGCCCATCCCGGTCAATTAGTCCGGCGCCAGCCGTTCTCGTAGGCTGGCGCAATGCTGATCGCCGGAGTGTTGTGTCTGGCGGCCGCCGTGCTGCTGTCGGCCTCGGCTCTGGTCACCCTGCGCACCCGGGACCATTCGGCGCAGGACCTGCGCTGGCAGGCCCGTCGCTCACTGGTCCCCACGCAACTCGCCGCCGCCGCGATGCTGGCGGCGGGAGCCCTGCTCGCAATGGCCGCCGGCTGGCACGCGCTGCCGCTGGTACTGGTGGCCGCCATCGGTGCGGTCGGCACGGTGGCCATCGGGGCCTGGCAGGCCGGTCGGCACGCGGTGGAGCAGGCCGACTCCGCCCCGGCCTGTTCGGCCATCGCCGGGCCTGTTGCTCAGGGAACCACTCCGCTCGCCGAACCCGGCGACTGCGCAGGCAGTTGCGGCGCCTGCACGCTGTCCTGCAATTGAGGGGCGTCAGTTCCGGCTGACGTCGATCGGGTGGGTCGCCAGCATCGACAGCGGCAACGGCTGTCGCCGCAGGATCCGGGCCCACAGGTCGATCCGCTGCTCCACCAGAACATCGGATGGCAACGCGGACAACACGATCCAGTCATCGCGCTCGATCTCACCCTCGAGCTGACCAATGGTCCAGCCGGAATAGCCGGCGAAGATCCGGACGCCCTCGAGCGCCGGTGCGACGGCATCGGGATCGGTGTCCAGGTCGACCATCACGATCCGGCCGGACACGTGCCGCAGTCCCGGAATTCCCTGCGGGTCGGTGCCGAATCGCAGCGATCCCAGACACAGTGCGGCATCCCGCTTGACCGGGCCGCCGATGAACATGGTCTTCGGCTTGGTGGCCAGCTTGGCCCACTGCGGGAGCACGTTGTAGACGGCCGTCTCGCTGGGCCGGTTGAGCACCACGCCCAGGGTGCCGCCGTCGTTGTGCTCCACGATGTAGATGACGCTGCGCCGGAACGTCGGCTCCAGCAGGTCGGTGTTGGCCAGCAGCAGCGAACCCGCCCGCACCCGAGTGGCCGCGGGCGCGATGAAGTCCTCCGGATCTTCGGGCTGCGCCACGGGATACATCATCGCATTCACCGGGCCAACCGTCACAGACCTCGCGGCCGAAGGTCCACCCGTTTGTAGGCTCACTCGAAGGGGATCAACGGAACCAGGGGAACTGATCGTGGTTGACGCGGGCGCGGCCGGCGCGCTGTGGCGCGCGGTGCGGGCCCTGCCGATGTTCCGCCGCCTGCTCGCGGTCCGGATGGTCAGTCAGTTCGCCGACGGCCTCTTCCAGGCGGGCCTTGCGGGCGGGTTGCTGTTCAACCCCGAGCGCGGGGTGACCCCCTGGGCCATCGCCGGATCGTTCGCGGTGCTCTTCCTGCCC
This sequence comes from Acidobacteriota bacterium, assembly GCA_022708865.1. Classification (GTDB taxonomy): domain Bacteria; phylum Actinomycetota; class Actinomycetes; order Mycobacteriales; family Mycobacteriaceae; genus Mycobacterium. Next base: position 1,769 of record JAKIXW010000392.1, read on the forward strand.
TACTCATTGCTCGGGCCGTTCGCCGGTGCCCTGCTTGACCGCTGGGATCGCCGCTGGGTGCTGGTGTGGGCCAACGCGGGCCGCCTGCTGCTGGTCGTCGTGGTGGCCGTGCTGTTCGTCGTCGGCGCGCCGGACATCCCGCTGCTGTGCGGCGCGCTGCTGGCCAACGGGTTCGCCCGGTTCGTGGCCTCGGGTCTGTCCGCCGCGCTGCCCGACGTCGTCCCACGCGCCGAGGTGGTGACGATGAACGCCGTGGCCACCGCCGCCGGTTCGGTGGCCGCCTTCCTGGGCGCCAATTTCATGCTGCTGGTCCGAACCGTGTTCGGCGCCAACGACCTCGGTTCGGCTGTCGTCGTGGGCCTGGTGGCGGTTCCGGTGCTCACCGCACTGGTCCTGGCCACCCGGTTCCCGCCCGGCACGTTGGGCCCGGCCGACACCCATCGCGCCATCCACGGCTCGGTTTTCTACGCGGTGTCCACCGGGTGGCTGCACGGCGTGCGCT
>JAKIXW010000393.1:0-1886 GCA_022708865.1 Acidobacteriota bacterium
GCCCGACACTGCCGCGTTTGGCGGCCCAGTACTGCTGATGATCGGCCAGCGTCCAGGCCGCCACCCCGCCACCGAACTCGGTTGCGGCATACGAGGTCAGCACCGGTATCCCGAATTTCTCGGTGAACGCGTCGGCGTCATCGGGAGATAGCGGCGCGGTTCCGGACGTGACGGCCCTGATGCCGGCGAGGTCTGCCCGGGTCAGCTCCGAGTGCAGCACCATCCGCAGGGCGGCCGGCACCAGCGACACCGCGCGGGGCCGGTGCTCGCGGACCGCTGCCGCCCAGGTGTCCAGGTCGAACTTCTCCAACAGCACGAACGGCCGGGCTTCGCTGACGCACAACAGGATCCGGAAGACACCGCCGACATGCACCAGCGGCGAGTTCACAATGGCCACCCCGGTGCGCAGCGCAGTGGGAGCAGCGGACGGCTCGGGGCCCATGACGCTGTGCGCCAGCATGTCGTAGGTCAGGTCGACCCGCTTGGGCGGGCCGGTGGTGCCGCTGGTCAGCATCCACACCGCCACCCCTGCACGGCCCGGATCATTCTGTCGGCCAACGGAATTCCGGGCCACCCCGACGGTGTCGTCCAGCGTCAGCGCCGTGGTGTTGAGTCCGGCGTCGACCAGGCGACCCACATCGTCGGACGTCCCGATGAGCGTGGGGAGATCGAGAGCGGCGATGTCGTACCGAGTTCGGGCGTCGCCGCGGGACGGATTGATGACGACGACGGTGCCGCCGGCCAGCAGCACCCCGAGGAAGGCGGCGACATGCGCCGGGCGGTTGCGCAGCATGATGCCGACCCGGGCGCCGGAATCGACGAGTCCGGCCACCCGGTGCGTGGCCATGCCGAGTTCCCCCCACGTCAGCCACGATCCCTCGTACTGCAGCGCGTGTGCGGAGGGATCCAGCGCCAGTACCTCGGCGATGCGGCGGCTGAGGCGGTGCGACATCACCGGATCCGGGGAGCCGATCGCGGTGCGTTCCCGGCAGCCTTCAACTCGGCCTTGCCCAGCGGGTTACCCAGCCGCGTGTAGATGAGGCCGTGGTCGAGAGCGGCGCGGTAGGGCTTGTCCAGTGATTCCCAGATGGCCTTCACGGTGCCCTGGGTGGCCGACGGCGGTTTGGCGGCGATGGTCCTGGCGATCTCGTGCGCCCGGCTCCACAGTTCGTCGGCCGCCACCACCTCGGTCACCAGACCGATTCGCAGCGCGGTGTCGGCGCTGACGCGTTCGTCGTTGCCCATCAACGCCATTCGTAGGGTGTCCCCGAGTCCGATCTTGCGCATCAATCCGATCGGTTCGAGTGCTGACACCAGTCCGGCGGTCACGTGCGAGTCGAAGAACGTGGCCTCCTGCGAGCAGATCACCACATCGGCCTCGTTGACGAAGTACAGCGCTCCCGCGGTGCACATACCCTGTACGGCGCACACCACCGGCTTCCACATCTTCTGCCATTTCGGGCTGAGCAGTTCACCCGGATCCTCGTGGTTCCACACGTTGTCGGGCTGCCCGTAGTCGGACTTGACGTCCAGCCCGGCACTGAACGCGCGGGTGCCGGCGGCGCGCAGTACCACCGCGTTGGTGGCCTCGTCGAGCTTGACGATGCGCCAGACGGCCTGCATCTCCTCGCACATGGTGCGGTTGAACGAGTTCAGCCGATCCGGCCGGTTCAGGGTGATGGTCGCGACCCGATCGGCACGATCGAATTCCAGGAGGACCGTCTCGAACGGTTGTGCCGCAGAGGAATTTTCCGGCATGTCAGCGGCACTTCCAGTTCGGGGACCGCTTCTCGACGAAGGCCAGCGGACCCTCGATCGCGTCGTCGGTCCGGACCACGCGCTCCCGGAAGGTCTCCGCGAGGATCTCCCCCTCGAGCAGCGGCAGG
>JAKIXW010000393.1:1970-2262 GCA_022708865.1 Acidobacteriota bacterium
CCCCGAACCGCTAGCGGCGCATTGGAGTTGACGATGTCAGCGATCTCGTGGGCCCGCTCGACCAGCCGGTCGTGTGGGACGACCTCGGTGATCATCCCGAGCTCGTAGGCGCGTTGGGCGTCCATGCGCTCGTGCTTGCCCACCAACGCCATCCGCAGGGCGACCGACCGGGGCAACGCCCGGGCGAGTCGGACCATCTCGCGCGCGGCCACCAGGCCGATGCTGACGTGTGGGTCGAAGAACGTCGCCCGGTCGGAGGCGATGACGATATCGCCGGTGGTCACCCAGTCCA
>JAKIXW010000394.1:0-350 GCA_022708865.1 Acidobacteriota bacterium
GTGCGCGGCGACGCGAACCGCTCGGATGTGCTGCGGCTGGCCGGCGCGCAGCGTGCCGAGACCATCATCGTGGCCACCAACAGCGACCCGACGGCGGTCATGGTGACGCTGTCCGCGCGTGAACTGGCCCCGGACGCCAAGATCATCGCCTCGGTGCGGGAGGCCGAGAACGCGCATCTGCTGCAGCAGTCCGGGGCCGATTCGGTGGTGGTGTCCTCGGAGACGGCGGGCCGGTTGCTCGGCATCGCCAAGAAGGCGCCCGCGGTCGTGGAGCTGATGGAGGACATGCTGACCCCCGACGCGGGGCTGGCGATCGCCGAGAAGGAGGTCGACCCCAAGCAGGTCGGCGG
>JAKIXW010000394.1:360-2251 GCA_022708865.1 Acidobacteriota bacterium
CCTGCCGATGACGGTGCTCGGCGTCATCCGCGACGGGGACCTGCTGCGCATCGACGACCCGAAGGTCGACGCGATGGAACCCGGGGACCGGCTGCTCTACATCCGCAGCGCCGACGACGCGGACGAGTGATGGTGACCGGCCCGGAGTTCCGGCTGCGCAACATCCCGCTGCTGTCCCGGGTCGGCGCCGACCGGTCCGACCACCTGCGCACCGACATCGACGCGGCGATCGCGGGCTGGGCCGATGCCGCGGTGCTGCGCGTCGACCCCCGCGGGCAGGTGCTGATCGCCGACGGGCAGGTGGTCTTCAACAACACGGCCGACCTCGGTGAGCGGCCACCGGCCAACGCCGTGTTCTTGGGTACCGTCGCCGGCGGCCGGCACGTCTGGGCCATTCGGGCGGCGTTGCTCTCGCCGGACGCGACCGACTCCCAGGTGCTCGATCTGCGCCGGGGCGGAACGGATTTCGACGATCTGAGCGCCACCTTGGTGGCCACCGCCACGGCCCTGCTGAATTGGCACGACAACGCGCGGTTCAGCGCCGTCAACGGCGCGCCCACCAAGGCGGTCAAGGCCGGGTGGTCGCGGGTCGACCCGGTCAGCGGGCACGAGGAATTCCCCCGCATCGACCCGGCCGTCATCTGCCTGGTGCACGACGGCGCCGACCGGGTGGCGCTCGCTCGCCAGGCGGTCTGGCCGCCGCGGATGTTCTCGCTGCTGGCCGGGTTCGTCGAGGCCGGCGAGTCCTTCGAGACGTGCGTCGAGCGCGAGATCGCCGAGGAGATCGGGCTTTCCGTGCGCGACGTGCGCTACCTGGGCAGCCAGCCGTGGCCGTTCCCGCGGTCGCTGATGGTGGGCTTCCATGCGGTGGCCGACCCGGTTCAGGAGTTCTCCTTCAACGACGGCGAGATCGTGGAGGCGCGCTGGTTCACCCGCGACCAGGTCCGCGCCGCGCTGGCGGCGGGCGACTGGACCAACGCCGAGACGTCGGATTCCGAACTGCTGCTTCCGGGTTCGGTGTCGATTGCCCGGGAGATCATCGAATCCTGGGCACACCCCGAACACTCCGAATAACTCCGCGAGCGGCCGTGTCTGTACGCCGACACGCCGGTGCGGTTGTACAAATGCGGACGCTCGGCCGGACGGCTCAGCCCAATGAGGCCAGCTTGGCCTGCACCTCTTTGACGTTCGGGTTGGTCAGCGTCGACCCGTCGGCGAACTTCAGCGTCGGCACGGTCTGATTGCCGCCGTTGACCGATGCCACGAACGTCGCCGCGTCCGGATCTTCGTCGATGTCGACCTTGGTGTAGCCGATGCCTTGGGCCTTGAAGGCGGTCTCGAGGCGGCGGCAGTAGCCGCACCACGTGGTGGAGTACATGGTCAGAGCAGTCATCTGGTGAACGTATCCGAACAGCGGTCAGCGCGTGTCGGTGCCCCTCGTTAGATTCTCGTCATGCGTTCGGCTGGCCACACAGCAATGTCTGACATATGTACTACTCTGTCGGCTGTGAAGACCGTGACCAAGCGGGAGCTCAACCAGCGCACCGCGCAGGTGCTTGCCGAAGTGGCCACCGGCGAGGCAGTGCTCGTGACGGAGCGTGGTGTTCCGCGCTGGCGTATCGAAGCCGTCGAGACGTATCCCGATGCCATTGCGCGTCTCACCGCCGAAGGTCGCATCACCGCCCCGAAGGCGCGCCGCGCACCCTGGCCGGTCGATGAACCGCGGTACACCCCTGCGGAGGTTGACGCCGTCTACGTCGAATCCCGTGGTGACCGCTGATGCGTTGGTATCTGGACGCTTCGGTGGCCCTTCACGCTCTGCTCCCCGGCGGCGATCCGCGTGCCAGACAGTGGCTGGACTCTGCGGACGACGACGATGACGACATCTATT
>JAKIXW010000395.1 GCA_022708865.1 Acidobacteriota bacterium
GGAGCTGTTCGCCATCCTTGGCCCGTCGGGGTCGGGAAAGACGACCATCCTTCGATTGATCGCCGGCTTCGAACAGCCGACCGCGGGCGTCATCCGGCTCGGCGGCCGGGACGTGACCGCACTCCCCCCGGCCCGCCGGGACACCAACACCGTGTTCCAGCAGTACGCCCTGTTCCCGCACATGACGGTCGCGCAGAACGTCGAGTTCGGACTCAAGGTGCGCGGAGTCGGCCGGCCCGAACGCCAGCGCCGGGCCGGCGAAGCGCTCGACCTGGTGCGCCTGACCGGGTATGCCAACCGGAAACCCGCCCAGCTGTCGGGTGGCCAGCAGCAGCGGGTCGCTCTGGCCCGGGCGCTGGTCGGCCGGCCCAAGGTGCTGCTGCTCGACGAACCCCTGGGCGCGCTGGACCTCAAACTGCGTGAACAGATGCAGCTCGAGCTGCGCGGCATCCAGCGCGAGCTGGGCATCACATTCGTGATCGTGACCCATGACCAGGACGAGGCGTTGACCCTGTGCGACCGGCTCGCGGTGTTCAACGCCGGCCGCATCGAACAGATCGGCGCGGCCCGTGAGGTCTACGAGAATCCGGCCAACCGCTTCGTCGCGGACTTCGTCGGGACGTCCAACGTCCTCGACGGGGCCGACGCCGAACGCATACTGGGACGTCGCGGCGCCTACGCCGTGCGGCCGGAACGCATCCAGGTGCTCCTCCACGGCGACGTGGCACCGGCCGGCACGCGCACCGCCGAGGCCACCGTCGAGGAGGTCGTGTATTCCGGGCCGACCACCCGTGTCGCCGCACGCGACCCCGGGGGCTTCGAGCTGACGGCCACGCTGCTCAGCGCCGACGCCTGTGCCGAGCTGCGGCACGGCACGGCGGTCACGTTGGCCTGGCCCGACGACGCCGTGCGAGCAGTCAGGGATTTCGACGCCAAACCCGAGGAGTGACAATGTATTTGAACAGGTTGCGGCCGATGAGCATCGCACTGGCCATCGGCACGCTGGTTCTGGGCGGCTGTTCGAACGGTTCCGGCGGGTCCGGTGGTGAATCAGTTCCGAAGATGTCCCCGGCCGCGTCCGTCGGCGCCGGCGAGGGCCAGCTCAACCTGATCGCCTGGGCCGGGTACGCCGAGAACGGTTCCAACGACCCGAAGGTCGACTGGGTGACCCCGTTCGAGAAGAACACCGGCTGCAAGATCAACGTCAAGATCGGCAACACCTCGGACGAGATGGTGCAGCTGATGCGCAGCGGTCAGTACGACGGGGTCTCGGCGTCCGGGGATGCCACCCTGCGGCTGATCTACGCGGGCGACGTGGCGCCGGTCAACACCGACCTGGTGCCCAACTACGCCACCATCTCCTCGTTCCTCAAGGACCGGGCGTGGAACTCGGTGGACGGCCAGATGTACGGCATCCCGCACGGCTGGGGCGCAAACCTGTTGATGTACAACACCGACGTGGTCAAGGGAGCGCCGGATTCGTGGGGTGCGGTGTTCCCGGGCAGTGACTACAAGGGCAAGGTCACCGCCTACGACTCGCCGATCTACATCGCCGACGCCGCGCTCTACCTGATGAAGACCAAGCCTGAACTGGGCATCAAGGATCCCTATTCGCTGACGTCCGAACAGCTCGATGCCGCAATGGAATTGCTGAAGGCGCAGAAGGAGAACGTCGGCGAGTACTGGTCGGACTACACCAAGCAGGTACAGGCGTTCGAGTCCGGGACGTCGGTGATCGGCACCACCTGGCAGGTCATCGCCAACACCATCGGCACCGACAACAAGGTCCAGGTGAACACGGTGCTGCCCAAGGAGGGTTCGACGGGGTGGTCGGACACCTGGATGCTGGCATCGAAGGCCGCGCACCCCAACTGCATGTACAAGTGGATGGACTGGATCACCTCGCCCGAGATCAACGCCCAGGTCGCCGAATATTTCGGTGAGGCGCCGGCCCAGGCCAAGGCCTGCGATCACACCACCGACAAGGCGTTCTGCGACATCTTCAAGGCCACCGACCAGAAGTTCGCCGAGCAGATCCACTACTGGACCACGCCCCAGAAGAAGTGCGTCGACGGCAGCGGGAACAACTGCACGTCCTACCAGGATTGGGTCGACAAGTGGCAGCAACTCAAGGGGTGAGGGGGCTCAGCCTCACGGCGAGCGTGCGTGTCGGTACACCGACACGCCGCAATGTGCGGACTTCTGTGCACACTCGCGGAGACTTGGAGTGACCACCCGCGCGGG
>JAKIXW010000396.1 GCA_022708865.1 Acidobacteriota bacterium
GAGTTCGTCACCATCGAGATCACCGCAACCGACGCCGCCGGCGCCATCTGAGGAAGGTAGACAATGAGCCGATTTGTCACACAGGACCGGATCAAGGTCACTGTGAGCAGTATGCCGGGGTCGTGGGCAACGATCGCCGGTCAGGAAGCCGAGCGGGAGAACGTGAAGTTGCGTCCCGGTGCGGGCGAACCGAAGCAGGTGGTGCACACGCAGCTCGAGTACGGCGACGTCACGGTGACGCGCCTGTTCGACGCTGACACCGACGCGGCGCTGCTCGCCCAACTGAACAAGGGCAACGCGTTCGCGGGTACGACGATCACCGAGCAGTACCTCGACGCGGACGGCAATGCCGTTCCCGGGTCGCAGTCCATCCACACCGGGTGTGCTGTGTTGTCGTTCTCCGGCCCGGAGGGCGACGCGAACAGCAGCGACATGGGTTACCTGACGGTGACCTTCAGCCGTGCGGGGGCCGAGTAGCCGATGAGCGCCACCGAGAGGGCCGACGAGTTCGGCGTGGTTGACGATGAGATGCCGACCCGGCGTACCGCCCTGGACTTCATCAGGGCCACTCATCAGGAACTGAAGTCGGCCGAGGTCCGCACGGTCACGTTGCGCGACCCGGCACGGCCGGAGTTCGAGTTGGTGTGCGAGGTGCCGACCGACATGGACGACACCCTCGACATCAACGAGCGGGCGGAGAAGACTGCCAAGAGTCCGAATGCCCCGGCTGAGCCGGTGGTGGCGGCGTGCATGTTGCTGGCGCGGTTTACGCGCCGGCTACGGGTGCGTGGGCAGGACGTCAACGATGACCCTGAGTCATCGGTCTTCTCCGATCCCGCGCTCCAAGAGGCGCTTGGCGTGCCGAACGCTTGGCGTGCGGTGCGCGAGTTGTTCATGGTCAAGGGCGGCAAGTTCGACGACGGCGTGGTCAACAGGCTGGCGTTGGCGTTGCTGACCGAGGGCGGGCTGTCACGTACTGACGGTGTTGAGATTCAGGACGGCACCGAAGACCCTACCTAGGGCCGCTCGATGAGTGGCCCGAAGTGGTGACGGCGGCACGGATCGCGCGGCTGTTCGGCATGGATCCGTTGGCTGTGCTGGACGCTGACTCGTTCGAGTTCAGTGTTCGCGCCGCCTGCGCGCAGGTGGTGTTGCGGGATATGGAAAAGGAGGTGTCCGATGGCCGCTGATGAGATGCAAGTCAGGTTGACTGCCAAGGACGACCTCACCCGTGAACTGAAGAACGCCACGAAGCAGATCGCGAAGTTGGAATCGCAACTGCGCGATCTGGACGGCGCGACCGGCCCGGAGGCCGAGCGGGACATCCGCCGGCTGACGACCCAGTTGGACAAGGCTTACGACAAGTCCAAGGTGTTGTCCGGCGCGGTCGGGAAACTCGACGAGGATCTCGACCAGATGGGCTACAGCGCGAAGCGCGCGGGCGACAAGACGCAGGCGATGAGTCGGGACATCGACGATTCCCGCCGCAAGTCGAAGGCGTTCGCCGCTGGCTGGGGCAAGATGGTCGGCGTCGTCGCCGGCGTCACCGCGGCGATCGGTGCGGCGTCGGGTGCTTTCCAGTTGCTTGGCAACTCGATCAACGAGGCCAGGTCGGCGCGTAAAGCGATGGCGCAGACGGCTGCGGTGATGAAGTCGATGGGGCGCACCGAGGCGCCCAAGCGCATCAATAAGATGATTGACCAGTTGTCGAGCATGTCTGGTATCGACGACGACGCGCTGCGCGAGATGACGAACGTGATGTTGACGTTCGGTAACGTTCAGGGCAAGACCTTCGAGAAGGCTAACGGGCTGGCTCTCGACTTGTCGGTGGCGTTCGGCAAGGATCTTCAGTCGTCGGCTGTGATGGTCGGTAAGGCGCTGAACGACCCGACGAAGGGGCTGACGGCTCTGACCCGCGTCGGGGTGTCGTTCACCAAAGAGCAGCAGGACCAGGTCAAGGCCATGATGGAGGTCGGCGACCTCGCCGGCGCGCAGAAGATCATCCTCGGCGAACTAACCCGCCAGGTCAAAGGCTCCGCGGAAGCGCAAGCTGACGGCGTCGGAAAAGCGCAGGTCGCGTGGGGCAACTTGCAGGAGGCGATCGGGGAGACGCTACTCTCGGTCGGCAGCGGCAGTGGCATCGACATTGCCGACATGCTGGGTCAGGCAACGAAGTGGATTAAGCGCAACAAGGAAGAGATTGTCTCGACTATCGAGATGATACTTTCAGTGATCTT
>JAKIXW010000397.1 GCA_022708865.1 Acidobacteriota bacterium
CGGGTGCGGCTGCGCCCACGCCCGCGGCCGCGACCGCCGACGCGCCCCTCGAAACCGTCGAGGCCCCGATGCCGGGCACGATCCTCAAGCTGGCGCGTCCCGAGGGCAGCCCGGTCGCGGCCGGTGAGACGCTTCTGATCATGGAGGCGCTGAAGATGGAGATGGAGATCAAGACCGCCAAGGCCGGCCGTGTCCACTACCGGGTCGCCCCCGGCGAAACGGTCAAGGCCGGCGCCGCCCTGGCGGACGTGCGCTGACCCGGACGCGTCACATGGAAGAGATCCTTGCAGACCCCCTGCCTGAGTGGCCGGGACGGAGTCCGGCCCTCCATCGGCCTCGACAAGGCCTGCTGTCTGTCGGGCTGGAGGGACGACCTCCGTGTCGTCCGGGTTCCGTTGCGGCGGATCGGGTCTTCGGGTATGACCTGGCGGACACGGAGGTCCGCCCTCCATCGCATGAGGCAGTTGGTGTCCGCCGGGGTTCTGCAGGCGCTTCGCTTAAGTGGAGAGCACCGGGTCTTGGGTGAGTTTGACGGAACCCAGTTTGTTAAGGAGTCCCCATGTCGGGCAGGAATCGCCGCATCCTCGTGCAGACCGTGGCCGGCTGCGCCCTTCTCGTGCTCGTCGGCGCCGCCCTGGCGGCCTTGGACCGCCAGCCCTCCGCCGCGGCCACGCCGACCGCCCCGGCCACGTTGGCCGCCGACCTCCCTGCCGTCTTGGACCCCGGCGCCGACGACGACGGCACGGCCGCGACCACCACCGGCGACGAATTCTCGTTCTCGCGCGGGCTGATGAACATCCTTCGCGCCACCGGAATCCGCGACTTCTGCCACGGCGACGGCTGGAAGAGCCTGGTCATGGTCGTCGTCGGCTTCGTGCTGCTCTACCTCGGGGTCGCGCGCAACTTCGAGCCGCTGCTGCTGGTGCCGATCGGCTTCGGCACCATCTTCGTCAACGTCCCCCTTGCCGGCATGGCCTCCGAGCACGGCCTGCTCGGCATGATCTTCAAGCACGGCATCGAGACGGAGTTCCTGCCGCTGGTCGTGTTCATCGGCATCGGGGCGCTGTCCGACTTCGGGCCGTTGCTGGCCAGCCCGCGCGTCGCCATCCTCGGCGCCGCCGCCCAGCTCGGCGTCTTCGGCACCCTGCTCGGCGTGGTCGCGCTCAACGCCCTGCCCGGCTTCGACTTCACGCTCAAGGAGGCCTGCTCGATCGCCATCATCGGCGGCGCCGACGGCCCGACCTCCATCTACGTCGCCTCAAAGTTCGCCCCCCACCTGATGGGCTCGATCGCCGTGGCCGCCTACAGCTACATGGCCCTCGTCCCCCTCATCCAGCCGCCCATCATGCGGTTGCTGACCACCCGCCGCGAACGCACCATCCGCATGCGCCAAAGCCGCCCGGTCGGACGCATCGAGAAGATCCTCTTCCCGCTCCTGGTCCTGGCCGTCTGCATCCTGCTGCTGCCCTCGGCGCTGCCGCTGATGGGCTGCTTCGCCTTCGGCAACTTCGTCAAGGAGACCGGGGTCGTCGAGCGCCTCTCGAAGGCCATGCAAAATGAGCTGATGAACGTGGCCACGATCTTCCTCGGGCTGGGCGTGGGCATGCAGATGTCGGCCGGCCGCTTCCTGCAGACCAGCACCCTGGGCATCCTCCTGCTCGGCCTGCTCGCCTTTGCGCTGGGCACCGCCGGGGGGGTGATCTTCGCCAAGCTCATGAACCTGTTCTGCAAGGCCAACCCGGTCAACCCGCTGATCGGCTCAGCCGGCGTCTCCGCCTTCCCGATGGCGGCCCGCGTCTCCAACCGCCTCGGCCTCGAAAGCGACCCCCACAACTTCCTGCTCATGCACGCGCTGGGCGCCAACGTCGCCGGCCAGATCGGCTCGGTCGTCGCCGCCGGCATCATCCTGGCCATCTTCCAGGTCGGCGGCTGACCCCGACACGGAGAGGCCCCGGTTGACGCGGAGGGGTCCGGCGGCTACATTACCCGACTCGTTTTGCAGGCTTCGTCTCAACCGGCGGCGGACACGCTCTGCCCCAGCAGGAGAAGTCGGAAAGGTCGCGGCATGTATACTCCATCGGATCTGCGCAAGGGCTTGAAGATTGAGCTGGACGGCTATCCGTACGTGATCACGGAGTTCGATTTCTACAAGCCGGGCAAGGGCCAGGCCCTGTACCGCTGCAAGATGCGCAACATGATCACCGGCTCGACCACGGACAAGACC
>JAKIXW010000398.1 GCA_022708865.1 Acidobacteriota bacterium
ACGCAGGCATCAAGCTGCTGGATGGTACTGTCGGCAACAAGATCAGCAACGAGCAGCCCGGTCTCGTCTCGGCAGTCAACTTCGTCACCACGGGCTTCACCACCGGAAACATCGACATCAATGTGACCACCGCCGCCGAGCGGGCCACGGTCAGCGGGACCACGACCTACACCGCGGCCAGCGATTCGCTCAAGGCGGCCGGCTCACTGTACATCAACGACATCTTCATCGACGACTTCACCACCGCCGACACGGTCCAGGGCATGATCGACACCATCAACGCCAAGAGTCACCTCACCGGGGCCAAGGCCATCTACATGGACAACGGTAGCGGTCCCGCGGACACCGTCAAGATCGTGGCCAACGACTGGGGCGACGCGACGACGCTGAAGGTCGTTCAGGTCGGCACGACCATGTTCAACAACGCCGCCGGCACCGTAACCGACGCCGGGGTGGATGCCGCGGCGACGGTGACCGTCGGCGGCGTGGCGCAGGCCTTCACCGCCGGCGAGGGCCTGCAGCTCAAGGACGCCAATGGCAACACGATCACCCTGACCGAGACGGGCGGGGCCACGGTCCACAATCTGGGCACCGTTGCGGGCCTGATCAGTGGCGCGGCATCGTTCCAGGTCGGCCTGACGGCCGGAGAGCAGTCGGAGATCGTGATCAACAGCGTCTCCTCGGCCACCCTGGGCATCAACGCACTCGACATCACATCGGCCGCCACCGCACAGGCGGCCCTCACCACCATCGGCGCGGCCATCGACGCCGTCAGCACCCTGCGCGGTCAGCTCGGCGCCTTCCAGGCCAACGAACTCGAGTCGCAGGGCCGCTCGCTGGCCACGGCACGCGAGAACATCGCCGCCTCCGAGAGCGCCATCCGCGACACGGACTTCGGCTCCGAGATGGCCGAGTTCTCCACCGCCCAGATCCTGGTGCAGTCGGCCACGAGCTTCCTGGCCCAGGCCAACTCGCTGCCCCAGAACGTGCTCTCCCTGATCCGCGGCTAATCCCCGCAACGTGACAAGCACACCCGGGGGCCGGTTCGCCGGCCCCCGGTCAACCATTGGCGAACCTGCGCCCCGGGCCGGCTGGGTGCCTGCATGGGTGCAGTTCGTCACGTCCGCAGCAAAGCTCGCCCCCAACCCAGCCGTTCGCAGACAAGTGGGATGGGCTTTCCAGCCCGCCGCCGCGATCGGCACGGCCGCCATCGCCCGTTGCCACAAGCCTGCAGTGCACACCCGGTGAGCCCTAGGCGCAGCCTCGCCAGACCTGGCACCGTCGCAAGCCCGCCGAGCCCTCCTCTCCCCTCTCCCCCCTGCCGTCCACGCAATCTGCGAGACCCGAACCACTGACCACCCGCGGCACCGAGATGCCGGACCGTGGGGCGGGCTTTCCACTCACATTATGCATGAACGCACTGCAGCCACATTCCGCCATTGCTGCGTTCGGAACGGTCGATGCACTGTCGTTCTCCCCCCTCCTCCCGTCGCCCGCGGGTGTTTGCGGGCGTAAGGGAGAGGGGGGCTGGGGGCATGTGCGCTAGGTTTGACTAGTGACAGGGTTGCGATGTGTCGGTATGCTGTCGGCATGGAAACCTCCACTATCATCGCAGACAACTGGCAGCTAGTAGTGGACCTGATGCCGAGCGACTTCGAGCGTAGCGCATACGATCAGTCCGCAATAATCCGGAGAAGGGAGATAAGAACGGCTTCTGATCTTCTTCGCATGATTTTCTTGTACTGTCTGTGTGATCTGCCCATCGACCAGGTGGCGCTGCGGTTGCAGGAGCTGGATATCTGCCATCTGACGGGCGAGAGCGTCCTGGAAAGGCTGCGCAAATCGGTAGACTGGCTGGGCCACCTTGTCATGCGCTTTCTTCAGGAGCGGGGCCTGGGCCAAGGCACTCCCGGCCTCCACGTGCGGGTGGTGGATGCTAGCACCATCAGCGTGCCGGGAAGCACGGGCACCGACTGGCGCCTGCACATGGGCGTGGACCTGGAGTCATCACGCATTACCAGCGTCGAGCTTACCGGACCCGAGGGCGGTGAGACCCTAGTGCGCCACGAGGCAGAGCCGGGCCTGGTGTTCCTTGTGGACCGCGGGTATTCCCACCGCAGGGGCGTAGCTACCGTCATGGACAAGAGCGCGGATGTCGTAGTGCGCCTGAACTGGCAGAACTTCCCCCTGGAGGACCTCAAGGGCAATCCGCTGGACCCTGTAG
>JAKIXW010000399.1 GCA_022708865.1 Acidobacteriota bacterium
CCGAACGTTCTGGCGACGGTCCCCGTCACAGTCTCTGCCGCACCGACGGTGACCAAACCGCTACCGAAGAAGTTGCGCAAGTACACAAAGGTGAAGAGCCTGACACCCAAGGTCTGCACGGTGAAGAACCGCAAGGTCATCGTCAAGAAGTCCGGGCTGTGCAAGCTCAAGGGCGGCAAAGTCGTGGTGAAGAAGCGCTACTGACGAGCCCGCTCGGCCTGCGGGTGAAGATATGGCCCTTGACGGCCCAGATCTTCGCCCGCAAAGGGCTTGGACCCCCCCTTACTCGGCCTTCGTCAGCCACTCCACGATGCCGGGTCCGAACGCCCCCTGCGCGGCGTCGAAACCATCCGCCAGCAGCTCCCGGCCCTCGGCGTAGCGCCGACCCGTCGCACCCCACTCGTCCTCGACCCAGCGGGTGAAGAAGTACTCCTCGCGCTCGTCGTCGGTGTGCCGCGGCCCGACGTCCAGCATCGCCGCAGCCACCTCATCAACGCCCTCGCCGGTACGCGCCGATGTGCGGAAGATCGGCGGGAGCTCCTCATCGAAGGGCCGCGCGAGCGACAGCGATGAGCGCAGTTGGTAGTACGACTGGTTGGCCGCAGGGTCGTCGCACTTGTTCAGGATGAAGGAGTCGGGGATCTCGATGATCCCGGCCTTGAGGAACTGGATCTCGTCTCCGCCGAGCGGCTGGAGCACCAGGTAGACGTGATCGGCGAGGTACCTGATGTCAAGTTCGCTCTGCCCGATCCCGACGGTCTCCACGATCACGACATCGAACAACCGCTTGAGCAGCCGGGTGACCTGGAACGTCGTCGGCGCCAAGCCGCCGAGTTCGGCGGCATTGGACTGGCTGCGGAAGAAAGCCCGCTTCTCACCGGTGGCGAAGCGGGTCCGGGTCCGATCTCCGAGCAACGCCCCGCCCGAGACATGGCTGGCCGGGTCCACTGCGAGCACGGCCACCGACAGATCCGACTCCGCCAGCAGCGCCGGCACCAACCGCGCCACCAGGCTGGACTTGCCCGCCCCCGGCGTGCCGGTGATCCCCACCACCGTGGCCTTCGCCGGCCCGAGTTCATCGAGGATCTCCGCGCGCTTGGCGGCGGCTTGCGGACGGGTGTCCTCGAAGACCGCGACCAGCTTCGATACCGCGTGCTTGTTCAGCTCCCGCGCGGCCGCCAGCGTCATCGCGTCTCGAGGATCTCGACGATCGACTCCATGATGTCCATCAGTTCGTAGTCGGCCGGCGTGTACACGCGCTTGATGCCCATGGCCTCAAGCTCGGTCGCGTCGGCCGGCGGGATGATGCCGCCCACCACGACCGCGATGTCCTCATCCGCGTCCTGCTCCCGCAGACCTTCAAGAATCTGCTTGGCCAGGTCGATGTGGGAACCCGACAGCACCGAGGCGCCGATCACGTCGGCACCCTCCTCGACCGCGGACTGCACGATCTCATCGGGGCTCAACCGGATGCCGGAGTAGATGACGTCGAAGCCCACGTGCCGCGCGGATACGGCGATCACCTCGGCGCCGTTGGAGTGCCCGTCAAGCCCTGGTTTGCCGACCACGATCCGCGGCCGGTGGCCCATCTGTTCGGCCAGGGTGTTGATCCGCTGACGAAGCACCTCGACCCGGTCGCCGGTGAGCCCGAGTTGCTGGCCCTCGATGCCGGTCGCAGGCCGGTACTCGCCGAAGACCTCACGCAGCGCGCCGGCCCACTCTCCGGTGGTCACCCGCGCCAGCGCACACTCGATGCTCGGTTCCATCAGGCTGCTGCCGTCGCGGGCCGCCTGCTTGAGCGTCTCGATCGCAGCCTCCGCCCGCGCGGTGTCACGGGATGCACGAGTGGCCTCCAGCGACGCGATGATCTCCTCGGCGGCCTTCTCGTCGACCTTGAAGATGCCGCCGTCGTCGCCGGCGGTCAGCGGGGAAGGCAGACCCTCGGTCCACTTGTTCAGGCCCACGACGATCTGGTCGCCGGAGTTGATCGCACTCATCCGCTCGGACATCGACCGCACCAGCGCGGTCTTCATGTAGCCGGACTCGATCGCGGGGATGACCCCACCCATCCCGAGGATCGTCTCGATCTCGGCGGTCGCCTCATCCATGAGTTCCTGCACTTTGGCCTGGACGACGGGGCTGCCGTCGAACAGGTCGGGGTACTCAAGCAGATCGGTCTCGTAGGCCAGGAT